>JAUIAC010000110.1 GCA_030425545.1 bacterium | reverse complement strand
TCGGGCGCGGCCTTGGCGGTGACCTCCTCCTCCGGCGTCTCGCTCAGGGGCTCCGGATCCTCCTCGTCGGGCAGCGCCACCTCCACCGGGATCATCGCGTCCTGATGCATCGCCAAGGACTCGGTGAGCCCGAGGCGCGAGGTGCGCCGCTGCTGCATGAAGGCGCTGAAGAGCAGCATGAGCACCATGCCAGCAGCGAGGGTGAACGACACGGCGAGGCCGGCGTCGTCCGGGTTGGTGCCGCCGTCGAGCACCGCGGTCTCAGCGGCCATGAAGTCGAAGCTCAGGCTCAGGTCTGGACCCGCCTGGATCAGCCCTGCGTCGCCGCGGTGCACCCGCACCACGTCGCCACCGGCCAGCTCGCGCGGCTCTCCACCGACGTGACACTGCGCCCCCATGCCGGCCGGCACGGTGAGGTACCAGGCGTCGGACGCGCCCTTCACCGGGGTCAGCAGCTGGTGCAGGCGCAGCCCGGCCGCAGGCAGCTGGAAGGCGGCAAAATCAGCCTCTCCCACCGTCACGGCCTTGCGGCGGAAGTAGATCCGCTGGCTCACGGTCTCACCCTGCCAGCGCAGCCCGACCCGCAGGAAGCGCGCGGCCTTGCCGTACTGCGGGTGCGCGAGCAGCACCAGGAGCGCGCCGACGACCGCCAGCGCGGCCCCAAGCACCCCCACCGCCATGCCCCAGTCCAGGGACACGAGGGTGTTCTCGATCAGCCCGCCGGTGCGCGCGTCGCAGCCGCTGAGCCCCTCGGCCGTGCACGGCACCAGCCGCCACACGTCCATGTAGGTCCAGGTCATCAGCGCCAGCTGCGCCGTGGCGAAGGACGCGAGCGCCCAGCCCGCCTTCTGCACCCGGCGGCGGCCGAACCAGGCCGCGACGCCCAGCCCGACGAGCGCCAGGCCCAGGCTCGCGAGCCCGGTGTCGAGCTGATAGCCCGCCAGGCTGGTCTCCTCTTCGATGACGGTGACGAAGGGCAGGACCACCGGCCCCAGCAACGCCAACAAACTGCCCGCCAGCGCGAGCATGAATCCTCTTCTCATGGTGTTGAACTCCCGACGGGCCTCGGGAGGGTCTCCCCTTGCTCGGCACAGACGCCTGAGGCGAGCGGACGATCTATGCGGACGAGGGTGGCGACGGCGCGGGGCGACGATGGGGCGCGACGAGGGGGCGCGACGAGGGGGCGAGCGTGGCGGCGCAGTCTGGTAGCCTGCCCGGCGTCCACACCGCCTGAACGAGGAGGCCAAGCGCGTGCGAGTCTGTCGATCCCACCCAGCGAGCGCGGCCCGGCGGACGCCCGTCGCCCGTGAGCCCGCCTGCCGCGGCGCCTTGGCTGGCCCCCTGGTCGTCGCGCTGACGGGGCTGAGCCTGCTGCTCCCGCTCGCCGGCTGCGGCAAGTCCACCAAGCCCGCGGGCCCCGCCCGCCGCGCGACGCCCGCCGCAGAGCCGAGCGCGAAGGGCCAGCGCTGCGGCGCGTACAAGCGACCGGTGCGCCGCGGCACGCTGCCGCCGATGATCGACGAGGCCAGCGGGCTGGTGGTGAGCGCGGCCGACCCCAACGTGCTGTGGACCCACAACGACGGCGCCGAGGGCCGCCTCTACGCCGTGAACGCGGTCACCGGCAAGCGGGTGGCGACCCTGTCTTTCGGCCTGCCGCAGCCGCCGGACGCGGACTGGGAAGACCTCTCGGCCGGCCCCTGTGGCGGAGCGCTCAAGGGCAAGCGCTGCCTCTACATCGCCGACATCGGCAACAACGAGCGCGCGCGCAAGGTGGTGCGTGTGCATCGGCTGGTGGAGCCGGATCCGCGCAAGGGCGACCTGCGGGTTCGGGCCCTGGAGACCATGGCGGTGCGCTTCCCCAAGCGGGCGCACAACAGCGAGGCGCTCACCGTGGACCCGGCGGGCGTCGTGTGGATCCTGACCAAGAGCAAGCGCACCATCCGCGTGATGCGCGCCCCCTTTCGCGCCGGCTCGGCGACCTGGGAGCAGGTGGCGAAGCTCGACGGCGAGGCCGTGCTGCTGAGCCCCAAGGGCAAGGCGGTGACCGGCCACGGCGCGTTGGTGACCGGCATGGACTACGACCCGCAGCTCGGCCGTGTGGCGGTGCGCACGTACAAGGCGGTGTGGGAGGTGTGCGTCGGCAAGCTCGGCGTCGCCGGGCTGGCCAAGCGGCGATGGCACCGCGTCAGCAAGCCCAAGGAGAAGCAGGGCGAGTCGGTGGCCTATGGACCCGGCGGGCTCTGGCACGTGTCGGAGGGCATGGCGAAGGTGATCTCGTTCGAGGCCCGGCGGTAGGGCCGGCGTGGGGCTACGCGCGCCGCACCTGCTGGGCCGCGCGCAGGCCGCTCAGCCAGGCGCCGTGGACCGTGCCCGGATAGGTCGCGTGGGTGTGCTCGCCGGCGAGGAAGACGCGCCCGCCGACCGGCGCGGTCAGCTTGTGATGATCCTTGAGCGAGGCGCCGACCGGCACGTGGCTGTAGCTGCCGAGGGCGTAGGGGTCGCGCGCCCAGCGCGTGACACGCACTGCGGTGGGCGCCGGCACATGCGCGCCGAAGAGCTGACGCAGCCGCACGGTGAGCTCGGCGCTGATCTGCGCGTCGCTCAGCCCCTCGACCCGGCGGGCGAAGGGTCCGCCGACGAAGGCCATGAGCCAGGGGCGCCCGTCGACCGCAGCGAGGTTCATCAGCTCCGGCCAATACCGCGCCTGGGCGCCCGTCGTCGCGCTCGCGAAGCGCCCGAAGAAGGCCGGGGACGTGGGCCAGAAGGGGCGGGCGTAGGTGAGCACGACCTTGTCGAGCAGCCCCATGTTGAGCCGCGCGATGGCGCCGCGGTGGCGCGCTGGCAGGGCCGGCTCGAAGCGCACGGCGCCGGCCTGCAACACGCCGAGCGGCAGGGTGACCACGGCGAAGTCGCCGCGCACCTCGCCGGCCGAGGTGTCCAGCGACACCCCAGTCGCGCTGCGCCGGAGCGCCTGCACTCGCACACCCAGGCGGAGCGACCCGGCCAGCGCCGGGCGCTGCGTCACCAGCCGGCGGAAGACCTGGTCGTAGCCCTTGGGGAAGAGCACGTCCGCGCCCTTGAAAGCCTCGTCTTCGTCATACCACCAGCTGCTGAGCGAGCGGCCAGCGCAGAAGTCGGGGTGCGCCGCGCCTGGGCCGCCGACGCCAGCGCCGGTGGTCGTCTCCAGGCTCGCCAGGGCCCACGCACGGTGGCGGGCCTCGAGGGGCGAGAGCGCGCTCGTGGGTTTGCCGCGCTCCAGGGCGGCGGCGAGGGCTTCGTCGCGCTCCCGCTCCTCGACCACGGCGCGGCCGCGCTGCAAGGCCTGGACGAAGCCGCGCTGCAGGGTGGCCAGCTGCGCCGAAGGCACGCGCTTGCCGCGGTGGTCGTAGAGCCAGGTGCTGCCGTAGTCGGTCGAGCGGGTGGGCAGGCCACGGGCGAGCTTGGAGATCGGGTTGCCACGGACGCCATGGATCCACGACGCGCCGAGGTCGATGGCCCGGCCCAGGCTGCGGTCGGTCCACACCCGGCCGCCGATGCGGTCGCGCGCCTCGAGCACCTCGACGGAGAAGCCGGCCGCCAGGAGGGACTGCGCGGCGGCCAGACCGGAGACGCCGGCGCCCACGACCACCACGTGTCGACCGGGGACGCGGCGAGGGCGCACCCCCGGCTTGGCGGAGGCGGGCGTGGACGGCGAGCGCGGACGGGCGGGTTGGGCGGCAGCCGAGGGCGCGGCGGCCGCGGGAGCTGGGGGCACGCCAGCGGTGGCGCGGGGCGCGGACTTGCCGCAGGCGGCCAGCGCAGCGGTGGCGAGAAAGGCGCGGCGAGTGAGCGCTGGCATCACCGGCTCCGGAGGTAGGCCACGAGGTCGGCGAGCTGACCCTGGCTGAGGTGGCTGGTCTTGCCGTGGGTGTCGCCGCTGTTGCGCGTCGTGAGCACGGCGAGCAGCGTCGGCGCCGAGCCGTCATGGAGGAAGGGCGCCGCGTTCCACAGCCCGCGCACCGTGGGCGTGTCGATGCCGGGCAGCGCGCCACCGAGCCGTTTGCCGGAGCCGGGGCCGAGCGTACCGACGTCGTGCAGGCGCGGCTGGCCCGGGCTGACGAAGCCGCTGTCGGTGCCGTCTGGACCCGTGTGGCACCCGGTGCAGCCGGTGGCGTCGCTCTGGAAGAGCGCCTGCCCGCGCTGG
This sequence comes from bacterium, assembly GCA_030425545.1. Taxonomy (GTDB): domain Bacteria; phylum Myxococcota_A; class UBA9042; order UBA9042; family UBA9042; genus UBA9042. The sequence continues at coordinate 11,495 of JAUIAC010000110.1, read as the reverse complement.
GCCGCCTCGGAGAGGGCGCCGCCGGCCTCGGCGTGCGGGCTCCGGGGCCAGGCGCTGAGGCTGGTGACGTAGGCGGCCAGGTCGTCGAGCTCGGCGGAGAGCCCGGCCTTGGGGGCTCCCAGCGTGGTGTTGGCCTTGGCAAAGTCGGCGTCGCTCAGCAGCCCGCTGCCCCCAAAAGGACCGCGGATGTCGTGCTCGAAGTCCTGGATCTCGTCGAAGTTCGCGCTCCAGTGCACCGGCCCGTGCCCCGTCCCCGCGCGGCCGTGGAGGCTCGGCGTGTTGCGCAGCCCCTCGCCCCGGTCGGTGAAGTCCCACGTGCGCAGGTCGGACTCGCCGTCGAGGTGACAGTGCGCGCACGCGATGTAGCCGTCGTCCGCCAGCCGGGTGTCGAAGCTGTCGTTGAACAGCTGCTTGCCGCGCAGCACAGCCTTCGGCAGGGGCTCGGTGTCGTGCAGCGGCAGGCGAACCAGGGGCTGTTGCGGCAGCGGCCCCCGCTCTGCCAGCCGGTACACCACCAGCTCGCGGGAGAGCTGCGCGTCGACGAAGAGCCAGCGCCCGTCGGGGCTGAGCGCGAGCCCCTGCGGCGCGTAGCCGACCCCGAGGATGGCGCCGCTCTGCACCCCGCCCCGGGTGAGGTCGAAGCGCTCCACCGAGCGGGAGCCCCGCATCGCCAGGTAGAGCCAGGCGCCCCGTCGCGAGATGGCCCCCGCCTGCGCCAGCCCACGGTCTTCGAAGAGCCACTTCTGGTCGGCGATCTCGCTGAGCGAGTCGAGCCCGCCACCGGCGCCGAGCGCCAGCTTGAGCCGGGCGACCATGGCCCGCGTGGCCGTGTCGTGGGCCAGGGCCTGCCCGTTGCGGTGCCCGCCGTCGCGGTTGTTGGCGTGCAGGCCGGGGACGAAGCCCTCACCCCCCTGCGGCGGGATCAGGACCTGGTCGAGGTAGCTCGGCACGCCGCCGGACTCGCTGTCAGCTGGCGCGAGGTCGGCCCACGCGAGGGGCACGAGGGACACCGCGCCGGTGCTCGGGTTCCAGCGCGCCAGCTCGCCCCGCTGGGCCGGAGAGCGCCACCGGCTCACCAGCAGGTCGCCGCCGGGGAGGTGGGTCAGGCCGCGCGCGTCGGTCACGACCGTGGTCGCCGACGCCAGGGCCAGGGCGTCGCCCTTGGCGCCGAGCCGCGCCACCTGGCCGCGGTACCGCAGCGTGACGTAGAGGCCGTCGGCGCGCCACAGCACGGCGTAGGGCGCGCTCCCCCAGGGGAAGGTGTGGCTGGCCAGCACCGCGCCGTCGCTCAGCCGCAGCAGCCACACCTCGTCGCTGTCCTGACAGGCGACCGCCAGCCGGGTGGGCTGCTCGCCCGGCTCCAGCGCGAGGGACCGCGGCCGGTCGCAGGTGGCCATGCGCCGCGTCAGCGCCCAGGTCTCCGGGGTCGTCGGGGTCCCGGGCTGGCGGGTGAAGAGGCTCACCACGTCGGCGTCTTCGCTCAGCGCCAGCACGGCGTCGCCGTCGGGGGTCACCGCCAGGGTCCCGCTGGTCTGGGGCGCGAACACGGGCTTGGCGAGCACCTGCACCGTGATCTGGGCCGTGGCGTCGAGGTTCAGCCCCGTGGTCGCGCTCTGGGGGTGGACCGCCCGCGCGGTGACCACATAGGTGCCCGGCTGGCCCCAGGCGTGGGTGGCGGTGACCGTCGTGCCCGGGCTCTCCGCCTGACCCGTGGACCCATCGCCAAAATCCCAGCGGAGCGCCACCGCGGCGGCCCCCGGCGTCGCCACCAGGGCGGCGGCCTCGTCGACCAGCACGGCGAAGGGCGCGCTCACGCTGACGGAGGTGGGGACCGGTCCAGGCACCGCGCCGCCGCCCCCGTCCAGCTCGGGCTCCCCTGCGCTGCAGCCCGGCCCCAGGGCGGCGCAGAAGAGCAGCAGCGCCACGCGGCTCCACAGCGCCGTGGGGCGGCTGAGGCTCACAGGGCTCCGGTGGTGAACGTCGCTGTGAACCCGGACTCGGTGGGGTTGCCGTTGGCGTCGGTGACCCCGCCCGCGGGGATCTCCAAGGTGTAGCGGGTGCTCGCCTGCAGCGGCTCCCGCGGCGTGAAGTTCACCACCAGCTCTTGCGCGTTGACCGCGCCGTGTACGCGCCCGCGCGCGGGCCCCTTGTCGGTCTCGTAGAGCCGCACCGAGCCAGCCCAGGCGCTCTTGGGCTCCACCAGCTCGCTGAAGGTCACGCCCACCCGGCTGCTCCGGGCGAGCTCCACGGCGCCGTCTGCCGGATAGACCCAGGTCACAGCGGGCCCCTTGACGTCCGGCTCGGCGAGGAAGGGCACCATGCCGGAGCCAGCCTTGTCCGCGTCGGCCTTGTCGTCGACCGAGAGCACGATGACGTTGCCGATGGGCGTCGCCGTGTCGAGGTCACCCGGCATCTTCAGACGCTTGATCTCCTTCATGTTCTTGAGATCGCTGACGTCGATGACCACGGCGTGGTTGCTCTCTCCCGAGACCGCGATGTCGTCCTTGACCGTGACGTAGCCGCCCTTGCCGTCGGTGGTGATCTGACCCGCAAAGGTGGGCTGACTCGGATCCTGGATGTCGTAGACGATCAGCCCGCCGCCGTTGTCCTTGCGGGTGAAGTAGAGGTGCGAGCCGGCGAGGTTGGCGAAGTAGGCCTTGCGCGGCTTGCCCTCCTTGTCGGCCACCACGAAGTCCCCGCCCGCGATGGCCTTGGGCGCGACGGGATCGGAGATGTCGAGCAGCACCGCGCGCGCCTCGTCGGCCGCGGCCACCACCAGCAGGTTGCCCACGGCGATGACCTGCCCGGCCCGCAAGATGGGATCGAACACGTAGCGGCCGAGCAGCTTGGGCTGCGTGGGGTCCTTGGCGTCGACGATGTAGAGCCCGTTGTCGCCGCTGGCCACGTAGACCACGTCGCCTTGCCAGAACACGCTCAACACGACGAAGGCGTAGGCGTCGGGGTAGGCGAACTCGTCGAACTTGAGCACGCCGGCCTCGGTGGGCGCGGTGGGATCGGTGATGTCCCAGAAGAGGACGCCGCCCTGGAAGGGCTTCTCGCTGCCGAAGACGATCTCGCCGTGGTTGACCACCGCAAAGGACGCGTCGCTGCGCTCGGAGAAGCCCACGGAGTGCGTCTCGCGCATGCGCGTCGTGGCGGCGTAGCCCCGCGTCTTGGGCGCGCAGGGGTCGCTGATGTCGAAGAAGGTGACCCCGCCGTTCTTGGAGGTCTCCGGCGACCAGGGCATGAGCATCAGCCCGTCGTACATGGTCACGATGTTGTGGTGCTGGGTGGTGTCGCCCTCACCGCCGCTGACCCAGGCGCAGGTCTTGTCGAGCTGCGCGCTGGTGTAGGTGACCTGAGGGCCCCCCGGACCGGTGAGGTCGCCGAAGGCCTGCGGCTCGGGGTAGGGATCACCCTGGTCGGCGGGCGCCGGCGCTTCGATGCAAGCGACGAGCGAGCACGCCGCCAAGACGCTGAGCAGCAGCCCCTTGGGGACACGACGGGCGGTCAGCCTTCGCCCACCCGAGGCGGAGCCGTGGCGGTTCATGGAGCGGCTCCTCATGCCCACGTGCGCGCCCTGCCGCATCGCGGTCGGGCGGCCGCGGCGCTACATCATCTTCTTGGCCTTGGCGACGAGGGCCTTGGGCTGCCCCGGCGTCCCCACGAAGTCGTTGAGGTAGCGCTTGCGCTTGGCCTTCCACGCGCCACCGGCCTTGATCTTGGCGAAGTTGTCGAGGGCGAGCTCGCGCACCTTGACGTCGGCGTCGGCGAACCAGAGGGCGAGCACCTCCATGGCCTCAGGCAGCTTGCTGTCGCCCAGCACGAGGATGGCGGCCTTCTTGACCTCGACGCTGCGGTCGAAGCTGGCCTGTCGCAGCGCGTCCATGTCGCCCACGACGGTGCCCTCCGAGAGGGCGCGGATGCACACCAGCCGCACGTCGGAGTCCCGGGTCTCCATGCCCTTGCGGAACTTCAAGCGCAGGGCCTGGGCGTTCTCGCCGGTCCGGAGCGCCAGCAGCGCGTTGAACACGGCCCGCTTGATCTTGGGGTCGGGGTAGTTGATCAGCCGCATCAGCCCGCTGAACGCGCCCTGGTGCTTGCGCAGCGCGATGGCGTCGATGGCGGCGACACGGACCTCCTTGTCGCGGTCCTTCATCATCGCCTCGAGCATCTTGCCCGCCTCGGCGAAGCGGCCGCTGGCGCGACCCAGCGCGTGGGCCACGCGCATGCGGATGCCCTTGTCCGGATCGGTCGACAGCTTGCTCAGGTCGCGGGCGATGCCGTCGTCCTTGATGTCGGAGAGGGCGTAGACCGCGGCGCGCTTGATCGACGGGTCGGTGTCCTTCAGCGCCTCCATGAGCAGCGCGACCACCGAGGGGTTCGGACGGGCGCCCTGGGCGAAGCCGGCCAGCGAGCGGATGGCCATCTGCCGGATGGTGACGTTGCGGCTCTTCACCAGGCGCTTGACCTGGCTGAGGCTCAGGGTCTTCAAGATGGTCTCGGCGGACTTCATCATGAAGTCCTCGTCGCGCCGGCGGGCCTGCGCGGCGTCGGCCAGCGGCACGATGGCGCGCTCGTCCTTGATCAGGCCGAGGGCCTCGGCGGCGGCCTGGCGAACCTGGGCCGAGTCGTGCTTGAGCGCGGCGATGAGCAAGGGCGTGGCCGACTTGGAGCCGCGCTTGCCGTAGGTCTGGGCGGCGTAGATGGCGCCGTCGGCCGAGCCCTTGCTGATCAGGTACTTCAAGCTCTCGTCGCGGGCCAGATCGCTGCCCTTCTCGACCAGAATTCGAGCGATCTGCTCCTTGGTCTCGCCGTTGAGCTCGTCCTTGGGCAGCGCCTTGTGCAGCAGCTCCCACTGCGCCATGGCCACGAGGCCCTTGAACGCGGCCTGCCGCACCGTCACGTCGCGGTGCGTGAGCGCGCCGACCAGCGCGGGCGCGGCGATCTTGACCTGCTTGCTCTTGGCGAGGGTGTCGACCGCGGCCAGGGCCTCCGCGGCGGTGCCGGTGCGCAGCTTCTCGGCCTGCAGGAGGTCGTTGTACTTGCCCACGCCAGCCTTGCTGAGCGCCTTGACCGCCCGCAGCTTCAGGTCGGTGTCGGTGTCGTTCTCGACCACCTTCTCGAGGCCGTCCATGACCTTGGTGTTGCCCTTGATGCCGGCGGAGATGCACGCGTCGAGCGCGGCCGAGCGAATGGCGAGGTCCTTGTCGGTGAGGGCCGGGACCAGCAGCTCGATCTTGAGCTTGTAGGCCTTGCGCACGGCCGCTTTGCCGACCCCGTTGATGACCGCCATCTTGGCGCGCTTGCTCTTGCCGGTGACCGCGGCGGAGAGCAGCTCCCGCAGCTTGGGGCCGTTGAGCTTCTTGGCGCCGGTGGCGATGCCGCGGGCCACGGTGCGCGCTGGGACCGGCGCGCCGTCGACCATGACGAAGGCGAGATCGGGCACCTGGTCGCGCCGCTCAAAGCTGAGCATGTCGTAGGGCGTGAGGAGCAGCACGTGGGCGCCGTAGGCCAGCAGCTCGGTGGTGACCTTGCCCTGGATGAAGGGGGGCGCGCTGATCTCTGTGACGCCCATGGCCGCGAGGGTCCAGAACACCTCGGCGACGACCAGATCGGCGTCGGCGCCGTTGCCGATGACCAGGGTGGCCTTGGTGGCCGAGTCGACACGCAGGCTGCTGTTGCCGTAGGCGTCGCTGTTGCGCGCCTTGAGCGCCGAGAACGCGCGCGCCGGCCGCAGGGTCACGCTCGAGTCCACCAGGCCCGGCTCTTCCACCGGGACCACCAGCTTGACCGGGGCGCCGGTGACGTCGACGTCCTGGACCACGTAGAGGTAGGCCTTGGCCGGGCCCGCGAAGGCCGCGGCGGCGGCGAGGGAGAGGCCAACGAAGGTGAGGGCCGCGAGCGCGGTGGCGCGGAGCCGGGTCGCGGCGCGAGGGGACGTGGGCAACGAGCGCGAGGCCAGGGCCCGAGGGGAGAACCCCGCAGGCTTGGGCGAGGGGCGCAGTGTCATGGGATCCTCCGGAGGGGCTCGGTGGCTACGATCGACGTCGTGGGCTCACCGGCCCGCGGTGATGGCACAACTACCCCGGCCGATCAAGCCGAGGCAGGGTCGAGAAGGTCAAGAACTTCCGGGTGATGGCCCCGGCACTCTGACGCTGCTCAGGTTCGCTGGACGCGCCTCCCGGGCCGGAAGACGCGGTCGCGGCTACACGTAGAGACGCACGGGCCCCCACGTTTGATTCGCTGCCTCCAGGTGCTGGTCGTCGGCGCCGAGGCCGATCGACCGCGCCGATCGGCGCTGCGAGCGCGGGAGAATAGGGGTTCAGCAGCGCCCTGCCAACGTCCCATCGGCGATCGTGTGTGGGCTCACCACGTCCACCGCGCCCCGGCCCCGACGCTGGCGTTCCACGTCAGGTCGTAGCGCCCGGCGTCGGCGTGCCACGAGCGCTGAACGTCGAGCCACGCCCGCCAGGGACCGGTGGACTGCCAGGCCGCCGCCGCGGCCACCACCTGCTGGCCCTGCCCGGGTCGCAGCGCCCAGGCGGCCTGCCCCTGCAGCCCGCGCCAGGTGGGGCTGCTCAGCTGGACGGCGGCGGTGTCCTGGGGCCGCAGGAGGTCGTCGCTGTGCCAGGTCTCCCAGCTGGCGCGGCCACGCCAGCCGCCGTGGGTCGCCACGCGCGCCTCGACCAGGTGACCCCAGCGACCGGTGCCAGCGCGGCCCAGCCACGCGCTGGCCTTGGTCTGGGTGCCCAGCTGCATGCGCTCGAGCGCGTAGAAGCCGTCGACCCAGCCCGGACGGTAGGCCCCCTCGGCCCGACGCAACTCCCAGCGGGCGCGGACGTCGGCGAAGTCGGCGCGCCACGACCACCACAGCCCACCGTGCACGCCGACCCCGCCACCGCCGTCGACCGTGGCGACGTTGACGTCGACATAAGGGACCAGGTGAGCGCGCCCCGGCAGGCGGACCGGCAGGCCCAGGTCCAGCCCGACGATGACCAGCGGCGCGCTCCGCTGCACGGGCCGCCCGGAGGCCGTGACCCGCGCCTGCCCCGCCCCGTCACGGAGCGTCTCCAGCGGCGCGCTGCGGTCCGCGGCGGCTGTGATGCCAAAGGTCAGGTCTCGCCACGGGCCGCGGCTCAACCAGCGCGAGAGCGGGCGGGCGAAGAGGCGGGCCGCGACCAGCTCCGCGCGGGTGACGTCGGCCACCAGCAGCTGCAGCCCGACGGCGTCGCTGTCAACGTCGAGCCGCAGCGCGCTGGCGAAGTGGTCTTGCAGCAGCGCGGAGCGGTAGCCGCGGACCACGCTGCCGTGGCCCAGGGTGGCGCCAGCGGTCGGCGCCACGCGCAGGGACACGCCGGGCAGGCGGCCGTCGCCCTGAGGGCGGCTCCAGGTCAGCTTGGGGGCCAGCCGCAGCCACTCGCTGCGCTCGTCCCAGTCGCGGGGCCGCAGCGAGCCCTCGCTGGTGCCGGGCGGGCGCGCGCCGGTGAGCTGGCTGCGCAGGGGCGCGCGCAGCTGCAGCGCAAAGCGGCCGAGCGCCACGTCGACGGTCGCGTCCACGGCGCTCACCAGCTCGCCGCCGACCCGGCCGAAGCCGGCGCCGCCCTGGACCTGGACCCTCGGCCCGGCGTGGGCGTCAGCGGCCGTCACGACGAGCGCCAGGGCGCAGGCCAGGGCGACGACGGGCGCCGCCGCGCTGGCGCGAGCCGCGCTCCGGGTGCGGGCGACCAGGCGGTGCTGCAGAGACATCACGGCGCTCCTGAGGGCTCGTCGGGGGCCGCGTCGCGGAGCCGGGCCACAGGGCCGCGTTCGGCGGCCGACTGCGGCGCGAGCCCGGCCCGCGGGTGGGCGGCGTCGTAGGCCTGCATCAGGTGTTGCAGGGAGGTGTGGGTGTAGCGCTGCGTCGTCGAGAGCCGGCTGTGCCCCAGCAGCTCCTGAACCGAGCGCACGTCGGCGCCCCCGTCGAGCAAATGGGTCGCGTAGCTGTGCCGCAAGCCGTGCGGAGACACCGAGCGCACCAGCCCGGCGGAGAAGCAGCGCTGGTCGAGGTTGCGCCGGACCGAGCGCGTGGTGAGCCGGCTCCCGCGCAGGTTGACGAAGAGCGCGTCCGTGGGCCGCGCGCCGACCTCTGCCAGGAGCGCCGCGCGGGCGTCGAGCCAGGTCCGCAGCGTGTCCACCGCGAACTGGCCGATCGGGACGATGCGCTCCTTGCGGCCCTTGCCGAGCACCTTGAGCAGGCGCTGTGGCAGGTCCAGGGAGCGGAGGTCGAGCCCCACCGCCTCGCTGACGCGGATGCCGGCGCCGTAGAGCACCTCCACCAGGGCGCGGTCGCGCGCCTCCGCGAAGGGGTTGGTGCCGAGGGGGGCGTCCCGCAGCAGGATCAACACCTCGTCCACGGAGAGGAAGCGCGGCAGCTTCTTGTCCTGTTTGGGGGTCCGCAGCCCGTGCGCCGGGTCGACGGCGATGCGGTCTTCACGCCGCAGCCAGGCGAAGAGCCGTCGCACCGCCGAGAGCTTGCGCGCAGAGCTGGCCGGGGCGTAGCGGTCGTGCAGCGAGGCCGCCCAGGTCCGCAGGTCTCGCCGGACCGCCGCCGTCAGCGGGCGGACTCCCAGCGACGTGTCGAGCCACTGAGCGCAGTCGTGGACGTCGGAGGCGTAGGCCCGCAGCGTGTGCGGGCTGACGTTGCGCTGCACACGGAGGTAGCGCAGCCAGTCGTCCACGGGCGAGGACACGGCCGGCGCTGGCTGGGAGGGGGTCCGCATCGCTCCAGGCTGACCCGCAGCCCGGATTTGTCAGGTTTTTTGCGGGTCCGCGCGCGCCAGGCGGCAGGGCTCAGTCCGCCGCGATGGCGAGGGCCGCGCCGATGAACCGGGCGTCGAGCGGGCCCGTGGGGTCGAGCCCGCCGAGCTCGGTGTCGAGCCGGGTGAGCGTGCGGTTGAGCAGGCCCTCCATGGGGCCCAGGTCGGCGTCGTTGAGCGCGGGGTTGGCCAGCAGGGCCCGCGAGAGCGCGTTGCGCAGCTCGCCCTTGACCTTGCGGTAGCCGGTCGGGCCCTCGAAGGCGGTGACGAGGAATCGGCGGGCGTCGTCCATGGGGATCACCGCCACCTTCGCCTGGCCCTCGAGCACCGACCAGGCGATGGCGGAGGCGAGCAGCGAGGTCAAGGTCAGCGCGTCGCCGCTGTCGCCGCTCATGTCGATGGCGAGGCGAGAGAGCACGGTCGCCAGGGGCGCGTCGCCCAAGCGCTCGACCACGTCGACCGCGGTCTCGAGCCCGGCGAGCAGCGCGCGCGCCTCGGACAGCTCCGAGAGCCGCTCGTAGGGGCGCGTCGACGGCGGCGTCGGCGCGTCTTGGTCGACGTCCTCGGGGATGCCCACGGGGGGCGCGGTCTGGGGCGCGCGCGGCTCGGGACGCTCGGGCAGCGGCTGGCAGAGCGCCGCGACCATGGGCGCCAGCTCTGGGCCGACGGCGTCGAGCTGGCCGCCGAGGCGGCGACGCAAGCGCACCGCGCGGTGATGCAGCACCACGACCAGGCTGTGACCGACGCCGAAGAGCTCGCGCAGGGGCATGACCCGCAGCAGCGCGGCGCCGCGCTCGACATCGCCGTCCGCCAGCCAGTCCAAGCCCATGTCGGCGGTGAGGATCGCGTGCCGGGTCCAGCGCGGCAGCTCAGCGGTCTCGGAGGGGCGCGCCGCGCGGGCGGCCTGCAGGTGGTAGGCCAGGTGCACGAGGCCGAGCTGCAGCCGCTCACGCTCCTCGCCGGTGCAGTGGGTCACCGCCCGCGCCAGGAAGGGCGCGCCGTGGAGCCCGTGGAGCACCAGGTCCGTCCGCGCGGAGAGCGCCTCGGGCACGAAAGGCACAGCCGCGCCCTCGTCCGCGCCCTCGCCCGCCAGCAGCTCCAGCGCGTGCGCCTTGGCCTCGGCCGGCGAGACGAACCGGTAGATCTCCTGCGCCTCGTCGCGAGCCGGGAAGCCGTGGCCCGCGACGCGCTTGTTGCGCGTCTCGTAGAGGTCCTCCTGCATGGACATGCGGAGCTCCCAACGGGTCGCGCGCAGGACGCGCCGACCGCGCTCGATGTCGACCCGGAAGATCGCGTCGAGCAACGCCCGGATCGGGCCCACAGCCTCGTCCCCGAAGGGCAGACCCACGACCATGGTGCCGTCGGGCGCGATGAACTGCTCCCAGTCTTCAGGCAGCTCCTCTTCGGCCTCCTCCGCGCTCTCGTAGACCCGCGCGGAGCCGGAGACGAAGTGGCAGAGCAGGCCGTCTTCCTGGGCCGCGACGAAGCGCTCCGTGGTCTCGGCGCCGGCGTCGAGCGCGAGGGCGAGCAGGTGGGCGAAGCGCAAGCGGTCGATCTCGTCGGCGTCCCAGACCTCGAGGTCCACCAGCGTCTGCATCTGGTGCGGGGTCGCTAGCGAGAGCAGGGACCCGGCGTCGCTCAAGCCCACGTCCTTGAGCAGGAAGACGAACTCCTCGGCTGGGAGCGCCTGGAGGGTCAGGGCGGGGTCGGGCAGGTCGAGCAGGTAGTCGAGCTTGGCGTTGCCGTCGAGGCGGTGAAACTCGCTCGGCAGGCGCGAGAGGCCAAAGCCCTGCTCTCCCCCCGACAGGAGCGGCGCCAGGGCGTGGGCGCGCTCGGCTGGGAACCCCTCGAAGGGATCGGGCGCGACGTAGGTGTAGCGCACGATCTCGCAGACGCGCTGGGGCTCGGTGAGCACCGCGCGGGCGGCGTCGAGGGTGTCGGCCGAGACCAGGGCGCCCGTGGTCCCGGGGACCAGCGGCATGTTCGGGTCGTCGTCCTCCGCGACGGAGGCCAGGGCGTTGGCGGGCGGCGCCGCGGGCGGCGACGGCTGCGTGCGGGTCTGCAGGGCCTGCTGAGCGGCGCGAAACGCGGCCTGCTGGGCGGCGCGGGCGTCAGGCGAAGGCTTGGGGGTGTCGGTCGACATCGGAGCTCCAGAATCTGGGGCGCGCAGCATGCGCCGCACGTGTGGGCGCGGCAAGGAAGCACGGGCGTCGGTGATGTCGAGGGGGGGCAGGACGGACGGCGACCCTCAGGGCGCCTGGCAGAGCCCGCCCTTGCATTGCTTGCCGCTGCCACAGCTGTGCCCGTCGGCCAGCGTGGTGTTTGTGCAGCCCTTGCCTGGCGCGCAGCTGTCGACGGTGCAGGGGTTCTTGTCGTTGCAGGCCGGCAGGGGCGTGTCGGCGCAGTAGCCGGCGGTGACGCACTGGTCGTGCCCCCACGCGGTGAAGGTCTTGATGAGGCCGTCGCTAGCCGTCCCGTCGCCGCGCTGGCCGACTACGAGCAACCTGCTGTCCTTCAGCACGGTCAGCCCACGAGCGTAGTCGTTCACAGCCGCGCCGTGAGCGCTGTCATGGAGCTTGCCGCCGTCCCCGCCGAGCAGGAGCAAGCGCACCTGCCAGCCCTTGCTCACCACCTGAGCCGTCGCGGCCACCGCGAACCGACCGTCGCTGAGGGTGGCGAGGCCGGCGACGCCGTCCG
>JAUIAC010000749.1 GCA_030425545.1 bacterium | reverse complement strand
CCGAGTTCACCGCGCGCCTCGGCATCGCCGACACCGTCCCCACCCTGCGCGTCCCGGGCGCCTTCGACTACGAGCGCCAGGCGCTGCTCTATCTGCCGCGGCACCTGCCCGCGCCCTTCGCCGCTGGCCGCGAGCACGCGGTGGCCACCGAGATCGCGCGGCTCGTCCAGGCGAGCGCAGGGGGCGCCTTCGCGCTCTTCTCGAGCCGGCGGGGCATGCGCGACGCCCACGCCCGCCTGCAGAGCCGCTTGCCCTTCACCGCGCTGCTGCAGGGCGACGAGAGCCGCGAGGCGCTGCTGGAGCGCTTCGTCGACGCGCAGCCGGCGGTGCTCTTCGCCACCATGGGCTTCTGGCAGGGGGTCGACCTCCCCGGCGACGTGCTGCGGCTCGTGATCTTGGACAAGATCCCCTTTCCGCCCCCCGACGACCCGCTCTTCGCCGCCCGCGCCGCGGCGGTCGAGGCCGAGGGGGGCTCGTCGTTCTCCCGGCTCAGCGTGCCCGCCGCGGCGCTGGCGCTGCGTCAGGGCTTCGGCCGGCTGATCCGCTCACAGCAGGACTCTGGGGTCGTGGCCATCCTCGATCCGCGCATGGTCCGGCGGGGCTACGGCAAGCGGCTGGTCAAGGCGCTGCCCCCGGCTGCGCGGACCCAGCACTTCGACGACGTGGCCCACTTCTTCGCGCGATTTCACGCGGACCGTCCTGCGGCCGCGCCGGCTCAGCCCCGCGCGCCGGCGGCGGTGCGCCTCGACCGGCAGGCGCCTGCCCCGGCGACGCCACCCGGGGAGCCCCGCACCGACGTGAGGCAGCGGGTGGCCCAGCTACAGCAGCTCATCGCGTCGCCGGCGCGCGCGCCCCGGACGCGCGCGTCGTCGTCGTCGTCGTCGGACGAGGCGCCCGCTAAGGGCCAGGGGGAGCTGTGGTAACCGCGGCGTGACCGGCGCTGCTCACCGGCGCCACCTGTCCGGCCCGCAGCGGCGCGGTCACCGGCAGCCGCAGCTCGAAACGCGCCCCGCTGCCGTGCTGAGGCGCCACCGGCTGGACCCGCCCACCGTGGCTGCGCGTCACCTCGTGGACCAGCGCCAGCCCCACGCCCGTGCCGCGGTCTTTGGTGGTGAAGAAGGGCTCGAAGAGCCGCGCCTTGGCCTCGTCTGCGATCCCCGGGCCCGCGTCTTCCACCGCCAGGACCGCCTCTTCGTGACCCGGTAGGCCGCCGTGAGCGACCTCGAGCCAGAGCGTGCCGCCCTCGGGCATCGCCTCCCATCCGTTGCGCACCAGGTTCCACAGCGCCTGGCGAAGCAGCTGCGGGTCCACGTCGGCCACGACCCCCGGCGCCACGTGCAGCTCGGCGCGCACGCCCCGCTCCGCCAGCTCGGCCCGCGCGAAGTCGGCGAGCCGGCTGGTCAGCGCGCCCAGGTCGACGCGCGGCTCGAGCTTGGGGTCGGTCCGCGCCCGCTGGAGGTAGCCCTCGGTGATCGCGCGCAGGCGCTCCACCTCGGCGCCGATGGCGGCGAGCAGCTCCGAGGCCTCGGCCACGTCGATGTCCTCGCGCAGCTCGTCGCTGAGGAGCTCGGCGTTCAGCCCGATGGAGCTCAGCGGGTTGCGGATCTCGTGCACCACCCGCGCAGCCATGTGCCCCAGGGTCGCCAGCCGCTCCGCGCGGGCGAGGTCGTCCCGCTGGGTCACCAGCTCGCGCTCGCGTTCAGCCAGCGCGTCGGCCATGCGGTTGTACTCCTCGGCCAGCTGTCGGATCTCGGTGGCGCCGCGCGTGTCGGCCCGGGCGGTCCGCTCGCCGGCGGCGAAGCGGCGCACCACGTCGGCCAGCGCCGCCATGGGTCGGAGCGTCGCCACCATCAACAGCAACACCAGCACCGACACCACCAGCGCGATCGCGGCGCTCGCGGCGACGATGACGCTCAGCCGCTCCTCGCTGCGCTGGGCCTGCGCGAAGCGGTCGTCGAGCGCGCTCTCCAGCTGGCGCTCGACCCGCTCCACGCCGCGGTGGATGCGACGCACGATGCGTCGGATCTCCACCACCAGCCGGGCGGCGTCCGTGTAGCGCTTGTCGCCCACCGCTCGCTGCAGGGCGTTCACCAGCGCGACGAAGGCGGCCTCGTCCGTCGCGGCCTCGAAGCGGGGGCCCAACAGGGGCAGCAGGGCGGTGTCCCGGGCGATGCGCTGCGCCGCCGCGCGCGAGGTGCGCAGGGCCACGAGCTCCTGGCCCACCGCGGGCACCGGCGGCGGCGGCCCCACCAGCAGGTTCACCGACCGGGGCGGGCGGGCGTCGTCCTGGAGCGCCCCGATCTGGCGCAAGACCCGGTCCAGCCGGGCGAAGGG
>JAUIAC010000748.1 GCA_030425545.1 bacterium | reverse complement strand
GTCAGGTGCCCGGCTGAAATCGCAGCGGATAGCGCACCCGCGTCGACGCGCCCTGCGGCACCGCGGGGAAGCGCAGGCCACGGGCGACCCGCACGACGCACGCCGTCGCGGCCGCCACGCCGAGGGAGTCGGACGCCACGCGGACGCCGACCACCGCGCCTTCGGGGCCGATGAGCATCTTCAGCTCGACGCGGCCGGAGAGCTCCGGCGCCTGCTGCAGCGCGCGCTGGTAGCAGGCCCGAAACGCGCCGCCGTGGCGTCGCATGACCTTGCGCACCATGGCGCTGGTGAGCCCACCGACAGCCCGGGTGTTGCGCCGGTCGTGGTGGACCCGCGCCACGCGCGGGGGCTTGGGTCCGCGCAGCGCGGGCCGGGCGACCTGCTGCTTGCGCGCCAGGGGCCCACGAGCGCGGGTCGGCGCGGCGTGCAGCGTGCGGGACGGGGGAGAGAAGGCCTGGGCCGCCACGCTCCGGGGAGGCCGGGCCGCGGCCGGATGCACGGGCTCGCTGGGGCTGAGGTCCACCGGCCTGGGCGCCGGGGCGGCCGCGATCAACACCTGGTCGGTCACGGCCTGGACCGAGTCCCGCACCACGACCTCCAGGGCGCGCCGGCGGCGCCGGCCCGGCTTCATGGCGAGCGCCTCGTTCAGCCGCGTGGGGTCGACCCAGGGCGTCGTGGGCGCGGGCGACTCCGGCCGGGCGACCTTGGCGGGGTGCGCGCGGGGCGGCGGGACGGGCGGTGAGGCGGGCGGCAGCGGCGGCGCGAGCCGAAATTGCGTCGCCGCGCCGACGCTGGGCGCGGGGTCCGCGACGCGCGGGGAGGTGCGCGGAGACGTCGGGAGGGGCGGCGTCGGGAGGGGCGGCGTCGGGCGAGGCGGCGGCGGCGGTGGCGCGATCGCCACGGTGTGGATCGGCGACGCGGGCGCGCGGGGTGGTGCGCGGAGCTCCGGCTGTGGCCCGGGGTCGGCCAACCAGAGCGGCGGCGCGGTCAGCGCCAGCGCCAGCAGCAGGCTCACCGCCAGGGCGGGGGCGTCGTCTTCCAGCCAGCCCCGCGAGAAGCGCACCGGCACGGCGGCGTGGGTGATCAAGAGCGTGAAGTCGCCCAGCTCGACCACGGCGCGGGCCCCGGGCAGCAGCGCGACGCAGCCCTCGTTGACGCGCGCCAGCCAGCGCAGCTCCTCGCCGCCGAGCGTGCGCAGCCCCTGCCGGATCACGGCCCGCCCCAGCACGTCTTTGGGCAGCCCCACTCCCCGGTCGTGGGGCCGGATCACACACAGCGAGCGCCCCTGGGTCGCCTCCGCCGGCAGCACGATGGCCCCTTGGGGACCCACGGTCAGCGCCCGCCGCCGGCGAAACGTCCGCGTGCTCAGCAGGTCTCCCCGCCACAGCACCACCACGTGGAGCCCGTGCCAGCGCTGCGCTGCCAGGTGTCCTCTCTCCCGAGTTGTCGAAGCCATGTTCTCCCCCGGCGGCGACGCCGCAGCTGGCCTCGGCGACCGCGCGAGGCGGCCCAGTCCAGTGAGACGCACGAGGGTCGGCTTGGATCTGTCTTGGGCTCGGATCGCGCTGAGCGGCGCTCGCACGCGGGTTGACGCCCGGGGGGTCTGCGGGTTCCCTTCGGCGTCCCGGGCACGCCGCCACGCGCGGGCCCCTCGCCACCTGGAGCCGCTCCATGCCCGACTTCACCTGCACCGTCTGCGGGACGCCCTTCTCCCTCTCGCAGGAGCTCATCGACCGCTACCCCGGCTGGACGCCGCGCTTCTGCCGCGCCCACAGCAAGAAGAAGTCGGCCTCGGGGTCGAAGTCGTCGAGCAAGCGCAGCGCGAGCAGCGGCCGGGGCGGCGCCGGGCGCAGTGGCTCGGCGCGGGAGGAGAACCTGCGGCTGGAAGAGGTGCTGGCCCGGTACCACACCGGCCCGCAGGACGGCATCTTCACCGACGGCAGCTGCAGCCCGAACCCGGGGCCCGGCGGCTGGGGCGTCGCCTGGCTGCTGGGCGGGGCGCTGCTCGACAAGCGTCACGGTCACGACCCCGACACCACGAACAACCGCATGGAGCTGCTGGCGCTGATCGAGGCCATGAAGATGGTGCAGGAAGACACCGAGATCACGGTGTTCACCGACTCGCAGCTCTGCGCCAACACGCTGAACCAGTGGGCGCAGGGCTGGGCGAAGCGCGGGTGGAAGCGCAAGAGCGGGCCGATCAAGAACCTCGACCTGGTCAAGGAGGCCTACGCGCTCAAGCAGGCGCGGCCGAAGGTGACCATCGAGTGGATCGCCGCGCACAGCGGACACCTGGGCAACGAGCTGGCCGACAGCCTCGCCACGGCGTGGATGCG
>JAUIAC010000109.1 GCA_030425545.1 bacterium | reverse complement strand
TGTACGGCCTGGCCGCGCTCATCAACGTCGCGCCGCTGGTCGGCGTGCTCGGCCGCGGGCGCCTCGAGGCGATGTACGGCGCGCCCCTGGAGCAGCGCGACGCCGTGGTGCTGATGCAGCATCGGGCTGTGCTCTTCGGGCTCGTCGGCGGGCTGATGCTCTACGCGCTCGTCCGTCCGCAGCTGCGGGACGTCGCGGCGGTCGTCGGCCTCGTCAGCATGGTCAGCTTCCTCGCGCTCGCGCTCTGGGGCGGGCCTCCTTCGCCGGCCTTGCGCAAGATCGTGGCCGCCGACGTGGTCGGCATCGTCGCGCTGGCGTCCGCGTACGGGGTGGGCTTCGGCTAGCGCGCGTTCCACGAAAAGCCGACCCCTTCGGGGCCACGCGCGTCGGGGCCACGCCTCAGCGACTCATGGCCCGGAAGTCCTTCCGCATCTCCTTCATCAGCCCGCGGGCCTCGCGGCCGACGTGCTTGTCCTTGGCGTACTTCATCTCGAAGCGGTAGCGGATGTCCTTCGCCTTCGCGCCGCTGGTCCCGGCGGCCACCTTCAGGTCCCAGCGCAAGATCCCCTTGGGCCGGTCGTCGCGCACGTAGACCGCCTCCTTCGACAGCCCGGTGCTGTTGCGCACCAGCTTGATCTGCAGGTCCTCGGTCTTGCTCGCCGGGATGCGGTCGTACAGGCGCACGTCCACCGCCTGCCGCTTGTAGCTCTCGATGCGCAGGCGATAGTCGAAGGTCTGCACCCGGTCGCCCCACGAGGTGTCGGCCTTCTTGTCCACCAGCTCGCGGTAGCAGCGCAGCTGCGTGTCGGCGCCCAGGCCGATGGTGAAGTCCTGGTCCCGCGCGATGACGCCGATGGCGCCGCGGCCGACGAACTCGCCGTCGCTGTAGGCCCGGTAGTTGCCGGCCAGCAGCGGCAGGTCGCTCGTGTTCACCACGCGGGCGTAGCGCGTCACGTAGGTCGAAAAGAGCGGCACCGCCTCGTAGAACACCGTCGCGTCGAGCTTCAGCGTGGCGATCTTGATCATCTGCCGGTCCGACCGGCTCTCCAGGCTCATCCGCCCCGGCAGCCGATACGACACCGCCAGCGCCTCCTCAGCCGCCTTGACCGCGCGGCGACCGGCCCGCACCACGTCCTTGTCGGCGTTGAGCTCCAGCCGCTGCCCGTCGGCCGCGAGCTTGTTCATCATCCAGCCGCCCTGGGCCGGCCGCGGCGAGCTGTTGAGCCGCTGCTGCTGCGCCCGGATCCGACTCTGCGACAGGGCGTAGGACTTGAAGGTCATGCGCCGCCGCTTCTTGCGCGTCGGCGCCCCGCCCAGGCCCACCCACAGCGGCCCCAGCAGCGGGCTCTCCGCGCTCATCCGCGGCGTCGCCGTCGACAGGGTCACCGCCGCCCGGTTCCACGCCTCGCCGCTCATCTGCCGCACGTCGGCCAGGTACTCGACCTGCACGCTGCGCCCGTCGCGGCTCGCCCGCACGTTGTACGTGGGCGTCCAGCTCGCCGACCGCACCAGGTAGTCCAGCCGCAACGACCCGCGGCCGCTCTTGCGCTTGTGCACGAAGAGCACCGCCTGCCGCCGGTAGCTGTGCTGGCCGCGGGTCAGCTCGCGCCGCTTGCGGCTGAGCAGCCGGGTCTCTTTGCGGATGCTGCGCTGCCGGTCCTGCAGCGCGATCTTGGCCTCGAAGAGCGCGTCTCGCGCCGCCAGGTTCGCGGAGGTGACCGCCTGCAGCTTCTTCGGGTCGAGCACGCCCTTCGCCATCTCCACCTTCGCCGTGGGCGCGACGAAGCCCATCTGCCCCTGGTAGACGCGCATCTTCTCGTCCACCAGGCGAATCCGCTGGCGCACCACGTTCAGCTCGTTGTTCAGCGCCTCGCGCTTCTGGTCCAGCTTGGCCACCTCCGGGTTCGTCGCCTGGCTGGTGGCCTTGGTGCGGTAGCGCACCGAGCGCACCACCACGTCTTTGTGACTCGACGTCGCGCTCAGGCTGGAGCCGTCGACCCGCGCCGGCAGGTCGTCGACCAGCAGCTGCAGCTCGCCGGTCCGGTTCGGCAGGGGCACGGTGCGGCTCACCAGGGCCTGGCCGCGGTAGAGGGTGACCGCGCTGACCTTGCTGGCGGTCGGCAGCAGCGTCGACGACGTGGTGGCGGCGGTCGCGGTCCAGGGCGCGGCGAGGCCGACGCAGATCGAGAGAGAGAGCAGCGCAGGGCGCGAGCGGGTCATGGGGAGCTCCAGAGGGTGGCGGTGGCGCTTGCGGGCGCGGCGACCGTGACGCTACGGCCGCCTGGGGATGCGGCGCAAGCCGGGGGGCAGCACGCACAGACGCACCACCGCGCGAAGGGATCTAGCGATGGGCACTTTTTTTCGATGCCTCTGACTTGTCAGGGAAAGTCGGCGTGCAGCAGCGACCCGCGGCGGCGCTCTTGCGCCCCGTGTCGCCGCCACAGGAGCGCGACCCTTGCCCTCCCCGCACGCAACCGCGACCCTGAGCAGGCCCCGGCCAGCCCCTCGCCGCGGCTCCGCGCGCCCCCGCGCCCACGCTCGAGCGACGATGACTCAGCCCGCAAACGCAGCTCCCGCCGCGCCCTCGGCGTCAGCCCCGCGTGCCGTCGCGCGCTCCGGGGACGCCCGCCGTGTCACGCGCGCGCTCGGCCCATGTGCGGCGCTCGGCCCATACGCGGCGCTCGGCCCATACGCGGCGCTCGGCCTTGCGCTCCTGCTCGCACCCGCCGCGCAGGCCCACGGTCCCACGGAGGCCGGCGGCCACGCCCACGCCATCGCCCTGCCGGCGCAGCCCACGGAGACCGAGGCCCACAAGACCTGCATGGCTCGCTGCGAGGCCAAGTGCTCGGGCGCCTGTCACGTGGCGTGCGTCCACCACTGCAAGAACACCCCGGCCAAGCCGGTCGACAAGCGCCCCTGGTGGCGCAGCGCGCTCGACCAGATCTCGGGCTCGGGCGGTCACGCGGGCGACGTCGGCCTGCTGCTCTACCCCACCGCGGGCTACGCGCCAGAGACCCGCTGGGAGTTCGGCTTCAACAGCGTCTACGTCTACTTCGCCAACGACGACCCGACCAACCGCCTGAGCGAGCTCAGCGCCTTCACCTTCATCACCCAGGAGGCGCAGTACGGCCTGCAGCTGGAGCACACGCTCTACAGCGATCACAATGAGTGGTTCTTCTACGGCAAGGTCTACATGCAGTCCTTTCCGCTCAAGTTCTACGGCATTGGCCCCAACGCCACCAAGCACGAAAAAGCGGTCGTCGAGGGCAACTTCATCCTCATCCGCGAGCGCATCCTGCGGAAGCTCAAGGGCTCGCTCTACCTGGGCCTCGAGTTCGACATCAACCGGCTCAGCTCGGTGCACTACCAGCCGCGGCCGGGCTACGAGGACTACGAGCTCCCCCGCGGCTCCGGCGGCAGCACCAACATCGGTGCGGGGCTCGGCTTGGTCTACGACACCTGCCACAACGCCATGAACGTGCGCGACGGCGTGCTCGGCGAGATCGGCTTCCTCGCCTACCCCTCTATCACCAGTGACTTCCCCATCACGCGGGTCTTCGCCGACGGGCGCATCTACTTCCCCATGTCCAAGACACGGGTGCTGGCCTTTCAGGCGCGTGGCGACTTCGTCTTCGGCGACGCCCCCTTCAACCACCTCGCTCAGATCGGCGGCGGCAAGCTCATGCGCGGCTTCTACACCGGCCGCTACCGCGACCAGAACGCCATCGCGGCGCAGGTCGAGTACCGCTGGCTGCCCATCGCCTGGCGCATCGGTGGCGCGGCCTTCGCCTCGGTGGGCTCGGTGGCGCCGGACTTGGGCTTCTCGAAGCTGCTCTGGGCGGTCGGGGGCGGGCCGCGGATCCTGCTCTTCCCGCAGAAGGACATCTACATCCGTATCGACGTGGCCTACACGCCCTTCACCCTCGAGCCGCTGGCGACCTACATCTACATCGGCGAGGCGTTCTGACCCAGCGCCCTCGCCGCCGGCGCTGCGCAGGATCGCCTTGAGCCCGGCGGTCGAGGTAGCCTTCGGCATCTCATCCCCACGCTCCTACGGTACCTCGGTCTCGGGGCCGAAGCCGCTGCCACGACGGGTACGCTCATGACGCTCTCGACTCGAAGCCTCGCGCTCTCGGCCTTGCTCCTCCTCGCCCTCATCCCCAGCGCGGCCCTCGCTCAACAGGTCTACCTGCTGCCCGGCACCTGGCACGACGCCAACCGGCAGGCGATCGAGCTCTCGGTGGTGCCCCTGGGTGGGCGCTCGCGGGTGCAGGCCTCCGTCACCCGGCCGCAGGCCTCGTGGCACGCGGCCGAAGGGGCCCTGCGCGGCGCCCGCATCGAGCTGCGAGTGCGCCGCGGCCGTGCGCGGGGCGCCGTGTTTCGCGGCCGCGTGGATCCCACGGGGACGTTGATCTTCTGGGACGACCGCACGTCCTGGCAGCTGGTCCGCACGGTGCACGCCATCGGTGAGCCACCCCGGGTCAGCGGCGGCCCCTCGGGCGAGCCTGCGCACCCGCAGCCCGCGCACCCGCAGCCCGCGCACCCGCAGCCAGCATACCCGCAGCCCGCGCAGCACACGCCGCCGCACGTCCAGCCCACGCAGCCGACGCGACCTGCGCACGGCCACCGGCCCAAGGACCCGCCCAAGGGCGCCGCGCCGCCCCCCGAGCGCCTCGTCGCTGGCCTGGCCCGCCCGGGGGAGCACTCCGCCTACGCCGCGCTGCAGGCCCGCGGTGAGGTCGCCTGGCTCAGCGAGGCCGACACCCGCGCGGGGGTGAAGTGGATCATCGCGATGATGAACCGCGAGGCCCGCGGCTTCTGCTGGAAGGACTCCCACGTCCGCGGCGCCGGCAAGCCGCTGAGCGACTGTCCGGCCGGCCAGGAGAAGGACGGCGCGCTCTGCTATCCCCGCTGCAAGCCCGGCTACACGGGCGTCGGGCCCGTGTGCTGGCAGAAGGGGTGCAAGCCCGGCTATCACAACGACGGCGCCCTCTGCGGTCGCCGCCCCCACAGCTACGCCTCACCGAGCCGCACGGCGGACTGCCCGGCCGGCTACAAGAACCACGGCGCCAACTGCGGCCGCCCGCCGCACCGCTTCCACACGCCGAGCCGCGTCGCCAGCTGCCCGCCCGGCTACAAGAACACGGGGCCGGCCGGCTGCCACCGCCCCATGCACACCTACGGCAAGGGCTGCACCACCGTGTTCAAGAAGTACAAGTGCAAGCCGGGCTACTCCGACCACGGCTGCCTGTGCACGCGCCCGCCGCACAACACCCACAACATGCGCTGTCCAAAGGGCTACTTCCTGCGCAAGGCCCTCGGCCGCTGCTACAAGACCTGCCCGTCGGGCTACCGACAGACCGCCGAGTTCTGCGAGCGCAAGGGGCTCACCCTGGGCATGGGCTCCATGCGCTGCCGCCCGGGCGAGTTCAAGCGCGGCGCGCGCTGCTACAAGAACTGCAAGGCCGGCTACACACAGACCGGCGAGTCCTGCCACAAGCCAGCGCACAGCTACCCGCGCAAGTCCTACGGCCGCAGCGCCGGCAAGCCCATGACCTGTCGCGCTGGCCTCGAGCAAGACGCCGGGCTCTGCTACCCGAGCTGCCGCCCGGGCCACAAGGGCGTCGGGCCGGTCTGTTGGCGCAAGTGTCCCGGGTCGCGACCGGTGGAGTGCGCGGCAGGGTGCGCCACCTCCAAGGCCGAGTGCGCCGAAAAGACGATCAACCAGGTGGTCGCGCCTCTGGAGATGGTCGCCAACATCGCCGGTCTGGTGCTCACCGGCGGCACGGCCAACGCCGCCAAGCAGGCCGCCAAGGCGGGCACCAAGGCCGCGGTCAAGACGGCGGTGCGCCTCTCGGTCAAGCAGATGGCCAAGCAGGTCGCGCGCCGCATGGCCCGCAAGCTGGGCAAGACCGTCCGCAGCAAGCTGGTCAAGCGCGGGGTGAAGCTGCGCAAGACCCTCACCAAGCGAGGCATGGCCAAGCACACCGCCGAAGTGCTGGCGAAGAAGGTCTCTGAGTACCTCTTTCAGCGCGGCGCGGAGTCCATCGTCGCGGCGTCCATGGCCAACGACGAGCCCTCTCTGGTGGACCACCTGCGCGACCTGGCCGTGCTCGACCCCACCGGCACGGCCGAGGTCGTCGCGGCCTACGCCCACAGCAAGTGTGGCGCCGACCCCGAGCTGCCGCGCTTCTCGTCGATTCAGTACTGAGCCGCTATTTGTCGCGCGTCCACGCGAGGATGTGCTTCAGCACCGCGTCCTTGTAGGCCGTGTTGAAGCCGGGGATGTGGCCCGTGTCCTTCATGGTCCACAGCTCGACCTGGGTGCCTTCCTTGCAGCTCTCCCAGCGCTCTCCGGTGGTCTCTGCGCCCTTGGCCGCGGCGGCGTTGTCGTAGTCGACGGCGGCCAGCTGGGTCGGCGCGCCGGTGCAGCCGTTGAGCCCCACCCACCGCTTCATGGTGGTGTCGACCGAGGGGAACAGGGCGCTGCCCTTGTAGGGGATGGTCTTGTCGTTGGTGCCGTGGATCTGCAGCACGTTGACCGCGCGCTTGGGCGTGCAGCTGGCGGCGGAGGCGGTCACCGCGCCGGCCAGGCTGGCCACCCCGGTGACCAGGTCCGACGCCTCACAGGCCATGCGGTGCCCCATGAAGCCGCCGTTGGAGTGGCCGTAGATGTAGACCCGCTCGGGGTCCACGGCCAGCGTGTCTACCGCCTGGGTGATCAGCCCGCGGAGGTAGGCCACGTCGTCGACGTCCTGCTTGTAGAAGTCGCAGCAGGCGTTGGTCGCGTTCCAGAACTGCTTGCCGTCTGGCGCCTTGGTCCCCTCGGGTACCACCAGCACGAAGCCGAGCTTGTCGGCTCGCTCGCCGACGCCGAGGTAGCCGTTCTGGATGACGCCCGTCGCGCTGTAGCCGTGCAGCAAGATCACCAGCGGGTACCTCTTGCAGCCGTCCCAGTCTTTCGGGGTGAACACGCCCGCGGGCCGCTTGGCGTCGAGCGTGGTCGGCGCCTTGCCCTTGGGCGTGCAGGTGGTCCCGGCGGTGTCGCCGCTGGTCGCCGCGTCGCTGGTCGCGTCGCCGGTGGTCGTGGCGTCGCCGGCGCCGCCGCCCGCGCTGTCTGCGTTGCCGGCCGCGTCGGTCGCTGCGCTGTCGCCGCCCGCGTCGGAGCCGCAGCCTCCGCCGAGGGTCAGGAGGGCGCCGGTGAGCGCGAGGGCGACGAGGCGGGGCTGGGGGCGCATGGGGGATCCTGGGTACGGGGTCGGCCGCGGGGTCGGCGGCGGCCGGGAGCCGGGAGCCTAGCAGACTGCGCCTTTTCTCCGTTTTTGAGGCCACGTTGGTCAGTCTGCTGGGAAGGGGAAGCCACGGCTTGCCGTGGCTGGGGGCGCTCGTAGCCCCCAGAAAGACAAAAAGCTAGCAGATTGCGGCGACAGTCAATTTCGCCGCAGTCTGCTAGCCCACGCGGACCCTTCAGGTCAGCTTTTGCCGCCCACCGCACGGGGCACCCCGATCGCGTCACTGGACCGGGTCCGGCCCGGCGCTGCATGCTCCCACGCGGCGCGGAGCACCTGTCCACGCCACGCCCGCGCCGCCCATCGGTCGGCCCTCCCCGCTTCCCAGGTGTCCCTGCGCCCATGCGAGCCAGCTGCCCGACCTGCTACCGGCCCGTGGATCTCTGCCTGTGCGCAGACCTCCCTCGCGTCGCCAACCGCACCGGCATCGTCGTGCTGCAGCACGTGCGCGAGCACCTCCACCCCTTTGGCTCCGCGCGCATGCTCGTGCAGTCCCTGCGTCGCAGCGAGCTGCGCGTGGTCCGCGGCCCGCGACCGGCCGCGGCGACCGCGGGCCGCTTTCCGCAGGTGTCGCTCCACCACGCCATGGCCGTGCCGCCCCGCACCGGGCTGCTCTATCCCCACCCCGACGCGCGCCTGCTCGGGGCGCTCGAGCCCGACGAGCTGCCGGATCACCTCGTGCTGCTCGACGGCACGTGGGCGCACGCCAAGCGCATCTACGACGACAACCCCTGGCTGCACGACCTGCCGCACTACGCCATCGCCCCGCGCCGGCCGAGCCGCTACCTGGTGCGCCGCGAGCCCAGGCCCGAGTGCGTGTCGACCCTCGAGGCGGCGGTGGAGGCCCTGCAGCGCCTGGAGCCCGAGCTGGCCGGCACCGAGGCGCTCCTGGCCCTCTTCGCCCGCATGAACCTGGAGCAGGTCGCCCGACGCGAAGCGGCCACGACGCGGCGCTCGTAGCCGCAACTCCAGCCGTCGGGTCCCGCTGGCCCAGGTCCGGCTCGCCCTGTTACCGTAGCGCCATCCCGCACGCGTCCAGCCCGGGCGCGCGCTCACCCAAGTCAGGAGTGCTCCATGAACGTCCGTTCCCACCGTCCTCTCGTGCACCGCGTCAGCGCCGCCCTCGCGCTCGCCGCCCTTGTCACCGCCTGCGGCCCCAGCGTCGACGGCGAGAAGAAGACCTGGGAGCGCACCAACAAGAACGCCGGCGAGCTCGCGGCGACCTACCCCACGTTCAAGACCGTCCTCGAGGCCCAGCAGAAGAGCGCGAAGACCGCGTGGGACGCCGCGGCCAAGGCGAGCGGCGACGAGGAGAAGGCCAAGGCCATGAAGGCGGCCAACGAGGGGCTCGGCAAGCTGGTCAACCGCGTCGGCGAGGTGAAGTCCAAGAGCGAGAGCGTGCAGTCGACCATCACCAAGCTCGGCAAGCTCAAGCTGCCGAAGGACCAGTCCAAGAAGCGCTCGGAGGCCATGGAGAAGGCGCGCACCGCGCTCGCCGAGGTCGACAAGGCCATGAGCGAGGCCAAGCCCGCCGACGAGGCCGCGGCCATGGCGGCCCTCGAGCCCATCATCAGCAAGCTCATCAGCGCCAAGAGCGAGGCGAGCCGCACGCTGAAGAAGTACTCGAAGAAGAAGAAGAAGAAGAAGAAGAAGAAGTAGCCCAGGCAGGCGCCGCCCCGCTTCGGTCGAGCCCGCTCAGGCGCCGATGCGCTGCAGCATGTCGCGCACCAGCGACAGGTCGTGGGGCGGCTCGTCCGCCAGCTCCGCACCGCTGACGTGCGAGGCGTCGGGGTTGACGTCGTTGCCCAGGAAGGCCGGACCGCTCGCGTGGACCGCCACCTGCGACGCGGAGGGGATGACGAAGTCCCCGGCACACGCCGGCAGGCTGCCCTCGGGGCGAAGCTGCCACGCCGGGTCCACCTCAGCCCGGAACCACAGGCTCCTCAGCGCGGCGACCGGCTCGGGCAGCAGCGCGCCGCCGGTCTGTGCGAGGTCCATGGCCTCGTCGCGCCAGATCTCCTGCGCCCGCCCCAGCAGCCGCCGAAGCGCCGCCTGAACCCACCGGTCGGGCAGCGCGCGCGCCCACCGAGCCCGCTCCTGCAGCAGCTCCGTGGCGAAGGCCTCGATGCGCGTCGAAGCGGGGCTGCCCGCGGTGGGTCGACAGCTCGTGCATCAGCTCGCCCGGCACGGAGTCGCTGCGGTGGTTGCAGGCGACCTCCACGTTGCCCGGGGAGCGGGACGAGACGACCCGGTGGCCGAGGCGCACGTCGGCGCCCGCGCTGCCCAGGGCGGCCCCGAGCTGGCCGCGATAGACCTCGCGCTGCTCCCACGCGACGACGCGGTTGAGCAGCCAGAGTGTGAGCTTGGCAGGGGGCATGGCACGTCCTGGGTGGTGCCCCGAAGCTAGAGCACGCAGGCAGGCACCGTCACCCTGCAGGTGGGAGATGGCGTGACGCTGCGCGGTCGCTATCGCTTGCGCGTCACCCGCCGCACCCGCCCGCGGGCGCGCCCCATGGTCTGGCGCACCCCTCCCGAGCTCTCTCGCTCCGGCTCGACGGGCTCCGCCACCACGTCGATGACCGGGCCGATCTCGCCGCGCGCCACCTTCAGCAGGTGCTGCAAGATCTCGCGGGTGCTGAGCACCGGGTCGTCGCGCTCGTCGTTGCGCAGGCTGCGCACCAGCACCATGTCCGGCGTCAGGCGGTAGAGCGAGCCACGCGTGTTGACCATGGGCAGCAGCAGCTCGGCCTGCAGGAGGCCCTTCTCGTGCAGCGTGAGCGCGATGGCGCCCGGGCCCTGTTCGACCTTGCTGACCCCGAGCTCGATGGCGAGCACGCGCAGCTCCAGCGTGCTGATCAGCGCCAGGGCGACGGCGGGCATGCGGCCGAAGCGGTCCACCAGCAGGTCCGACTGCCCCCGCAGCTCGTCCATGGTGCGCACCGCGGCCAGGCGCTTGTAGGCCATCAGCCGTTGGCTCGGATCTGGGATCCACGTGTCCGGCAGGTAGGCCGTGACGCTCACCTTGATCTCCGGGTCCACCGGCGCCCCCAGCTCCTCGCTGCGCAGCTCGTGGACCGCCTCTTCGAGCATCTTCACGTAGAGGTCGTAGCCCACCTCGGCGATGTGGCCGGACTGCTTCTCGCCCAGGATGTTGCCCGCGCCGCGGATCTCGAGGTCGTGGGTCGCGATGTGCACGCCCGAGCCGAGCTCGCTGAAGCGCTCGAGCACAGCCACCCGCTTGGCACCCTCGGCGGTCAGC
Source organism: bacterium (assembly GCA_030425545.1). Taxonomy (GTDB): domain Bacteria; phylum Myxococcota_A; class UBA9042; order UBA9042; family UBA9042; genus UBA9042. Next base: position 5,185 of record JAUIAC010000109.1, on the reverse strand, counting down.
TGCGAGCGCTCGGGCACCATCAGGTAGCAGTAGGCCCGCGCGGAGGCCCGCCCCACCCGACCCCGCAGCTGGTAGAGCTGCGCCAGCCCGAAGGCGTCAGCGCGCTCGATGAACATGGTGTTGGCGTTGGGGATGTCGAGGCCGCTCTCGATGATGGTCGTGGCGATCAGCACGTTGAAGTCGCCCTGCATGAAGCCGAGCATCGCCTCTTCGAGGTCGACCTCGCTCATCTGACCGTGGGCGATGACCGGCTTGCACGCCGGCACCAGCTGCTTGAGCCGCTCCGCGATCTCGGGCAGCGCAGCGACCCGGTTGCGGATCCAGAACACCTGCCCGCCTCGGGCCAGCTCCCGCTCGAGCGCCTCGATGGTCAGCTCGTCCGAGCCGCGACACACGATGGTGCGCACCGCCTTGCGGTTCTCCGGCGGGGTCGCGATGAGGCTGAGATCTCGGAGCCCCAGCGTCGCCATCTGCAGCGTCCGGGGGATCGGCGTCGCCGTGAGCACGATGCAGTCCACCGTCGCGCGCCAGCGCTGCATCTGCTCCTTGTGCTTGACCCCGAAGCGGTGCTCCTCGTCGATGATCAGCAGCCCCAGGTCGCGAAAGGTGACGTCCTTGCTCAGCAGCCGGTGGGTGCCGATGACGATGTCGAGCTGGCCCTTGCTCAGCTTGTCGATGACCTCCCGCTGCTCGGCCGCGCTGCGGAAGCGCGAGAGGCTGTCGATGTCGATCGGCAGGCCGTGGCAGCGCCGCTCGAAGGTCAGCCGGTGCTGCTCGGCGAGCACGGTGGTCGGCACCAACACGACGACCTGCTTGCCGTCGAGCGCCGCCTTCACCGCCGCACGGATGGCCACCTCGGTCTTGCCGTAGCCGACGTCGCCGCACACCAGCCGCCAAGCCGGGCGAGGCGTACACAGGTCGGCGATGCACTCGTCGATGGCCCGCTGCTGGTCGCGCGTCTCCGAGAAGGGGAAGGTCGCCTCCCACTCGCGATAGAGCTCGTCGGGCGGGCTGAAGGCGTGGCCCGGCATCGCCTGCCGCTCCGCGTAGAGGCGCACCAGCTCGGCGGCGATCTCCGCCGCGGCCTTGCGGGCCTTGCCCTTGGCGCGGGTCCAGCGCTCGCCCCCCAGCCGGTCCAGCCCCGGGGCCTTGGCGTCCGCCGCCGCGTATTTCTGCACGCGGTCGAGGCTGGTGACGGGGACGTAGACCTTCTCGTTGCCCTTGTAGAGCAGCAGCAGGTAGTCCTGCTCGATGCCCGCGGCCTCCATGCGCACCATGCGCACGTAGCGCCCGATCCCGTGGTCCACGTGCACCACGAAGTCGCCTTCGCCCAGCTCGCTGACCTCGCGGATGATGCGCCCCGCGGCCTTGGCCTCGTCGCGCCGCTGCTTGCGCTGCCGCCGCCGCGCGGTCCGCCCCTTGGTGCCGAAGATCTCCTCTTCGTCGATGACCATGAGGTGCAGGGCCTCGATGTGAAAGCCCTGTCCCGTGCCGCCGAGCACCAGCAGCGCGCCCAGGTCGGGGTTGTCGCGCAGGGTCTCCACCGTCGCGGGCACCAGGGGCTCGTCGTGGATCCAGGTGGCCACGCCGTAGTGCTCCAAGATCTGCTCGAGCCGCTGCCGGCCGCCCTCGCTGTGCGCCGTGATCACCACCAGCGTGCGCGCGCGCCGCGCCTCGCGGATGCGCTTGGCCAGCGGCCGCAGCCCCTGCTCTTCGCGCCGGGACTGCGCCAGCTCGCGGGTGACCTCGGCGTTGGAGCCCACGTCCAGGGTGAAGGCCGGCGGCGGGTTGGGGCCGCGCAGGTCCTCCGCCAACACCACCGGCCGGACCATGAGCTTGACGTGCTCGGCCAGGCGCCTCCGCACCGTGGTGGGCGACGCGTAGAGCTGCGCCGGCGAGAAGGCCGGCCGCCCCGCCTTGCGCGCCTCGCGGTAGTGGCGCTGGGCGGAGTCCCAAGCGCTGTCGATGGCCGCCATGCAGGCGTCGGGGCCGTCGAAGACCACGATGGGCCCGTCTTTGCCGGTGTCGAGCAGCTCCAGCAGCGGCGACACCCCAGGGGCCACCGCGGGCAGCAGCGCGTCGAGCCCAGGCAGCAGGTGACCGGCCTCCAGCTCGTCGGTCAGCGCGCGCAGCTCGATGTTGCCGAGGCCCTGCTCGTTGGCCAGGTCGGTGACCTTGTCGACGATGTCGGCCATGCGCGCCTCGTCGAGCAGGAGCTCACGGGCCGGCGGCATGAGCAGGTCGACCACGTGGCCGCCGGAGCTCTGATCCTCGGGGTCGAAGAAGCGGATCTCCTCGATGTCATCGCCGAAGAAGTCGATGCGCGCGGGCTGATCGTAGAGCGGGCTCCACACGTCGACCACGCCGCCGCGGATGCAGAAGGTGCCCGGGTCTTCCACCACCGGCACGCGCTCGTAGCCGCCAGCGACCAGCTGCTCGGCCAGCTCGAGCCGGTCGAGCTCGTCGCCCTTGGACGCGATGGCGGTGACCGCGTCGAGGGTCTCCGCCCCCAGCGTGCGCACCAGCAGCGCCTCGGCGGGCAGCACCACGGCGCTGACACCGAAGCCCTGGGTCAGCCGGTAGGCCGCCGCGACCCGGCTCTGCGCCAGCGCGCGCACCGGCGAGATCTCGTGGTAGGGCGAGACGTCGTTGGCCTCGAAGGGCAACACCGGCGTCATGGCCGGCCAGCGCTCCTCCTCGAAGGTCTCGAGCCCCTCGACCAGCTGCTGCATGCGCGCGCTGTTGGGCACCACGACGATCAGCGGCCGGTCCACGCGGTGGCGAATCGACGCCAGCACGAAGGGCACGACGCCGGCCTCGGCCGTGGCGAGGATGGTCTCCGGCCTGCCGTGCTCCAAGCTGAGCAGGAGGCCTTCGAAGTCAAAGGGGCGGAGAGTCGGTGTCTGCATGGGACGCGGAAGGTAGGGAGCGGCGCCGGCGCGGGCAAGCGCTGTCTGCGCCGAGGGGCTGGTCGGGTCCCACGCGCGACAAAATGTCCGTCAGCTGCCCCGGCGAGCTGAGCGACATGGTGTCGCTCAGCTCGCCGGGGCAGCTGGGCGACAGAATGTCGCTGGAGCGCAGGGACCATGGCTGGCGCGCTGGGACCATGGCTGGCGCGCAGGGACCATGGCTGGCGCGCAGGGGCCACGGATGCGAGACCCTCGTCAACGCGCTAGCCTTGGCGCTCCCCCCCGAAGGTCGAGCCCGCCGCTCGCCTGACCCACTGGAGCGCTCCATGTCTCGCCTAGCCCGTGCCTCTGTCCTCCGTCGCCAGCTCCCCGCGGCCCTCGCAGCGCTGACGCTGCTGGCGACCACGGTGGCCTTCGCTGCGCCGCCGCCCACGCCCGGACCGGTCGGCCAGACCTACAAGGTCGGCAGCCTCACGCGCACCTGGCTCGGCTACTACAAGCGCTACTTCCCGCAGATGAAGCTCGACGCCGAGATCTGCGAAGGCCCCGTGCCCGCAGCCCGCGCCGCCGAGGCGAAGCAGCTGCTCAACGACATCAGCCGTGCGCTCCGCTCGATGCGCACCGCCAACCGCCGCGTGCCTGCCAACGACAAGCGCGTCGCCTGGGTCGCTCAGCGCTGGAACCGCATGGTCTACGCCCAGCGCTGCGCCCAGTCGCTGGCCAAGCAGCCCGCGGTCACCGGGGCGGCCGCTGCCCCCGCCGCGCCGCGCGGCACCGTGGCCACCCCCTCCGGCACCACCGCGCCGCCCGCCGGCGGGCTCTCGCGCCAGTCCAAGAACTTCATCAAGAACTTCGACGCCAACTTCGGCCGGCTCAAGGACGACCCCGAGATCTGCGGCGGTCAGTACCCCATGGCCAAGAAGCGCGCCGCCACCGACTACCGCATGTCGCTCACGGCCAGCCTCGGCTTCACCAAGCGCGCCGCCCGCAGCGTGCCCGCCAACGAGCGCGGCGTGCCCGCGGTCAAGCAGCGGCTGGAGCGGCTCAACCGGCTCATCGCGTGCGACCAGGCCATCGCCAAGCGCGACAAGGTGCTCAAGAAGGGCATGGCGGAGATCAAGGCGCGCTACTGGGCCTTCATGAAGGAGACCACGCCCTACAGCCGCGACATGCGCACGCTCATCCCCATGACCGGCGGCGACACCGTGCGCTTTGTCACCACGGCCGCCGAGGTGACGCAGAAGTCCAACACGCTCAAGGCCGTGCACGCGCTCTGCACCGGCAAGTACAAGGGCATCCAGAACGACCCACGCTACGGCCACTCCGACGAGCGCAACCCGGAGAAGTGGTGCGCCGCGGCGGCGAAGCGGACCTTCATCATCGAGTCGCTGGTGCGCAACGCCGCCACGAGCCAGACCAAGACCATCGTGCGCATCATCACCAAGGCCACCGACGAGCTCGAGCAGGTCGAGGGCTACATCCGCATCTCCGGCGTGGGCGAGCAGGCGCTCTACGACCTGCCCGCCGTGAAGAAGATCTACGACGGCCGCCTGGTGCCGCTCTTCCAGGCCGCGGGCATGACCAAGCCCGCGGACCTCTACGCCAGCCTGGACGCCGCCGTGGCCGCGCTCTGGGCCAAGGTGGTCAAGCTCGGTCCGACGTGGAAGAGCCCGAAGAAAGACGGCGGTGGCCCCGCCGCCGGCATCGCCCGCAAGCAGCTCCGCAAGGTCAAGACGGCGGGCAAGGTGCTGAAGTCCTACACGACCCGCGGCAGCTTCAAGATCATCAAGAACGCCTTCGGCATCCCGCTCCGCCGCACCAAGCCGGGTTACGTGCAGTACAAGTCCAAGGTCAAACGCGGCTGGTGCGTGAGCCGCGGCTTCACCTACACCGAGACCTTCGACGGCCGCCGCTACGTCAAGCCAGCCGGCGTGCCCTTCGGCTACCACCGCTACATGAAGTGCGGGAAGTAGCGCCTCAGCGGCCCCCCCGGCCGCGGATGTACCCGTGAGGCTGGCCCCTCTCCGCGCGCCGCGCGCGCCGCGCCCCCAATAAACAGCCCGGGCATGTCGAGCGATGAGCCGGTGCGATCGGAGGCGCCAATGGTGCGGGCAGGCCGTGCGTCCCCGCCGACCCACCCTCACCCGCTACGCGGAGGGGACGCATCCTGAAAATCGCACTTTTCAGGTGCGGGGGCGCGCGCCCCGCGCCCCCAATAGACAGCCCGAGCCGGTGCGATCGGAGGCGCCAATGGTGCGGGCAGGCCGTGCGTCCCC
>JAUIAC010000108.1 GCA_030425545.1 bacterium | reverse complement strand
GTGTACCCGGGCGCGACGGAGCTCTGCGACGGCAAGGACAACGACTGCAACGCCACCACCGACGACGGCTGCGACGCGGACGGCGACGGCTACTGCGCCGCGGGCAAGACCGTGCTCGCGGGCGCCACGTGCAGCAAGACGGCGCCGAGCGCGTGCGTCATCTCTGGGAGCTCGTGCTTCCGCTCGTCGGGCGTCGCCGCGCTGGGCACGCAGGCCAAGGTGATGTGCGGCTTCTCGGGCACCGGCCAGACCACCGCGGTGATCACCTCACCGACCGAGAACGCGGCGGTGCAGGCGGTGCTCAAGGGCGCGGGCGCCACGGAGGGCTACCTCGGCCTGACCGACCTCGGCACCGACGGCACCTACGTCTGGGGCGCGACGCAGAAGGTGGCGACCTGGCTCAACTTCGCCGCGAACGGCAAGGTCGCCGGCAGCAAGGGCGTGGTGTCCATGGTCGCCGCCTCCGGTCAGTGGAAGGAGAGCGACGGCAGCGCCAAGCACGTCGCCGTGTGCCAGAGCGCGCTGGCCTTCGACTGCGACGAGAGCAACGCCAGCGTCAACCCGGGCGTCTTCGCGGAGATCTGCGACGGCAAGGACAACAACTGCAACGGCACCACCGACGAGGGCTGCGACGACGACGGCGACGGCTACTGCGACAAGGACCGCGGCGTGCTGCCGGGGGCGCTCTGCACCAAGAGCTTCGGCCCCACGGGCAAGTGCGCGGGCTACGTGGCCAAGACCGACACCAGCAAGATCACCCTCAGCCGCCAGGTCACGCTCAAAGACGCCAGCGGCAAGGCCTACAGCACGGCCGGCGACGCCTGGCGCCACCAGGGCCGCAAGGAGTGGTGGGCCAAGATCAACAACACCTGGGCCCGCTACAAGGACGACGGCAGCTTCGTCAGCACCTTCAGCGGGGCCCATCTGACCCCGAACTGGGTCGGCTCGCACGACGAAGACGCGGTGTTCGTGTTCACCGGCTCGGCCGTCCAGCGCTTCGACGGCCTGGGCACCACGGCCAAGTGGACCACGACCACCGCCACCACCCATGAGGGCCGCATCTCCTACGACCAGGGCAAGCTCTGGCTCACGGCCAAGGGCACCAAGGCGCTGGCCTGCCTGCACGCGGCCGACGGCAAGCCCTGCGACAAGACCTACCCGATTCAGACCCTCACCGGGGACGAGCTGACCCTCGCCGTCGTGCACCTGGGCAAGGCCTACCTCAACAAGGGCAAGAGCACCGTGCAGCGCTACGACGTGGCCACCGGCAAGGCGGACGGCACCTTCGCGCTCCAGGGCTCGCCCGACATCGCCCACCTGCACGCCACCGACACCGAGGTCTGCACCCGCGAGAAGACCACGGGCCTGGCGCCGCGCTGCTACGGCACCGACCGCGCCGCCTGCGCCACCGGCGGTGACGACTGCAACGACCACGCGAAGCAGACGAACCCGGCGACCCCCGAGGTGTGCAACGGCAAGGACGAGAACTGCGACGGGATCAAGGACGACGGCTGCGACGACGACCAGGACGGCTTCTGCGACGCGAGCAAGAGCGTGGTGCCCGGCGCGCTGTGCACCAAGAGCTTCAGCGAGGGGCAGTGCGACGAGCACGTGGCGGCGCCCCCCGGGCAGCAGCGCTTCGCCTTCATGGCGGGCAAGGCCGGCAGCGTGAGGGCCAAGTGGCACGCCTACCGCAAGGAGTGGTGGGTCAAAGACGGCAACGCCTGGAGCCGGCACGCGCCCGACGGCAAGCTGCTCGGCACCTTCAACGGCGGCCACCTGATCAACGAGGCGTCGTGGTGCGCCTCACACGACGAGGACGCGGTGTTCGTGCGCTCGGGCTCCACCCTGCGGCGCTACGCTGGCGTGTCGAACACCGCGGTGTGGTCGAAGCAGGACAACGACTACAGCGGGGTGCCCTCCTACGACGAAGGCCTGGTGTGGCTGCGGCGCGCCGGGACCAACAGCCTCATCAGCGCAGACCCGAAGACGGGCACCAAGGGCACCAAGGTCTACACGATCGCCCTCAACAGCGGCCACAAGCTCGACACGGCGGTGGTGCACCTGGGCAAGGTGTGGATCGTGACGGCGTTCTACGAGACGGGTCGCTACGACCTGCTGTCGGGTAAGTACGAGCTGAAGCTGAATGTGCCCGGTAAGTTCAACAGCCACCTCGGCACCAGCGAGACCGAGATCTGCGCTGGCGACACGGGCGCGGGGCACGTGGGCCGCTGCTGGGTGGTGGCCGCCAGCACCTGCCCGGGCGGCAAGGGCGACGACTGCGACGACACCAGCGCCACGGTGAAGCCGGTGGCGGTCGACAGCGTGTGCGACGGCAAGGACGACAACTGCGACGGCACCACCGACGAGGGCTGCGACGCCGACGGCGACGGCTTCTGCGGCGGGGCCAAGCCCGTGGTCCAGGGCGCGCTCTGCACCCAGAGCTTCGGCTCCGACGGCAAGTGCACCGGCCTCAAGTCGGCCACGGTGCCCCCCGACGAGCAGCGGGTCGCCCTCTTCGTCGGCAGCAACGACGGCACCAACGCCATCGGCACCGCGGGGCCGCACCCCTTCCGCCAGGAGTGGTGGTCGCGCGTGGGCTCGTCGTGGAACCGCCACAAGGCCGACGGCTCCTTCATCGGCACCTTCGCCGGGTCGCACCTGGGCGACATCTGGGCGGGCTCGGACAGCGAGGACGCCGTGGTCACCGTCAAGAGCGGCAAGCTCACGCGCTTCAACGGCCTGAGCAGCGCGCCGGTGTGGAGCCTCGACGCCGTGGGCCAGATCGAGGGTCAGGTGTCGTGGTCGGCGGGCAAGGTGTGGGTCAAGATCACCAACGCCAGCTCGCTCACGGCGGTCACCGCCGACGAGGGCGACGGCGGCGGCAACCCGCTGCCGATTCAGCTGCTCGCGGGGCACTCGCTGAGCACCTTCACCGTGGCCTTTGGCAAGGTCTTCGTCTCCGCGGGCACCGGCAAGGCCTACCGCTACGACCTGGCCACCGGCAAGGCCGAGGTGGAGGTCAAGCACACCACCGGCGCCGTCTCGCGCTACAGCGTCCACGGCGACCGGCTCTGCGCCCACGCCCCGACCAAAGAGCTGGGGCCCTACTGCGTGCGCGTGGCCGAGCCCTTCTGCAGCCAGCAGGGCGACGACTGCGCCGACAGCGACAAGACGCGCTACCCCGGCAGCAAGGAGCTCTGCGACAACAAGGACGACAACTGCGACGGCGAGGTCGACGACGGCTGCGACGACGACGGCGACGGCTACTGCGACGGGGACCACGTGGTGTCGAGCACGGCGGTGTGCGCCAAGTCGCTGCCGGCGGTGTGCGCGGGCGGCGTGCTCTACAAGGGCAAGTGCTACAAGGGCTACAAGTCGCCGACGAAGAAGTGGGCCGACGCCCGCACGGCCTGCATCGCGGACGGCGGTGACCTGGCCACGGCCGTCGACGCCGGTGAGCGGGCCGCGGTCGAAGCGGCGGCGGAGAAGGCGGACCCGGGCGGCACCAACTGGTGGCTGCTCGGCGCTGCGGCGCCGCCGACCAACAAGAGCTACGCCTGGATCACCGGGGTGCCCTTCGCCGACACCAACTGGAAGAGCGGCGAGCCGAAGAACACCGGCGGCGTGCTCGCCTTCCAGCCTGGGCCCATCGGCAAGAACCTGTGGATCACCCTGGCCACTGGGGGGCTCGCGTCGCGGGTCTGCGCCTTCGGCCTGCTGCTCGACTGCGACGACAGCGCCAGCGCGCGCCAGCCGGGCGGCACCGAGCAGACCTGCGACAACAAGGACGACAACTGCGACGGCGCCACCGACGAGGGCTGTGACGACGACAAAGACGGCTACTGCGCGCAGGGCCGGGGCGTCACCGCCGACGCCAAGTGCAGCGGCACGCTGGCCAACCCGAGCCACCAGTGCAACAGCCTGACCTGGGTGACGCCGAAGCAGGAAGACCTCGGCACGCCCTCGAAGGTCGGGCGCAACCTCGAGCAGTCCGGCGCGGCCCACAGCGGCTGGCATGGCTACCGCAACGAGTGGTGGGTCGTGCGCGCCAAGAAGACCAACGTGGCCGGCCAGATCACCCGTGTCAGCCGCAAGGGCGTCACCCTCGGGACCTTCGCGCTGCCCGGGACCGACCTGGGCGTCGCCCTGGCCGGCAGCCCCAGCGAGGACAGCTGGTTCGCCACCGTGGCGGACCACGTGGTCCGTCGCAACGGCCTCTCCGGCGTCGTCTCCCTGCGCTCCGCCAAGCTCACCGGCGCGCGGGCGCTGAGCTTTGACCACCAGGGGCGGCTGTGGGTGCACAAGCACAGCACGGCCCAGTTCTGGCTGCTCTCGGCGGGCACAGGCCAGACGCTGACGTCCGTGACCCTGACCGCGCCGCAGGACGTGGGGGCGCCGATCTCGGGCGTGGCCATGGGGCAGCGCGTGCTCCTGGCCTACGCCGACAAGAGCGCCGGATCCAAGATCTTGCAGTGGCGCGGCTACTCGGCCGACGACAGCAAGCTCGGCCAGGCGGACACGTTCACGCTGGCGCAGGGCACCTTCCAGCCGCGGCACGCCATCGCCGCGCGCGGCCTGCTCTGCCACTACTGGTTCGGCTCCGGGCTGACCAGCTGCATGCGCGTGGCCAGCGTCGGCTGCACCCAGGGCGACGACTGCGACGACAGCACGGCAGGGGTGAACCCGGGGGCCATCGAGCTCTGCGACGGCAAGGACAACGACTGCGACAACAGCGCCTCCGACTGCAGCGACGGCGACCCGTGCACCCAGGGGGACGCCTGCAACGGCGCCAGCTGCACCGCCCAGCCCGCGTGCGACGACGACAACCCGTGCACGCTCGACAGCTGCGACAAGAGCAAGTCGGTCCACATCATCAAGGGCTGCCAGTACGCCGCGGCGACCAACGGCGCCGCGTGCGACGACGGCAAGGTCTGCACCGCCACCAGCGCGTGCCAGAACGGCGTGTGTGTGGGCCAGTCCAGCGGCGGCGTCTGCGGCGGCACGGGCGCGTGCACGGGCAGCGGCGACTGCAACTGCGGCGCCGACAGCTACCTGGGCAAGTCGAGCTGCGAGGCCTGCCAGTGCGGAGAGGGCTCCGTGGTCGACGTCGGCGGCGTCGCGAACAAGCGCGTCACCCTCGACGGCGGCACGGTGGCCAACGTCGACAGCTTCGCCTACAGCGGCGGTCGACTGGTGCTCGGCGCCAGCGCGCACAAGACCGGCGGCGGCGGACCGGCCACCGGCGGCGTGCGGGTGTTCGAGCGCACGGGCGGCGGTGGCTTCGCCGTCAAGGACGCCGTGATCACACCCCAGATCCCGACTGGCCTCGGCGAGTTCGGCGTCGCCGTGGCGCTCCACGACGACCTGCTGGCGGTGGGTCAGCCGGGCGCGAGCCAGAACGCCGTACACATCTACAAGCCGGACGCGAACAGCGGCGCCTACTCGCTCCTGCACACGCTCCAGCACGCCAACAACAACCCCCGCTTCGGCTCGGCCCTGGCGAGCTGCGAGGACCGCCTCTACATCGGCGCGCCGAACACCACCGTGGGCGGCAACGCGAACGCCGGCCGTGTCTTCGCCAGCGTCAAGAAGAGCAACGGCACCTTCGCCAAGCCGGTCGGGATCTCGCTCTCGCCCTCGGCCCAAGCGGCCCTGGGCGCGCCGCGGACCTTGGCCTGCCAGAACTCGCAGCTCTACGCCGGCGCGCCGGGGGACGAGGGCCAGGGCGCGGTGTGGGTGCTCAACGCGCAGGGCGGCACCAGCCACGACACCAAGCAGAAGATCGTGCCGCCGGGCGCGGGCTACTCCGGCTCGCAGTTCGGCATGGTCGGCGTGTCGGGGAGGCGGCTCATCGTCGGCGCGCCGGGCTTCAGCTCGCAGAAGGGCATCGCCCTGGTCTACGCCGGCGACACGAACGGCACCTACAAGCTGGTGCAGACCCTGTCGCGCACAGCGCACCAGACCGGCGAGCGGGTCGGCCACGCGGTGGCCCTGGCTGGAGACACCGCGCTCGTGGGCGTGCCCGGGCGCGTGGCGAGCGCCAAGACGGGCGCCGGCATGGTCGAGGTGTGGCGCTGGAGCGGCGCGGCGTGGACCTACACGGCGCAGCTGGCGCCCAAGGTGCCGAGCGCCGGGCATGAGTTCGGCGCCACGGTGGGCTTCATCGGCGCGGACCCCGGGGTCGGCTTCGCGCCGAACCACAGCGGCGCGCACTTCGAGTGGTACCGCCTGGGCACGGGCTGCGACGCCGGCAAGTGCGTCTGCCTGCCGGGCTTCACCGGCGCGCGCTGCCAGCAGGGGGTGCTGTGAGCGACGCCGCGGCGGGCGCTGCGCCAGAAACCACGCCGGGGACGCTGCCGGAGACGGTGCGCGCGCGCATCGCGACCCTGCAGCTGCCCGCCAACGCGTCGATCTTCGACACGGTGGCCACCCCGCCCGAGCTGCCCACCCAGGCGACCGACGCGCTGACCCTGCCGAGCTACCGCACCGCGCCGGGCGACGGGGGGGCCGACGCGCGGCCCATGGTGGTGCTGCAGGGGGTGTTGGGCCAGGGCGGCATGGGCGTGGTGCACCTGGGTCACCAGGCGTCGCTGGGGCGCGACGTGGCGGTCAAGCGCGTGCGCGACGACAGCGTGCGGGACGACGCCGCGGAGCACCTGCTGCGCGAGGCCCTGATCACCGGGGCGCTGGCGCACCCCAACATCGTGCCGGTGTACGACCTGGCCCGCGGCGAAGACAGCCAGCCGCTCCTGGTGATGAAGCGCATCGAGGGGCGGCCGTGGGAAGAGGCCCTGCGAGACCGGCCGAGCCCCGACGACGCGCTGGCCTGGGGCGACTGGGTCGAGCAGCAGCTGCGGGTGCTCATGGACGTGTGCGACGCGGTGCGCTTCGCCCACAGCCGCGGCGTCATCCACCGCGACCTGAAGCCCGAGAACGTGATGCTGGGTCACTTCGGCGAGGTGCTGGTGGTCGACTGGGGCGTCGCCGTGGCCGTGGACGAGGGCCTCAGGGGCCGCTTCCCGCTGGCGGTGGACTGCCACCACATCGCCGGGACGCCGGCCTACATGGCGCCCGAGCAGGTGCGCGGGGTCGGCGCGGAGCTGGGCACCTTCACCGACGTCTACCTGCTCGGGGCGATCCTCTTCGAGGTGCTCACCGGGGCGCCGCCCCACGACGCCGAGTCGGTGCACGCCTCGCTCTTCTCCGCCCACGAGAGCGCCCCGCCGACGCTGCCAGCCTGGGTTCCCGCCCCGCTCGCCGACCTCTGCCGCACCGCCATGGCAGCCTCGCCGTCCGAGCGCTTCGCCGACGTGGCCGCCCTGCGGGCCGCGCTGACCGCCTACCTCAGCCACCGCGCCTCCATCGAGATCACCGAGCGCGCCCTGCGCGACGCGGCCGAGCTGGCGCAGACCCCACCGACCACCGACCCCTCCGGCGACGGCCCCGTGGATCCGCTGGGCGTGCACAAACGCTTCACCCGCTGCAAGTTCGGCTTTCAGCAGGCCCTCGACATCTGGCCGGCCAACGAGCGCGCGCGGCAGGGGCTACAGGACGTGCTCTGTCTGATGGCGACGCGCAGCCTCGACGCCGGCGAGGTCGGCCAGGCCGCGCTGCTGCTCGAGGAGCTGCCGCGCCCGGACGCCACCCTCCAAGCCCGCCTGCAGGATGTGCGCGACGCCCAGGCGGCGCAGCAACGCGGCCTGCGGCAGCTCGGCGCCCTGGGCGAGCGCCACGACGTGCGCGTGGGTCGCAAGCAGCGGCGGTGGTTCACGGTGACGCTGCTGGTCGGCTGGCCGGCGCTCTCGCTGCTCGACCACACCTGGCAGCAGAGCGGTCAGCTCAGCGGCGCGCGCCACACCGCCGTGGCCGCCGGGGTGCTGCTCTACGCCCTGCTGCACGGGCTGATCAAGCACCGGCGCATCCGCAGCGCAGGGCTGAACCAGCGCATGTTCCACGTCGCCAGCCTTGTGCTGCTCGGCGTGTTCGCGCTGCGCCTCTTCGCCTGGGTCGGCCACCTGCACCCGTGGCACGCCCAGCCCGGAGAGCTGCTGCTCTTCTTCCTCGGTCAGGGCGCCATCGCCGCGCTGACGCTGCGCCGCCTGGCCTACCCCTCGTTGATCTACGGCGTCGGCTCTGCTGTGGTCGCCATCGCGCCGGACGCCGCCTTCCTGATCTCGGCGGCGGTCCACCTGCTCGCGATGGGCCTCGCGCTCGTGCTACTGGAGCGGGGCTCGGTGCGAAAGGAAGCGCCGCCGGTCCATCCCACGCCCTAGGAGACCCCCATGGCCACCATCGCCAACGCCCCCTGGCTACAGTGGGACGAGCTCACCGGCGCCGACATCGACGCCATCGACCGCAGCCGCGCCGTGGTGCACGTCGCCGTGTCGCCGATCGAGGTGCACGGGCCGCACCTGCCGACCATGACCGACAACATCGAGTCGCGGGGGCTCTCGTCGGAGACCTTCCGCGTGCTCCAGGAGCGCCACCCCGAGCTGGTGGTGCTCAACCTGCCGCCGATCTACGTGGCGTCCGACGTGCTGCCCCACGTGGGCTCGATTCAGTTTCGCCCGTCGACCATCACCCGCGTACTCGAGGACCTGGGGCGCAGCCTGGTGAAGCAGGGGTTCAAGCGCATCTGGGTGTCCAGCTTCCACGGCGGGCCGCGCCACTTCGTGCCGATCGAGGTCGCCTGCCAGCGGGTGAACAAGCGCTACGGCGGCGAGATGGTGAGCGTGTTCGGCACGCTGCTCGGGGAGCTGACCGGCGGCAGCTCGGACCTCGGCGGCGTGCTGGGAGAGCTGCCCGGCATCAGCGCGGAGGACATGGCCGGCGACGCCCACGGCGGGGCGGTGGAGACGTCGATCATGCTCCACCTGGTGGGCGACCTGGTGAAGCCGGTGTTCGACACGCTGGAGCAGGTGACGGTCGACCTGAAGCTCAAGCGCGAGGGCAAGCCGCCGCTGGTGAAGGGCGAGCGGCCGACGCTAGTCGAGCTCTTTCGTGGCTTTCGTTACAAGATCAAGTTCTTCGAGCAGGAGACCTACGCTGGCAAGCCGGCGGTGGCCAGCGCGGAGGCGGGCAAGCTCATCGTCGAGCGGCTGGCGCTGAAGACCGCCGACGCGCTGGAGCAGGTGTACCTGGGGCGGCGCGACCCGGCGACGTGCGTGTCGCCGCTGTGGAAGGCGCGGTGGGCCTTCACCTTCGAGCCGCTGGGCCGCGCGTTCGAGGCCGCGGTCGACTACCGCAGTCGGGTGTGGTGAGCGGTGAGTAGGAGGTCCGCCACCATGCCCCACGGAGCCGCAGCAGAGCACGCCGCGCTGAAGCTGAGCGAGGCCCGGCTTCGCACCATCGTCGCCTCGGAGCCCGAGTGCGTGAAGACCGTCGACCGCGACTGCCGCCTGCTGGACATGAACCCGGCCGGCCTGGCCATGGTGGGCGCCGACTCCATCGACCAGGTCCGTGGCGTGAGCCTGCTCGAGCTGGTGGTGCCCGAGCATCACGCCCGCTTCGAGCGGACCGTGCGCGACTGCTTCGCCGGCGAGACGGTGCTGGAGCAGTTCGAGATCATCAGCCTCGACGGCACCCGCCGGTGGATGGAGCAGAACGCCGCCCCGCTCTACGACCCCAGCACGCCAGGGGTCGTGTCGGAGATGGTCGCGGTGACCCGCGAGATCACGGAGCGCAAGCGCTACGAGGCGTCCATGCTCGAGGCGGTGCGCACCGCGGAGCAGGCCAGCCTGGCCAAGACCGCCTTCCTGGCCAACATGAGCCACGAGATCCGCACCCCCATGAACGGCATGCTGGGCACGCTGAACGCCCTCGCCCACACCGCGCTGGACGCCGAGCAACAAGGGCTCGTGGAGGTGATCCAGCGCTCTGGGCAGTCGCTCCTGCGCATCCTCAACGACATCCTCGACGTGTCGCGCATCGAGTCCGGGCACGTCCCGATCGACGCGCTCCCGGTGCGGCTCAGCGACCTGGTCCACGACGTGGTCGAACAGTTTCGCCACGTCGCCGTGGAGCAGGGCGTGTCGCTGTCGGTGACCCACTGCACGGACTCGACCGGCACCCGCCTGGGAGACCCGACGCGCATCGCCCAGATCTTGCGCAACCTGGTGTCCAACGCGCTCAAGTTCACGCCCGAGGGGGCGGTCAGGCTGGAGGTGTGCGCCTGCAGCGCCGGGTCGAGCCTGGTGGAGTTCGTGGTCACGGACACGGGCATTGGCATGACCGATGCGCAGCTGGGGCGGGTCTTCGACCGCTTCGTGCAGGCCGACGAGACCGCCAGTCGGCGCTACGGGGGCACGGGGCTGGGCCTGGCGATCGTCCGGAGCCTGGCGACGCGCATGGGCGGGACGGTCACGGCGACGAGCGGGGTGGGCGAAGGCTCGACCTTCGTGGTGCGGCTGCCGCTGCCCGCGGTGGCGGCGACGACGCCAAGCTCCTCCACCTCCCCGTGCGAGCCAGACGGTGAGGCGGCCGGGGCGACGCAGCCGCTGCGGGTGCTGCTGGTCGACGACAACGAGCTGAACCGACAGGTGGTGGCCCACATGCTGCCCGCGCACCGCTACGCGTTGACCCTGTGCGCGAGCGGGGCCGAGGCGCTGGAGCAGGCCTTGCGCGCGCGCTACGACGTGGTGCTCATGGACATCCACATGCCCGACATGGACGGCATCGAGACCCTGCGGCGCCTGCGCACCGAGGAGGCGCGGGCGGGCCGAGCCGCGACGCCGGCCGTGGCCTACACGGCGAGCGTGACCAACGACGAGGTGGCGCGCTACGCGGCCCACGGCTTCCAGGGGTGCATCGCGAAACCGGTGGAGCCTGCGCGGCTGGCTGAGACGCTCCGGCGGTTTACGGCCGGCTGAGGCGGCCCGACGCCCCCGGGCGGGCGAGAAAGTCGAGCAGCGCGTCGCGCACCGGCTCGGGGTGCTCCCGGTGCAGAAAGTGGCCGCCCGGCAGCATCTTCACCGTGCAGTCTGCGTCGACGAAGCGCGGCGCGCGCTCGAAGTCGGCCGCGGTCGCGACACCGTCGGTCTGGCCACCGAGCACCAGCACAGGCATCGACACCTTGCCGCGGAAGGGCCAGAGCCCGAGGCGCCGGTAGTAGCCCAGCGCGGCGTCGAGGCAGCCGGGCGCGGCGTAGGCGTTCTTGACCGCCTCGAACTCGCTGTCGGGCCAGTCGAAGCCGGGGGACCAGCGCTCGTAGAGGGCGCGGACCTCGGCGAAGTCATCGGCGGCGAAGCGGCGCGCAGCGCCGGGCAGCTTGAAGGTGGCGAAGTGCCGCGCGCCCCAGATCTTGGCGGCCGTGGGCTTGACGGCCAGCGGGTGCGGGATGGCGAGCACGGCGACGCGCTCGATCTTCTCGGGCGCGAGGTAGGCCGCCCCCCAGACCGCCGCCGCGCCCCAGTCGTGACCGACCAGGGTGGCGGTGGAGGCGCCGAGGGCGTCGATGAGCGCGACGAGGTCGGCGGCCAGGTCCTGGACACGATAGGCGTCGCCCGGCGCCAGCGCGCTCGGCGCGATGCCCCGGCCGAAGGGGCACACCACCCGGTAGCCCGCAGCGACCAGGTCTGGCACGAGCAGGTCCCACGTGTGGGCCGTGTCGGGGAAGCCGTGCTGCAGCAAGATCAAGGGCCCCTGGCCCTGGTCGAAGACGGCGTGGTCGAGCCCGTTGGCGTGCACGACGCGGACGTCGGTCTCGGGCTGGTGCGATCGTGGAGGCGCCATGGTCGGTCCTGGGGCGAGGGCGGGCTGCGCCGCCGGGTGACGGGAGGCAGCTACGGGCCGCCGGAGAGCCAGGCCCCCGCGCTGGCGACCAGGCCAGCGATGAGGCCAGCGACGAGCAAGATCATCCCCATGGGGACGCGGCGTGTGGCCAGGCGCGCGTGGCAGGCGTCGCACCACACCGCCGACACCGGCGCGCTCGGGTGGGCGAGCACGCGCCCCGGCGCGCCGCAGGACTCGCAGGGGCCCTCGCTCACCGGGGGCCGCTCGTGCTGGCCCGTTGCAGCGCCGCGCGGAGCTTGGAGGGCGCGCCGCGGCGGGCGCGAGGGGTGAGGCGCATGGCGGGCTCCAGTGAGGGGACGTCGCCGGGACTCTGCCAGAGGCCCCCGGCGAGGGCACGCAGATTTCTCCGGCGGTGCGCGGCGGCCCGGGCTGGTGCCTACGCCGCCACCGCGACCACCACCTCGCCGCCCAGCCCGCCCGCCTCCAGGCACCGGTGGGCGGCGGCGATGTCGTCGAGCCCAAAGGTCCGCGCGACGCGGGGGCGCAGCGCGCCGGCGTCCACCAGCCCGGCCACGGCCTCCAGCGAGGCGGCGGAGTCCATGGCGACGGTGAAGTGCGCCCGCGGCCCGCGGCCCCACGCGGTCCAGGCCATGTGCCACAGCACGGCGACGCTGATCTCGAGGGTGGCGTAGCGGCCCTGCGCGCTGAGGGCGCCGCGGCACTGCCCGAAGCCGACCGCGCCCGAGGTGTCGAAGACCACGTCCCAGGTCCGGCCCAGGGTCCAGAAGTCGGCGTCCCGGTAGTCGAGCACCTCGTCGGCGCCGAGGGCGCGCGCCAGGTCGGCGTCGGCGGCACTGCACACGGCGGTGACCTCGGCGCCCAGGTGGTGGGCCAGCTGCACGGCGTAGCGGCCGACGCCCCCCGCGGCCCCAGCCACGAGCACCCGCTCGCCCGCCTGCACGTCGACCAGGTCGCGGAGAAAGGCCACCGCCGTGCCGGCGCCGTAGGGCAGCGCCGCCGCCTCCTCGAAGCTCAACCCGGCCGGCTTGCGCGCCAGGGCGCCGTCCTCCGGCATGCGCAGCTGCTCGGCCCAGGCGCCGTGCATGGCGAGGCCAAAGACCTCGTCGCCCACCTGCCAGCGGCGCACGTCCGCGCCCACGGCCACTACGCGCCCGGCGAAGGTGGACCCAGGCACCGGCTGCCGGGGCCGCGTGAGCCCCAGCATCAGGCGCCCGGGGATCGCGCTGATGCCGGGAAAGTCGGCCGCGCGCAGCCGGCGGTCGCCCTGGGTCACCGCGCTCGCACAGACCGCGACCACCACCTCCGTGGCGCTCGGCTCCGGCGTCGGCGCCTGGACCAGGGCCAGGACCTGGGGACCGCCGTACTGCTGCTGGTTCACTGCCTTCATGTCGTCCTCCTGTGTCGGGCCGGGTCGACCCAGGCGGCTGCGGGACCGACCCTCAACCACGCCACCCACCGTATCCATGCCTTTGCGCAGAGAACATGGCGAAATATCGCAGTCA
Source organism: bacterium (assembly GCA_030425545.1). Taxonomy (GTDB): domain Bacteria; phylum Myxococcota_A; class UBA9042; order UBA9042; family UBA9042; genus UBA9042. Next base: position 2,491 of record JAUIAC010000108.1, on the reverse strand, counting down.
ATCCATGCGTATTCGCATGGAGTGGGGAGAGGGTGTCCGGCGCTCTGGCGGCGCCTTGCTCTCGCAGCCTGCGGTGTCGCGCCACCTGCGGGCGCTGGAGGCGGTGGCGCTGGCGAGCACACCCGGGCGATTGCGGTCCTGCGCGGGCGTGGTATGGGTCGGGTCATGAGCTGGAACGGCCTGACCTTCGACTGGAACCGAGCGCGCGCCTTCCTGGTGGCGGCCGAAGAGGGCTCCTACAGCGCGGCGGCCCGAGCGCTCGGGCTCACGCAGCCGACCGTGGGCCGGCAGGTCGCGGCGCTCGAGGCCGAGCTCGGGGTGGTGCTCTTCGAGCGTGTCGGGCACCGGCTGCAGCCCACCGAGGCCGGCTTCGACCTGCTCGACCACGTGCGCGCCATGGGCGAGGCGGCGCTGCAGCTCTCGCTGAGCGCGGCGGGGCAGTCCGAGCGGCTCGCGGGCAAGGTGCGCATCACGGCGGGCGAGGCCATCGCCGCCTACCTGCTGCCACCGGTGCTGCGGGAGCTGCGCGCGGCCCACCCCGCCATCGAGATCGAGCTGGTGGCGACCCTGGACACGAGCGATCTACGGCGCCGCGAGGCGGACATCGCGGTGCGCAACTTTCGGCCCACCGAGCCCGACTTCATCGCCCGCAAGCTGCCCGAGCGGCGCGGGTGGATGTACGCGGCGCCGAGCTACCTGGAGCGCGTCGGGCCGGTCGAGACGCTGGCCGACCTGCGCCGGACCGACTTCTTCGGCTTTGGCGACCCGGAGCTCATGGCCAAGAACATGGCGCGCTACGGGCTGCACGTCGGTGCGGAGAACTTCACGATCACCGTGGCCAACCACCTGGTGCAGTGGCAGCTGGCGAAGGCCGGGCTGGGCATCTGCATGATGATGGAGGAGGTCGGAGACGCCGAGCCGGCCGTCGTGCGGGTGCTGCCCGAGCTGTCGCCGCGCTTCCCGGTCGAGATGTGGCTGGTGAGTCACCGAGAGCTGCGGACGAGCCGGCGCGTGCGGGCGGTGTTCGACGCGCTGGTGGCGGCGCTGGGCTGAGCTGGGCCCCGGCGTCGCCCGGCGGGCTTGCGGCGACAGCTTGGCGCTGTGGATGACGCGGACCTCGCGCTGGGTCGCGTGACGGGGCGTGCGCTCATCCTCCGCCGGAATACGCCACCGTCTGCCCAGGGTTGAGAGGGTCCACCACACCGCACGGAGTCCCAAGATGGCCACCCAGGACGAGCCACCCGACCCCGACGATGCCGCACTCGCTGCGCTCTACACCGCCGACGAGGCCGCGCTGCGCCGCGTGCTCCTGCGCACGCAGGCCTTTCGCTGGGGGCTGGTGGGCTGCGTGCTGATGCTGGTGGCGGCGCCGCTCGTGCTGACCAGCGTGTTCATGAACATGGACAGCTCGGGCTCCGGCCACCTGATCGGGCTCGTCGGCATGTTCTCCGGCTTCTTGGGCGTCGGCTGTCTCATCGGCAGCGTGGCGGCGCTCTTCGACGCCTGGCGGGCGGGTCGCTGATCAGCCGCCCGGCCGGGCCACGCTCCTGGAGCCTGCAGAGACGCCTCCCGTGTCGCGACCTGGTGCCGTCCCGGCCTTGGGCGCAGCTCGCGGAGCGGGCGCCTCGTCGAGGATCGACGGCAGCACCTCGTAGCCATGGCGCCGCAGGATGGCCTCCAGCGAGCGGATCATGCGGCGTCTCGACTCGGACTTCGCCGCGAGCACGGCCCGCAGGCGGTCAGCGTCGAGGTCGACCTGTCGGGCCAGGGTCCAGCGGCCCTTGCGCAGCGCGTTGGGCTGCGCCGCCCTCCGGCTGCGGCGGGCGCGGGCCTGTTGGCGCAGGTCTCCGCTGAGGGAGGCCTTGGGGCTGGAGTCCTTGGCCTTGGGCCGAGGGACCGGCGGGGCGGCAGCGGCGGGCGCGGTCAGGGCGAGGGTGGCCAGGAGGGTCAGGCCGCCGGCCAGCCTGGAGGCTTGCGGTCTCCGAAGGCTGGCGGCGCAGTGTCGGCGTGGGTCCATGGCGAGCTCCGGGGGGGTGGGGCTGCAGCCGCCCTCGGAGCGGCGCGGAGGAGTCTTTACGCGCACGCGACCCGCTCGGTCGCGCTGCCTGTGTCCTCAGATTGCGGCCTGGCCGCAGGATCCGTCAGAGGTGGCCTTCGGCGGCTGCGGTCTGCGCGCTGCTTCGTAGGTGCCAGGCGATTCGCTGCTTCGTAGGTGCCAGGCGATTCGCTGCTTCGTAGGTGCTCGCTTCGTAGGTGCCAGGCGATTCGCTGACGGAGCTTTTCTGCCGCGATGTGACGAAAATCTCTCTGGCGCACGTCGGACTCTAGGGAGGCCTCCCTCTACCCCGGCCTCCCGAGGAGGAATCCGCATGCGTCCGGTTCGCTACATCCACCCCGACCACATGGTCGAGGTCACCACCCGCTCCATCGACAGCATGAAGCTGCTGCGCCCCAGCAAGGAGGTGCACCGCATCATCGCCGGTGTCATCGG
>JAUIAC010000747.1 GCA_030425545.1 bacterium | reverse complement strand
GTGTACGTGCTGGAGATGAGCGTGCTGCCGTGCTGGCGGGAGCTGAGCCCGCCGGAGTGGCGAGCCCGGGTGGCGGAGATGGTGGCGGAGATCGAGGCGGAGGAGGCGGAGCGCTGCCTCGAGGAGACGGGACGAACGCTCGAGGAGCGGGTCCTCGGTGTGGACGCGGTGCTGGCCGCGGAGCCGAGCGACCGGCTGCCGTGGCAGAAGCGGACGCGGGCGCCGTCGGTGCACGCCGCGTCGAACCAGGAGTACCGGCGTTGGTGCTGGGAGCTGGCGATGCTGCGCGATGTGTACCTGGCCTCGTCGGAGTGCTTCCGCGCTGGGGAGCGGGACGTCCCGTTCCCGGTGGGGACCTTCCGCCCGCTTGGCGGCTTCGTGGAGGAGCCGCGGCCGCGACTGACAGGCCCGCGGGCGAAGGGCGCGCCGGTGCGGGTGCGGCGCCCGCTGGCGCTTCCGCGGTAGGGGCTGGTTGGGCTGGGGCGTTCGCACGTAGACGCGGAGGGACGAGGGCATTCACCACGAGATCGACGACGCGCGCGGGCGCGGCGGGACCCGTGCGTCTAGCGCTCACCGATTCACCAACCATCAACGAATCGCCTGGCACCTACGGGCCGGGCTGGCTCGGGGGATTGCTGGCGGGACACCCTTGGGCGGGGGCCCTCCACGCGACGCCCACCGCTTGACCGTCGCCGACCCCTGCGAAAAAAAGACCCACCCCCCTGTCGATCTGGCCTCGGCCCCTTCGTCGCTCTAGCGAGACCGGCCGCCACTGGGGCGGCGCGAACCCCGACCGCGCGCGGGCTCCTCTGCGCGCCATGACCTGGAGAACCCCATGACCACCTCTCACGCTGGCCGCTTCGTGTGGCGCGAGCTGATGACCCAGAACCCCGACGCCGCGACGGCCTTCTACACCGGCCTCTTCGGCTGGACGACCAAGACCGTGCCCATGCCCACGGGCGACTACACCATGTTCGGGCACGACGGCGAGGACCTCTCGGGGGTCATGCAGGCCCCGGAGGGCGCGCCCAGCCACTGGCTCGCCTACCTGACGGTCGACGACGTCGACGCCGCCTGCGCCACGGCCACCGAGCTGGGCGGCACCGTGCTGCAGCCCGCCTTCAGCGTGCCCAACGTCGGCCGCATGGCCGTGCTCGCCGACCCGCAGGGCGCGGTGTTCAGCCCCTTCGCCAGCGAGACCCCGGGCGCCAGCGACACCGAGCGCACGCCGCCCGAGCACACCTTCTGCTGGACGCAGCTCAACACCGCCGACGCGCAGGCGGCCGCCGACTTCTACAGCGCCCTCTGCGGCTGGACCTCGTCGCCCATGGGCCCGGACACCCTGGTCATGAGCGACGGCAAGGCCATGCGCTGCACGATCATGAAGAACCCGCAGCCCGACGCGCCCGCGCACTGGCTGAACTACGTGGCCGTGGCCGACGTGGCGGCGAGCACCGCCAAGGCCCTCGAGCTCGGCGCGTCGCAGCTCGTGCCGCCGACGCCGATCCCCGGCATGGGCCGCTTCAGCGTGCTGGCGGACCCCACTGGCGCCGTGATCAGCCTGTGGTGGCAGGACCCGGCAGCGCAGCCAGGCGCCTGAGCAACGGAGTTGGAGCTACGCCTACGTGCGCTGCGGCAGCCCGGGAAAGCCCTGCTGCCGCAGCGCCTCGTAGAGCACCGTGGTGGCCGCGCTCGCGAGGTTGAGGCTGCGGATGCTGGGCAAGATCGGCAGGTAGAGCATGCGCTCCGCGTAGCGCGCCTTGATCCGCTGCGGCAGCCCCCGGCTCTCGCTGCCAAAGACCAGCACGTCGGTGGGACGAAAGGCCACCTGATCGTAGCGCCGCGTGCCGTGGCTCGAGAGCAGCCACAGCCGCGCGTCCCCAGCCGCCTCGGCGCGGTCCATGGCGTCGAACCAGGGGTCCACCTGGTCGTGCACGTGCAGGTCGACGTGCTTCCAGTAGTCCAGCCCGGCGCGGCGGACCGCCTTCTCGCTGAGGTCGAAGCCGAGCTGCCCCACCAGGTGCAGCGGCGTGCCGGTGCCGACACAGACCCGGCCGATGGCGCCGGTGTTGCCCGGAATCTCGGGCTCGATGAGGGCGATGCGCATGGACGCTCCGGAGTGCAGCGGTCGCGCCACCGGGGCGTGGACACCGCTGTGCTGAAGGCTGGACCGATTCAGAAGTAGTAGGTGTAACCGACGCCGCCCGAGTAGCGACCGCCGAGCTCGAGCGAGACGCCGCCGCGCCCCGAGGCCGCCGCGCCGATCAACGCCGCGAGCCCGTCGTCGGTCTCCGAGGTGGCGGCGAAGCTCTGGCTGATCGACGCCGACAGGCCGACGCT
>JAUIAC010000107.1 GCA_030425545.1 bacterium | reverse complement strand
GGTCGTCGAAGCTGATCCACGGCGGCCTCCGCTACCTGGAGCAGGGAGACGTCGGGCTGGTGTTCGAGGCCGTGCGCGAGCGGCAGCGGCTGATGAAGCTGGCCCCCCACCTGGCGACGCCGCAGTCCTTCGTGGTCCCGGTCTACAAGCGCAGCAAGCACAGCGTGCTGGTCATGGACCTGGGGCTGACCGTGTACGACATGCTCGCGGCCGGAGCTGGCGTGCTGCGCCACCGGGCGATGCGGACCGCGCGCCTGCTCGAGCACGAGCCCCTGCTCCACAGCGACACCCTGCGCGGCGGTGTGCGCTACTACGACGCCCAGACCAACGACGTGCGGCTGGTGCTGGCCAACCTGCGCGGCGCCCACGGCTCCGGCGGTGTGTGTGTGTCGCGCGTGCGCTTCGACGCACCCTCCCTGGTGGACGGCAAGGTGACCGGCGCCACCGTGACGGACCTGCTGAGCGGCGCGTCGATCGCCGTGGCCGCCCACACCGTGCTGTTGGCAGCCGGCCCCTTCGCCGACGACGCCATGCGCCGTTGGCTGGGCAAGCCCGCGGATCGCCCGATCATCCGGCCGTCGAAGGGGGTACACATCGTGCTGCCGCGGGCCCGACTGCCGCTGAGCGAGGCGATCCTGATGACCGCGCGGGACGGCCGCGTCGTCTTCGCCCTGCCCTGGCCCCACGCGAGCGTCATCGGCACCACCGACACCAACTACACCGGCGACCTGTCCAAGCCGCGGTGCACCACCTCGGACGCGGACTATCTGCTGCAGTGCGCCAACGACCACCTGCAGGCGCGCGGCGAGCCGCTCAACCGCGACGACATCGTGTCGACCTGGGCGGGCATTCGCCCCCTGGCCATCGGGACGCGCGACGACGACGGCAAGACCTACAACACCTCTCGCGAGCACGTCCTGCGCAGCGACCCGGCAGGCATGGTGATGATCGCCGGCGGCAAGCTGACGACCTACCGGGTCATGGCCGAAGAGGCCCTCGAGGCCGCCATCGACCTGTTGCCCGGGCACCGGCGCGACGCTGCGGGCCCAGGGGTGACCGAGACGCTGCCGCTCCACGGCGCGCAAGAGCTGCCCGACACGCGCGCCCCCCTGCAGGACCTCGCCGTGCAGATCACCGACGAGCGGGGCTGCAAGGCGCGCTTCGCCGAGCACCTGGTCAACAGCTACGGGAGCGACGCGTGGGCCGTGCTGGACCACTGCGACGCCAGCGACGACGGTCACACCACCGTGGTGAGCGGCTGCCCGGTGCGGTGGGGCGAGCTCGACTGGGTGATGCACGAGGAGATGCCCCTCGACCTCGTCGACCTCGCGGTGCGCCGCCTGCCGCTCTACTACGTGGCCGGGGATCGGCTGCTCCCCCTCGCGCGACGCATGGCGGAGCGCATGGTGGCCTTCGCCGGTCACGGCGACGCCGACGCGCTGGTCGCCGGCCTGCAGGCTTGGGTCGAGCTCCACCACGTCTACGACGGCGACGAAGGCGCGGACTTGTTGGCTGATCGCGACGCAGCCCATGGCTGAGCTCCCGCCGGACCTGCGCCGCCGCGTGGCCGCGGTGGTCGACGACGCGTGTGCGCTCATCGCGCGCATGACGCAGACGACGGTGCAGCGGTGGGACAAGAGCGACCGCTCGCCGGTCACCGAGATCGACCTCGCGGTCGACGCGCTGCTCAAGGCCGCCCTGCCGCCGCTGCTGCCCGGATCCGCCTGGCTGAGCGAGGAGTCGGTCGACGACCCCGCTCGGCTCGGCGCGCGACACGTGTGGGTGGTCGACCCCATCGACGGCACACGCAGCTTGATCGCGGGGCGCCCGGAGTTCTGCGTCTCGGTCGCCCTGGTGGAGGCCGGGGTCGGCCCGGTGCTCGGCCTGGTGGCGAACCCGTCCACCGGCGACCGCTTTCACGCGGTGAAGGGCGGCGGGGCTTGGCGCGGTGACACGCTGATCCGGGTCCGAACCGAGGGCGCGCGGCCCCTGCTGCTGGTGTCGCGGAGCGAGCGCCGACGGGGGATGTGGCAGGACACGCCGGCGGACGTCCGCATCGAGGTGGCGAGCAGCCTCGCGTGGAAGATGGCGCTCGTGGCGGCCGGCGAGGCCGACGCCACACTGACAGCCTGGCGCCGCAGCGAGTGGGACGCGGCCGCCGGCGCGCTCCTGGTGGAAGAGGCGGGCGGCCGCTGCGCCGACCTGACCCTGGCCCCGCTGACGTGGAACCGACCCCAGCCGGTGTTCGAGGGCATCGTGTGCGCCTCCAAGGCGGCGTGGACGACGACGTCTGGCCTCGCGGGCTGGGCGGGAGGCCGTCGCGAGGCCGCGCTCGCGCGCTGGCGCCCCGAGGCCTGAGCAGCCGACACGTAGGGAGACGGGGAAGCCGACGCGTAGGGAGACGGGCCCACGCCATGGGAGGCCGGTCACGGTGGCCGCGCGTCTCCAGGCCAGGGCGCGTCGCGCCTCGCTGGCGCTTTGGCGCCGCTTGGGAGAGCATTTGACCATGCAGATGTCTGCCCGTGCCCTCACCGTCGCCACCGCCCTCACCCTCGCTGCCGCCCTGTCGGGCTGCCAGTCTCCGTGCGAGCGCCTCGCCGAGCGCCTGTGCGCCGCGAAGGGCGTCGACAACGCCCAGTGCACCTCGTGGGAGCTGCGCAGCCAGCGCGTGCCCGCGGAGACGTGCGAACGGGCCCTGCGCATGCTGGACCGCGAGCGCATTCGTTGATGCCTGACACGCCGTCCCGGGCGCCTGCGCCCCCTGGCCCACCCGCGCCCCCCAAGCGGCTGAGCTTGCCGGGTCCCCGCGGGCTGTGGTGGCTCGTTGGCGCGCTGGCGGTGGTCTTGCCCTTCGGGCTCATGGTCGGCGGCAAGCCCGACGCCCAGCACACGGCCATGGAGGCGCTGCGCTTCCAGGTCCGACTCCGCAACGTCATGTGGCGCATGACGCGGGTCGGGGAGGACGCCATCGCCGCGGGGGCGGCCAACCGGGCGACAGCCAGTGGCGGCAAGAGCGACAAAAGCGGCAAGCGCAGCACGGGCGACACAGGCCCCGCGCGCGCCCGCCCGCCCGCGGGCTCGGCCGCTGCTTCGCCGTCCGCTGGCGGCGCCGCGACGGTGACCGACGACAGGCCCGCTGCAGATGCGGCCGCGCCGGGCGAGGACGCCCGCCGCCCGGCGCTCCGCAACGCGCCGGAGGACGCCACGCTGGTCCGACTGCGGGAGAGCAAGCAGGCCATGCGCGACGCCATGCGCGAGCTCTTCGCCGCTCACCCCGCGCTGCCGGCGGGGCGCGAGATGTTGGTCGCGCACGCGGTGGCCACGGACGAGCTGGCCTTGGCTGCCGAGCTGGCGCTCGAGCTGAAGTCGCCGTCGGACGACGTCCGCGCGACCTTGGCGGCCACCGCGCCTTCGCGCGGCGAGCCGAGCGCGTCGGGGCTCGCCATGGGGGTCACGGCCGCCAGCGCGCACGCCAGCCGCGGAGACTTCGGCGCGGGGTGGGGGCCCTTCACACGAGAGCGGGTGCGGTCCAGAGTGCACGCGCTCGCCGGCGATCGTCACCGCGCCCGCAAGGCCAACGACGCGCTCGCATGGTCGGACGAGACGCTGCTCCCGCTGCTCTACGCCCTGCTCCAGGCGTTGATGATGGCCGGCGTCTTCGGCGGCGGGGCGTGGCTGCTGGCGGTCCTGCGCACGGTGAGCGCCCGCGAGAAGGGCCTGCCGCGGCTCGAGTGGCTCACGAAGCGGCACCAGGGGCTCGGCGACGAGCGCGCCTACGGCGACGACCCCTTGATTCCGCTGCTGGGCTTCGGCGCCTGGCTGATGGTCTACCTCGTAGCTGGCGTGCTGATCCGCAGCCTGCCGGGACAGCGCGACGCGGTGGGGCTCGCGGTGCTCTTCCAGTCGCTCACGGGCGCGGTCTTCGCGGCCTGGGTCGTGGGCTCGTTCAGCCGCACGCCGCTGCCCCTGGACGCCGCCCGTCTGCGCCCGGCCGCCAGCGAGACCTCACCGCTGCGCGCCAGCACGGCCGCGCTCTGGAGCTACTGCTTCGCGCTGCCGCCGCTGCTCGTGGTGACCCTGGTCAACGTCCTGCTCGCGGAGATCATCGGCTTTGGCGACGCCGCGCCGCACCCCGTCGTCGGCATGCTGCTCGAAGACGGCGACCCGATGCAGGTCGCGGCCCTGGGGCTCGCCGTGGTGGTCGGGGCGCCCCTGGGCGAAGAGCTGATCTTTCGCGGCTTCCTCTACCGGACCTTTCGCCTGCGCGGCGGGGTGCTTGTCTCGGCGCTGGCCTCGGGCGCGATCTTCGCGCTGCTGCACATGTCGCCGGCCGCGTTCCTGCCCTACATGGGCCTCGGTGTCGCGTTCGCGCTGGTGTTCGAGTGGACCGGCTCCCTGTGGGCGTCGATCATCCTGCACGGCCTGTGGAACGCCGTGGTCTTCGGCTGCATGGCCGTGGTCACCCTGAGTTGAGCGTGACGGCTGAGCGGATCGGGGCGGCTGAGCGGATCAGGGCGGCTGAGCCGAACCTGGGGACCGATCTGCGCCATGGCTGAGCCGACACCTGTGGACTGGGCCTCGCCGCACGCCGTGTGGGCGGCGGTCTCGCAGGGCGAGGCGACGCTGGTCGACATCCGCACGGCGGCCGAGTTCGACGCGGGACATGTGCCGGGCGCGCTCCATGTGCCGCTCCACACCCTGGTGCCCGCCGCAGCGCAGCGCAGCGCCTCGAGCGAGGGACCGCCGCCCCCCAGACGCGCGCTTCGCTCAGCCTTCGCTGCGGACATGCAGGCCGTCCGCGGCGCCCGCAGCGGCTGGCTGGTGCTCATGTGCCGTACCGGCGCGCGCTCCAAGCAGGCGCTGCAGGTCCTGCGCGCGCTCGGGCTGCCCGCGGTCGCCCACCTCGTCGGCGGCTGGGACGGCCAGGTCGACGCGTGGGGACGCCACCGCGCGGTCGGCTGGCGAGACAGCGGCCTGCCCACGCACACGCCGACGGCAGGGTCCGTCGAACCAGGGCATGTGGACCCCACGCCCCGGGGTCGGGGACCGGTTTCGTAGCGACCGCAGCGCGGTTCTGCTACCGTTGCGCGCCATTCGACCCCGCGCCACGGAGCCTCCCATGACCCGCGACGGCCACCTGTTCACCCTCACAGCCTCCCCAGCGTCCCGCGCGCTGACCGCGTTTGCGCTCGTCGCGCTCGCCGCGTGCGGCAGCGATCCCAACGGGAGCGAGGGCGGCAGCAGCAAGAAGACCTACGGGCTGCCCAGCGGCGTCCTCAAGACGCTGACCTCGGTCAACACCTCGCTCAGCAGCAAGGAGGTGGTCGCCGGGGTCGCCGTGACGGTCGCCTGCGTCGGCCAGCCGGGCGACGTGGTCATCCCGGAGCCAGCCTTCGACGTCACGCTCGCGGACGGCGCCGCCGCTGAAGGCGTCAAGGTCGACGGCGCGTCGCTCACCATCGAGCGGGCGGGCGACTACGTGGTCACCTGCACGATCCACGACGGCGAGGTGCGCGACGACAGCGGCGAGCCGCTCAAGGTCACCCCCAGCGCCGCGGTGAAGACGAGCGCCAAGGTCGACCCGAGCAAGATCGCGTCGGGCGCCAAGGCCACCATCACCTGCGCCGGTGAGGACGCATTCGGCAACGCCATCGGAGCCGACGGTGGCACCTGGAGCGCGAGCATCTCCCCGAGCGACGTCGGTGACATCGACGGCATGACCGTGACGGGCAACAAGGTCGGCAAGGGCGACATCACCTGCCGCCTCGACGAGGCCAAGGACGCCAAGGCCACCGGCGCCTCGCTGGAGGTCATCGTCGGATCGCCGGCCAAGACGGTGGCCACGGTCGACCCGGAGGAGTTCGTCGCTGGCGGCTCGGCCAAGGTGACCTGCGCGGTCACGGACGCTGCGGGCAACCCCATCGCGGACGCCAAGGACGTCAAGGTCAGCGCACCTGCGGACCTGACCGTCAACGGCGACTCGGTGACCACGGTCATCGCCGGCAAGTACGACATCACCTGCACGATCCCTGGCAAGACCCTCGACGAAGAGGCCGCCGAGCTGAAGGTCAAGGCGGACGCGCCCGTGTCCTGGGAGCTGACCACCAAGAAGGACAAGAAGGTGTGGGCCGCCGGCGACGTCGCGGTGCTCGTGGGCCTCGGCAAGGACAAGCACGGCAACACCCTGGAGTGGATGCCGATTCAGCCGCCGGCCAGCTATGACCCCAAGGAGGGCATCAAGGAGAACCAGGCCAAGGGCGTGACCAAGAGCTACACGCTCGAGCAGGACGGCGTCTACAACTTCACCGCGTCCCTCTCGGAAGAGGAGTACGGCAAGGACATCAGCGCCAAGCTGGGCGCCAAGAAGCTCACGCTGAAGTGCGACTCGACGGGGCCGATGGTGCTCATCTGGAGCCCGAAGCGCGCGGCCAACCTGAAGGCCGACAAGACGGTCAAGGTCAAGGGCACCGTGCTCGACGAGCTCTCGGGCCTGAAGAACCTGGAGATCAACGGGAAGACCGTGAAGGTCGGCGGCGACGGCAGCTTCGAGTTCGACCGGGAGTCGGTCTGGGGCATGAACCTGCTGAAGTGGAAGGCCACGGACGAGTGGGACAACGTCAGCGAGGGCGCGCAGACCTACTACTACTCCACCAAGTGGTACGGCGCCGATCCGAAGAAGCCGGCCGAGGCGGTCATCGACAATGGCATCGGCGTGTGGCTCAGCCAGTCGGTCATCGACAGCGGCAAGCACGACCACAAGAACCCCAAGGACCTCGCCACCATCGCTGAGCTGGTCATCGGCACCCTCGACTTCGACACGCTGCTCGCCGCCGCGGCCGTCCCGCTCAAGAGCAACACGGGCGCCCTCTTCTTCGACGGCAAGGCCCTCGTGAAGAACGTGAAGATGGGGGACAAGGGCATCAACAACGGCTACCCCGAGTTCTCCATCACCGTCATCGACGGCGGGCTGAACCTGGTGGGCAAGATCCACAGCTTCTCGGCGGACATGGCCATCGAGGCCAAGTGGGGCATCAAGCCGCTGCCGCCTGCGCCGCTGAACCAGAAGGCGACCATCGCGGCCAAGGCCATCGAGATGAGCTTCGACCTGCTGCTCAAGCTCGACCCCAAGACCGGCAAGCTCAAGGCCGAGACGAAGAACGTCGACGTCAACTTCAACAACCTCAAGATTTCACTCAACGGTCTGGTCGGCGCGGTGGCGAACTGGCTGCTCTCGGCCATCGGTCCGGCGCTCGAAGCGACCCTGGAGCAGGTGATGAAGGCCGTGCTGCAGCAGACCCTGGGCGACCAGCTGAGCTCCGCGCTCGAGTCGCTGGCGATCAACCAGGACCTGGACCTGCCGCCCTTCATCGGCAAGGGCGAGAACACCAAGCTCACCCTGGCCTCCAAGGTCGGCATGCTCGACTTCAAGCCGACCAAGGCGCAGAACGGCGGCATCCTGCTCGGCCTCGACGCGTCGATGACCTCGGTGAAGAAGGTGACGCACCCCTCGCTCGGCAGCATCGGGCGGGCCGGCTGCCTGGAGCCGGGTCAGAAAGAGGTGTTCAACCCCGGCCTGAAGTTCCCGCTCGAGGCCGGGCTGGCCGACGACTTCGTCAACCAGCTGCTCTTCGCCCTGTGGCACGGCGGGGCGCTGAACCTCAGCATCGGCGAGGACGCGCTCGGCTCCGTGGACCTGAGCACCTTCGGCGTGAGCAAGCTCAGCGTCGACCTCGACTTCCTGCTGCCGCCCATCGTCAACACCTGCCTCGGCAAGGGCGACCTGAAGGTGCAGATCGGCGACCTGCAGATGCACGCCAAGCTCAACCTGAGCGGCAAGCCCATCGACATCTACCTCTACGCGTCGATGCAGGCCACGGCTGAGCTCAAGGCGGTCAAGAACCCGAAGACGGGCGAGACCGAGCTGGGCTTCGCGCTCAAGAGCATCGACTACCTCGAGCTCGAGGTCACCAAGATCAATGACGAAGCGAAGGACATGCAGGACCTGTTCATCACCCTCATCAAGACGGTGATGCTGCCGAAGCTGGTCGACAGCCTGGGCTCCGGTCTGGGGAGCTTCCCGCTGCCGGAGATCGACCTGTCGGCCTTCTCGAAGGACATCCCGGCTGGGACGGCCATCGCGCTCGCCATCCAGAAGATCGAGAACCTCGGCGGCTACACCTACCTGCGTGGCACGCTGAAGTAGCCGCACCGCAAGGCGTCGATTCTGCACGCGTGCATGGCCTTGAGGCTGGCGCGCTCCGGCGATGTCGTGTACCAGATGAACGGCCCTGAGGCCCCTTTGCCGCACTTCTTTGGAGGCCCCATGCGCCGCCCCGTTGCCCGCGACCTGACCCTCACGCTGACCTGTGTCGCGGCCACCTTCGCGATGGTCGCCTGTCACGGACCTGCGGAACCCAGCTACGCCCCGGCGCAGGTGCTGAAGTCGCGCGCGCAGACGCTGCCCCACGCGAAGATCGTGCACATCGAGGAAGGTCAGGCGCTCGTACCCGGCCAGCAGCAGGTGGTGTTGCCCGCCTTCGAGACCGCCGCTGAGCGCCTCAACACCGCGAAGAACGACGCCGCGGACGACTTCCGCGCCACCAACGCCAAGTGGTTCGCGCAGACCGAGCCGCTGGAGCCGGGTCGCTTCCGGCCCTTCGGCGAGTGGGAGGAGATGCAGGCGGTCTGGACCACCTACTCCAACGGCATGCCGGGCTCAAAGCCGGTGCGGCGCATGTTCGCCGAGCAGACCATCAACTTCATCCGCCACTCGACGCCGAAGGTGAAGGCGCACGTCATCGTCAACAACTCGACGGTGGGGGACGACTTCCTCAAGGCCCTCGACGAGTACGGCATCAAGAAGGAAGAGAAGGAGTACGTCGTCATCGTGGTGATGCCGAACCAGACCATCTGGCACATCGACTACGGCCCCTTCCCCATCATCGAGAAGAAGACCGGCAACGTCGCCTTCACCGACTTCATCTACTACCAGCCGCGCCAGATCGACGACGCCATCCCGACCCGCATCGGTCGCGACTTCTACAAGGACGCGACGACCTACCGCATGCCCTTCCCCTTCGAGGGCGGCAACATCCAGGCGGACGGCAAGGGCATGTGCCTGACCTCGTTCCGCGCGCTCAAGAACACGGGCTTCTCGGCGCTGAAGGTGCGCAACCAGCTGAAGAACTACATGGCGTGTGAGAAGACGCTCATCGTGCAGGACATCTCGGACGACGGCACCGGCCACATCGACATGTTCTTCAAGTGGGTCGCGGAAGACGAGGTGATGTTCGGCAAGTACGAGAACAGCATCACGCTCGACTACGACGGCGACGGCAAGGACGAGACCATCGAGATGCCGGGGCTGGTGGCGTCGGACTACGCGTCGACGTTCAAGCTCAACCAGAAGCGCATGGACGACAACGCCGCGCTCTTCGCCGCCGAGACCGCGGCGAACGGCAAGAAGTTCACCGTGCACCGGCTGAGCATGATGACCCGCTTCAAGGACAGCTACGGCAACCTGCCGCGGACCTTCATCAACTCCACGTTCACCAACGGGGTCAACGTGTACCCGAGCTACACGGACACGAGCTGCCAGGATCCCACGGGCGCGACCTGCATCAAGGACGCCGACTGCGCCTCGGGCGAGCACTGCGGCGCCGGTCGATGCACCGCAGGCCCGGTGCTGGTCGGGTGCGACGAGCTGCTCACCTGCAAGAGCGGCCAGAAGTGCGTCGACGACCCGCTGAAGAAGGCGATCATCGCGCAGGTGCAGAGCCAGTGGGAGAAGGCGATGCCGAAGTGGAAGCACGTCGGCCTGCGCGCGGACACCATCGCGCTGTGGTCGGGAGCGATCCACTGCATCACCCGCACGATCCCCTCGGGCACCTTCGCCAAGACGGTCAAGGACGGCGTCTGCCTCAGCGGCAAGTGCGGCTGCAGCGAAGACGGCATGACCGGCGCCTGCCAGAAGGACAGCGACTGCTTCGGACCGAAGTGGCTGTGCAACTGTCAGGTGTGCAAGGGCACCTGCAAGGGCTCCGACAAGGGCTGCACCGACGACGCCGACTGCGCCTCGGGGGACAAGCTGTCGGACGTGGTCAAGGGCAGCTGCATCATGGACCCGAACCAGGCGTGCAAGGGCCAGAGCGCGGGCGGCGGCGGTGGCGGCTCCTGCGGCTCGCTCTCCTACGAGGGCTACTGTGACGGCAAGCTGCTCAAGTTCTGCAACAACGCCGGGGACGCGAAGCAGATCTCGTGCCCGAGCTGCTGTGGCTGGAACAAGGACGTGAACCAGTTCGACTGCCTCAACAGCAACATGTGCGAGAAGTGCGTGCCCGAGTGCGCCCAGGCGGGCGAGAAGGGCTGCAGCGCGAAGGACTCCCACGCGTGGGAGTGTGTCGACGACGGCGGCTGCTTGAAGCGCAAGTGGACCTACTGCGAAGACGACGGCATCTGCGACAACGGCGCCTGCACCAAGCCGGAGCCGAAGGTGTGCCCGAAGGAAGAGACGGACGCGGGGTCGTCGAGCGGCGGAGGCGACGGCGGCGGCACGACCACCGACGCGGGCGTGGCCACAGACTCCGGCACGGCGGGCACGCTCGACGGTGGCGGTGGCGCCAGCAGCGGCGGCACGTCCAACGGCGGCTCCGGTGACTCCGGCGGCTGCAGCGCGGCGCCCCGCACCGCCAACGGCGCTGCCGGCTGGCTCCTGGTGCTGCTCGCCATGGGTGGTCTGGTGCTGCGGCGGCGCGAAGCCTGATGCAGCCCGGCGCACTGCTGCGCTGCGGCGTCGCGCTCGGCCTGCTCGCGGCCGTGGCCTGCGACCCAACTCCCACCACGTCTGACCCCACGTCTGCGGGGCTGCACGCAGCTGCGAGCGCCGATCCGGCGGGCGCGGACCTGCGCGGCGGGTCGCACGTGCCGCTCGCGCCCCCAACCGCGGCCGAGGTGGCGGCGACCTCTGCCCACCTCCTGCCCGCCTGGCTGACTCAGGCCGAGCGCACGAGCGGAAAGCTGGACGCCTCGGACGACTACCGCGCGGCGCACCCGGAGTGGTTCGGCCAGACCGTGCCCCCCAAGGCGGGCCGCTTCCGTCCCTACGGCGAGTGGGAGCCGATGCAGTCGGTGTGGACCACCTACTCCAACGGCATGCCCAACAGCAAAGCCGTGCGCCGGATGATGGCCGAGCAGACCATCCAGTTCGTTCGGCACAGCAAGCCCCAGGTGAAGGCCTATGCCATCGTCAACAACGCCACCGTCGCGGCGGACTTTCACAAGGCGCTGAGCGAGTACGGCATCACGCCAGCCGAGAAGGCCTTCGTGCAGACGGTGACGCTGCCGAACCAGACCATCTGGCTGATGGACTACAGCGGCTTCCCCTTGGTGGACAAGGTCACGGGTCAGGTCGCCTTCGCAGACTGGATCTACTACCAGCCGCGCCACCTCGACGACGCCTTGGGTACGCGGGTGGGCACCCAGTTCTACCCGGGAACGGCCTATCGCGTGCCCTTCCCCTTCGAGGGCGGCAACATCCAGGCGGACGGCCACGGGCAGTGCGCCACCACCACCCGGGCGCTGAAGAACACCGGCTACAGCGCGGCCAAGGTGCGGAACATCCTCAAGAGGTGGTCGGCGTGCGACACGACCTACATCCTCAAGGACATCACCGACGACGGCACCGGCCACCTCGACATGTTCTTCAAGTGGCTCGCGCCCGACCACGTGCTCATCAGCCGCTATGAGGACAGCCTGACCCTCGACTACAACGGAGACGGCACCCAGGAGACCTTGGTGATGCCGGGCAAGGTCGCCAAGGACTACAGCCAGACCTGGGCGCTCAACCGACAGCGCATGGAGGACAACGTCGCGCTCTTCAAGGCCGCGACGACCTACAAGGGCGGCAGCTTCAAGGTGAGCCGGCTGACCATGATGACGCGCTTCAAGGACACCTACGGAGACCTCCCGCGCACGTTCATCAACTCGACCTTCACGAACGGCGTCAACGTCTACCCGAGCTACACCACGCTGAGCTGCCGCAACAACTTCGGCGCGAGCTGCATGACCGACAACGCCTGCCCGCAGGGCCAGCACTGCGCGGCGGGAAAGTGTACCCAGGGCCCGACGGCGCAGGGCTGCGACGCGCTGGTGGCTTGCCCCAGCGGCCTGTCGTGTGTGAGCGATCCCTTCAAGGTCGCGCTCACGGCGCGGGCCCAGCAGCAGTGGCAGGACGCCATGCCCGCGATGAAGCACGTGGGCCTTCGCGCAGACAGCATCGCCATGTGGTCCGGCGCCATTCACTGCATCACCCGCACGCTGCCCAAGGGGCCGATCACCAAGACCGTAGCCGACGCGCTGTGCGTCCAAGGCACCTGCGGCTGCGAGCCCGGCGGTGCGGTGCATGCGTGTACCGGCCACAGCCAGTGCACTGGCCCAGCGCGCATGTGCGACTGTCAGGTGTGCAAGGGCACGTGCAAGGGCAGCGGCAAGAGCTGCACCGACGACACCGACTGCGGCGTGCCGGCCGCGCTGGGTGCGTGCGTGGTGGACCCCAAGGTCGCGTGTGGGGCGACGGGAGGGGGCAGCGACCCCTGCGGCGGCGTCACCTTCGAAGGGCAGTGTCAGGGCAAGCAGCTGTCCTACTGCGACGGCAGCCTCAAGAAGCAGAGCTGCCAGGGGTGCTGCGGCTGGGACGCCCAGTCCGGCTACTACAACTGCCTGAGCGGCGCGGCCTGTAACGGCTGTGTCGACGAGTGCGGAGCGGTTGGACAGACCGGGTGCAGCAGCAAGGGCACGCACGCCTGGACCTGCAGCAAGGTCGGAGGCTGCCTGGTGCGGAGCTGGACGCCGTGCGCGGGCGGCTGCAGCCAGGGCCAGTGCGGTGGCGGCAGCAGCGGCGGTGGCGGCACCGGCGGCATGGTCAGTCAGTGTCCGACCGGCGGTGGGACGACCGACGCGGGCACGCCGGACGCGGGGGGAGCCGACACTGGCGCCGCAGATGTGGGCGCTCCAGATGTGGGCGCTCCAGATGCGGGGACGCCCGACACAGGCTCTCCAGACGCCGGCTCTCCAGATGCGGGCGCTCCAGATGCCGGCGCTCAAGACGCCGGCACTCCAGATGCGGGCGCACCCGACACGACACACACCGACGGGATCCAGCCCGCCGCGGACACCGCCAAGTCGGACGCCTCGGCGGCGGACGCCCCCGACGGATCGGCGCAGCGCGGCGCCGACGCGAGCCGACGGACACCCGACAGCCGGGCTGCGGACACCTCTGCTGGCGGTGGCAGCCGCGCAGACGGCGTCGCTGCGCCCGACGCGGCCACTCCGGTAGCGCTGTACCGCGTAGCGGGCGGCTCCCGCTCGGGGTGCTCGGCGACAGGCGGCGCGCCCGGCGCCCCGGCGCCCTGGCTCGCGCTGCTCGCCGCCAGCGCGTGGATCGCCTGGCGACGGCGCACGAGCACCGGTGTCCGCCGGTCGTGAGCCCCCCTCACCCGCGAGCCCGTGAGGCTGCGTCTGTGGCGCGCCATGCACTGCGGAACTGCCTCGGTACCGTCAGCGGCCGCGACGACGCCCCGCCGTCCCGACGGGCCGTGGTTGCCCTGCTGTGCTCCGTGGTGGCGAGCTGGAGCCTCAACGCGAACGCCCAGTTGGCGCCGTCGCAGCTCCCTTCGCAGCCCCCGGCGCAGCCCCAGCCGCAGACCGCGGCCCGGGCCCGGACACCGACCGGCGCCGCCACAGTGCAGCACCGAACGCGCGTGAGCGCCGCCGAGGACCCGTCGCTGCGGGCCTGGGTGGACTTCCTCGTCGCGGTGAACCCCGAGCCCGCGCGCCCGGTCCAAGGCAGCACGGAGCCCCCGACGCTCGCGCGCCGCCCCGCGCCGTCCTGGCTTCGACACTGGCGACAGACCTTGCTGAGCGCGCTGCGACCCGAGCTGCGCTCGGTGCGCGAGAGCCACCCGCTGACGCTGGCTGAGGTCGAGGTGCTCCGCCTCGGTCCGACGCGCGCCGTGCGTGGCCTCGCGCCCCCCGCGTCCCTGGAGACCCTGCTGGCGGGCTGCGGCGCACCCACGCTCACGGCCCGCACGCTCTGGCAGGGCCCACGGGGCGACGTGCTCCTGGGGCTGACGCTGCAGGCGCGGTGTCGCAGCGCCGTGGACACCGCGGCGCGACCCGCCAGGCGGCCCGGGCTGGTGCGCGTCGCAGACGTGACCCGCGCCGCGCGGGCGGCGCGCGGCGCGGCGGTCGGTCAGGCTGCCCCACGCAGCAGAGCGGCCGAGCGCGCACCGGCCCCGGCCGCTCCGTCCCCACGGGACGCCACGGCCCGCAGCCCGGCGACGCAGGTGCGGTGGCGAACGCTGCGCCTGGGCGTCCGGGCCGACACCCGAGGGCAGGTGAAGTGGGCGCGTGGGCTCCTGCGGGACAGCCGCGCGCGTGAACCGTGGCCGCTCCGGGTCGCGCTGCTGCGCAAGGGCCAGCGCGCGGTGGTGCCCTTGGCGGGCGGCGGCTGGCTGCTCCAGCTCGTCCTCGCGCCGCCGCCGACGCGGACGGTCAGCGCGCTCCCCGGGCCCACCGGGATGCGCCGAGCGACAGACACCGCCCTGCCCCGCGTGACCTTGGCCCTCGACGCTCAAGGGGCTGCCCTCTCGCTGCTGCTGTGTGACCACGTGCTGTCCACCGCTGCGGAGCGCCGTGGGCGCGGCAAGCGTCGACGCCGAGAGGCCCGGCTGGTCGCGGCGGGCGCCAACGACGCGGTCGACAACCGTCCCCTGACGCGCGCGAGCGTGTGGCAGCTGACGACCGCGCCCGGCAGGCCGGAGATATGGACCCAGGCGCTGGGGCGGGCGAGCCGTGACGGCGCGGTCGCCACCGGGGTGGCGGCGTGGCTGCGCACGGAGGGCCGGTGGCACCGCATGTCGCTGCCGCTGCCACGTACGGACGCCCCCGGCGTCTGGACCTGCGACCTGGAGGCAGACCAGCGCACCCTGCGCTGCGACTTCGACGGCGCCGGGCGGCCCGGCGTCCGCGGCTTCGAACGGCGGCGCTTCGTCCGGGTCGCCGCTTCGTGGAAGGAGCGACCATGAGCTCGGCCCGACCCACCGCCGACCCGGCGGAGCGTACCTCGCGCGCCCCCGGCTGCGCCGCCGACCTGCGACCTGGGGTCGACCGGCCCGCGAGCGGCGCGGAGCCGCGCGGGCGCTGCGTCCCCGTTCGGCGTGCGGCCAGGCCTACGCTCACGCGGTGGCTGGTCTGCGGTTGGATGCTCGCGTGCGCGGCGCCCTCGCTCGCGGGGACGGCTCCCGGTGGGCCGGCGAGCGACGCGGCGGGGCTGGCCGGTCCAGCGACCCTGGCGGCTCAGGTGACCCCGGTCGAGGACCCGAGTGACCCGAAGACCATGGCGTCGCTTGGAGAGCCGCTCCAGCCGCCCGCGTGGCCCGTGATCCTGGGCGCGCTGGCGGCGCTGGGCGTCGGCCTCGTCGGCGGCGCCGCGTGGCAGCGACGGGCCGAGGGCAGAGACGAGCGTAGCCGGCGCTCCTGACGGCGCCGTCAGGCGGGGCCGCTCAGGAAGGCGCGCTCAGGATGGCGCGCTCAGGATGGCGCGCCCATGGCGGGGCGATCCGCGTCAAAGGTCGCGTCCCAGATCCCGTCACGCAGCGCGGCGCGCGCCGCCTCCGAGCCCGAGTATTGGGGCGTGAAGCGCAGCAGCTGCCGGGCGCGCGTGTCGTCGACCGTGACGGCGAAGCGCAGGTACTCCAGCTCGGCGGCGGGCGTGTCGAGCAGCCGCGTCATCCAGGCCTGGC
>JAUIAC010000746.1 GCA_030425545.1 bacterium | reverse complement strand
AGGCCCCGATGCAGGCCCTGCTGCTCGCGGGCGCGCCGCACGGCGACCCCATCGTGCAGTACGGCCCCTTCGTCATGAACAGCATGGCGGAGATCCGACAGGCCTTCGCCGACTACCGCGCCGGCCGCATGGGGCGCATCGGCTGAGTCGCCGGCCGCCCTGGCGCGTCGCCAGCGCTGGCAAACCGGTGGACTGAGCCGCCGTCGCGCGGCGTGTTTTTGGCCGTGACGCATTGCGTCAAGGGCCAGCGTCCTGTATCTCCCGCGGCCCTTTGGGGCCGGACCGCGGCGTACAGGAGCGAACAGACTTGACCAACACCCTGACATCTCTAAAGAACAACCTCAGCTGGCGCGGCGTAAAGGCCGACGTGCTCTCCGGCCTGACCGTAGCGCTGGCGCTGGTGCCGGAGGCGGTCGCCTTCGCCTTCGTCGCGGGGGTGTCGCCCGTGGTCGGCCTCCTCGGCGCCTTCATGATGGGGTTGGTCACCGCCCTCTTCGGCGGACGTCCCGGCATGATCTCGGGGGCTACCGGCGCCATGGCCGTGGTGATGGTCTCGCTGGTGTCCGAGGGCAACGCCATGGCGGCTGCGGCGGGCGACACGGCCGCGGCGGAGTCGGGGACCGCGGGGCTTCAGCTGCTCTTCGCCACCCTGCTGCTCACCGGTCTGCTGCAGATCGGCGCGGGCGTACTGCGCCTCGGCAAGTTCGTGCGCATGATCCCGAGCTCGGTGATGATGGGCTTCGTCAACGGCCTCGCCATCGTCATCTTCCTCTCGCAGCTCGGCATGTTCCAGAAGGGCGGCGCGTGGCTCTCCGGCGCGCCGCTGTGGACCATGCTCGGGCTCACCGCGCTGACCATGGCCATCATGGTGGTGCTCCCGCGCCTGACCAAGCAGGTCCCCGCGGCCCTGGCTGCCATCGGCGCGGTGTCGGCGCTGGTCATCTTCGGCGGCATCGAGACCGAGACCGTGGCCACCTTCATCCACGCGCGCGGCGGCACCGGCATCGCCGCGGACCTGCCGACCTTCGCGCTGCCGCAGGTGCCGCTGACCTGGTCGCACGTCGTCTTCATCTTCCCCTACGCCTGCATCCTCGCGGCCATCGGGCTCATCGAGTCGCTGATGACCCTGAACCTCATCGACGAGCTGACGGAGACCCGCGGCGACGCCAACCGGGAGTGCGTGGCCCAGGGGGCGGCCAACATCGTCAACGGCTTCTTCGGCGGCATGGGCGGCTGCGCGATGATCGGCCAGAGCATCATCAACATCAACTCCGGCGGGCGGGGCCGTTTGTCCGGTGTGGTGGCGGCCCTGGCCCTGCTCGGCTTCATCCTCTTCGGCGCTGGCGCCATCGAGCTGGTGCCCATCGCCGCGCTGGTGGGCGTGATGTTCATGGTGGTCATCGGCACCTTCGCCTGGAACACCTTCAAGATCTTGAACAAGGTCCCGCTGGCAGACGTCGTCGTCATCGCCGCTGTCACGGGGCTCACGGTGGTCTTCGACCTGGCCATCGCGGTGCTGGCCGGCGTGGTCATCTCGGCCCTGGTGTTCGCGTGGGAGAACGCGCTCCGCATCCGCGCCCGCAAGCGCGTCGACGCGCACGGCATCAAGCACTACGAGATCTTTGGGCCCCTCTTCTTCGGCTCGACGACCCTCTTCGCCTCGAAGTTCGACGTGGCGGGCGACCCCGACGAGGTCATCATCGACTTCGCCGAGTCGCGCATCGCCGACCAGAGCGCCATCGAGTCGATCAACAAGCTGGCCGAGCGCTACCAGCGGGCCGGCAAGACGCTGCACCTGCGCCACCTGAGCCGCGACTGCGTCAAGCTCATCAAGCGGGCCGAGAAGATCTGCGACATCAACGTGCTCGAAGACCCGGACTACTTCGTCGCCATCGACGCGCGGAACGTGCGCGACAGCGAGGCCATGGCCCCCAACCTGGCGCCGCAGGTCGCGCTGAACGCGGGCTAGCCCACCTGGCGCCGGCTACCAGGGCAAGCGCTCGCCGTTCATGTGCCAGAAGCTCCCGCTCGTCTCGAGCGTCAGCGCGTCGACCCGGGCGATGAGGCCGGCCGCGCTCTCGTCGGCGTCGACCAGGCCGCGCCCGCCGGTCATGTCGGTGCGGACCCAGCCCGGGTGCAGCAGCGCCACGGCGACGCCCGCTGGCCGCAGGTCCACCGCCAGGGAGACGCCGGCCGCGTTGAGGGCCGCCTTGGACATGCGGTAGGCGTAGTGGCTGCCGGAGTCGTTGTCGGCCAGGGAGCCCATGCGGCTGGTGATCAGCGCGACCTTGGCCCCGGCGCCGAGCTGGCTCCGCAGGGCGGACACGACGCGCAGCGGGCCGAGGGTG
>JAUIAC010000106.1 GCA_030425545.1 bacterium | reverse complement strand
GCTTGGCCAGCCAGGCGAGCCCGTCGCTCGGGCAGGTCCCACCCTCTGAGCCCGCCTCGGCCACCTTGAAGCGCACGGTCAGCTCGAAGCCGCTGGCGTCGCTCGGGTCTGCGTTGGCGCCGCCGGTCAGCTGCGAGGGCGGGTTGAGCCCCAGCTTCTTGAACACGGGCTCGATCTTCGGCAGCAGCGAGAACGCGTCCACGGCGCCCACCTCGGCGGTCGGACCGGTGCCCAGGTCGAGCTCCAGGTCCGGGTCGACACAGACGTAGTTGCCGTCCTGGGCCAGGGCAAAGAGGCAGAACGACCACGCGTAGCACAGCGGTTCGGCTGGGTCGTTGCCCACCACCAGCATGTCGAGCTGGCTCTTGCCCGCGGTCGTGAGCACCGGCGGCTCGGCCCGCGCGCCGATGATGCGCAGCTTGTTGATCAGCGAGGGGGGCGCATAGTCGGCGCCGCAGCCCGTGCCGAGCAAGGTGGACGCGAGGAGCGCGAGGGACAGCCAGGTCGGCGCGGTCCACGCGCGCTGCGACCCCGGCCAGCGCCCGTCGCGCGTGGTGCGGGGGGCGCGCAGCCCCTGCGGCGTCGTGCTTCGTCTCGTCGTGCTTCGTTTCGTCGTGCTTCGCTTCGTCATGCTCCGCTTCCGGGTCGAAATTCAACGACAAAGGGGACGCGGTCGGTGAAGGCCTTGCCGTCGCGCGTGCCGGGCTTGAACGCGCAGGCTCGCAGCGCCTTCTTGGCCGCGCTGTCGAAGGGCTCCCCCGCGCTGCGCAGGATCTTCTTGGGTGAGACGCGGCCGCGCTTGTCGATGCTCAGCAGCAGGGTCACCTCGACGATTCGGCGAGACGCGGCCGCCCCCTCGGGCCAGTCGACCTTGCACCGCGACTTGGGGCGGGCGTGCACGATGACCACCTTGCGCTCTTTCTTGCCACCGTCGCCCGTCGGCCCCGGCGCGGCCGGCTGCTTGTCGTCCCCGTCGTCGTCGCGCGGCCGGGTGTTGCGCTCGTTGGCCTCGACCGCGGGGTCGCCGAACATGTCCTCGTCGCCCTGCTGCACGGTCACGCCGCCGTCGCCGCTGGAGCCATAGGTCTTCGAGAGCACCAGGGGGGCGGGCTCGTTGGGCTTGGGCTTGGGCTTGTTGTCCTGCTTCTTGCGCTTCTTCTTCTTCCGCTTGGGCTGGCCGCGCTTCTTGGGCTTGGGCTTGGGCTTGGGCGCCTCTTTCTTCACCACGGGCTCGGGCTTGGGCTCCGGCTTGGGCTCGGGCGGCGGGGGCGGCGGAGGCGGCGGCGGCTTGGGCAGCTCCACGTCCTGGTACACCGCCTTCGCGACCATGCGGTCGGGGAGCTTCGGCGGCTCGCGCTGGATGTCGAGGCTCGCCCCCCACCAGCCGAGGCCGACGTGCAGCGCGACGGCGAGGGCGAGGCCCACGACCATGTCTCGGTCCAGTAGCGGTGCGGCGTGGGCGATGGCGCTCTCCTGGGGTGCGCTGGGCGCTGGGTGGCTCGGGTGGTGCGCGGTGGTGCGCGGGGTGCACCTGAGGGATGCGGCGGCTGCTGCTGCGATGCGGTCGCGCTTCTGGCCTCTCCGACGGAGGACCGGCGACCGCTATTCGATCTCCTGCTCTTTCGTGTTGATGGCGACGTTCTCGACGCCCAGCACACGCATCATGTCGATCAGCCGGACGATGCGCCCGTGGGACAGCCGCTTGTCGGCGCTCAGCACCGCCTCGGCCTTGCCCTTGCCCTTGACGGCGACGTTGGCCCGCACGGCCTTGCGCAGGTCCGCCTCGCTGACCTCCTTGCCGTTCAGAAAGAGGGCGCCCTCTTTGTTGACCACCAGGCTCAGGGGCTCGCCCGGCTTGTCCTCGCCGGAGGCCGCGGTGGGCAGGTCGATGTCGATGGTCGGCTTCTTCACCTTCTTCGACACCGCCTCACTGGTCAGCATGAAGATGATGAGCAGCACGAGCATGATGTCGACGAGCGGCGTGACGTTGATGTCGACGATGGCGTCGTCGTCACCGCCTCCAAGTTTCGCTGCCATGGGGTCCTCCCGAGGGTGAGCGACGCGGTGTGCGTCGAGCTCGTGGCGTGGGGCGTCGTGCGCCGTTGCGCCGCAGTCTGCTAGCCCTTGTCCGGCTCGGCGTCGGCGCCCTCGCTCTTCACGTGTGCGAGGACGATGGAGCCGAGGGCAGCGGTGTTGCCCTGCGCGACCTTGATGCTGCCCTTGAGCTGGTTGTAGGCCCACACCGCCGGGATGGCGACGAAGAGGCCCACCGCCGTGGCCACGAGGGCCTCGGAGATGCTGCCCATGATCGCCTGGGTCCGGTTGGCGTCCGCCGCGGCGCCGCCCATGGACAGCTGCAGGTCCGCGAACGCGCCCATGATGCCGATGACCGTCCCGAGCAGGCCGATGAAGGGCGCGTTGGCCCCGAGGGAGCCGAGGAAGCCGAGGAAGCGGTCGTAGCGGAGCCGCTCGACCGCCTGGCGCGCCGCCATGACCTCCTCCGTGGCCGCCGCGCCGCGGTGCATCTCCCGGACGCCGCTGAGCGCCACCTGGGCCTCCATGCCGGAGTAGGGCGTCAGCACCTTCTCCGCCGCTTCCCGCCCGGAGTCGAGGGCCTTGAGCAGGTCGCCCTGCAGCTGCCCGACCGGGACCTTGTTGCGCTGCAGGAAGATCAGCCGCTCGATGACGATGGCCACGGAGGCGATCGAGAGCACCATGAGCACGTAGAGCACCCATTCGGCGCCGAGCTGGTCGAGGATGTGGGCGAGCTGTTCGACGATCATCGTTGTGGGCTCCTGGCCAGATGTGCCTGGCCTGCCTGCGGGTCACGTCCGCGCGCGTCACCGGCGAACGGAGGCGCGGGCAAGAGAGGTGAGCTGCAGTGGCGTGGGGTGCGTGCCTCGCGAAGAATGAACCGCGTGCGGCGGCCGAATCGTGACAGCCGCCCCAAAGGGATGCAAGCTGCGTCCGCGCGGTGTGCGCTTGCGCACAATCCGCGTACCACGGGGGCCTGAGCACATGAATCGGGTCGCTTTCAAGCCGCGTCTGCGGCGGGGGAGTGACAGGGCGTGCGGGGGCAGTCTGACCGCCGATCTGGCGGTGCTGCCTGCGTTCTTGCCTGAATCCTGGCGCTTTCGCATGAACTCCACCGTGGCGAAACGTAAAGTAGGGTGAAGCGCTCCCCTCGTGGGGCGCCCACTGCAAGCGTTGGAGCGCGCCAGAACATGCCCATCCCGCTACCCGACCACACCGACGCCGCGCTCGCCGAGCTGGTGGAGTGGCGCGTGCCCTCGGCCGACGAGCTCATCGCCGAGATGCGGGAGTTCCTGCCCAGCGCCGAGGGGACGCTGCTGCGGCAGGCCTACGTCTTTGGCGCTGCGCACCACCACGGCCAGCGGCGCAAGTCCGGCGAGCCCTACTTCGCTCACCCGGTGGCGGTCGCCCAGCTGATCCTCAAGCTGCGGCTCGACGAGGCCAGCGTGTGCGCGGGGCTGCTGCACGACGTGGTCGAAGACACCGAGGTCACGACCGAAGACGTGGCTACGCTCTTCAGCGACGACATCGCCCACATCGTCGACGGCGTCACCAAGCTCGACAAGATCCGCTTCGGCCGCACCGAGCACAAGCAGGCCGAGAACTTCCGCAAGATGCTGGTGGCCATGAGCAAGGACATCCGCGTCCTGCTGATCAAGCTCTGCGACCGGCTGCACAACATGTCGACCCTGGGCGCCATGCGCGCCGAGAAGCAGCGGCGCATCTCCCTGGAGACCTTGGAGATCTATGCCCCGCTGGCGAACCGCCTCGGCATCGGCTGGCTCAAGTCCCAGCTCGAAGACCTGTGCTTTCGCTACCTGTACCCGGACGACTACCAGGAGCTGAAGCGAGACGTGGGCCAGCAGCGCGCCGAGCGGGAGGCCTACGTCGCCAAGGTCGTGACCCTGCTCGAGACGGAGCTGGCCAAGGCGGGGCTCGCGAGCGCCAAGGTCTACGGCCGGCCGAAGCACCTGTACGGCATCTACCGCAAGATGAAGCGGCAGAACCTGCCCTACGCCCAGATCTACGACGCGCAGGGCTTCCGCGTGCTGACCGCCTCGCTGGAGCAGTGCTACCGGGCGCTGGGCGTCGTGCACAGCCGGTTCACCCCGATCCCGGGGCGCTTCAAGGACTACATCGCGCTGGCCAAGGCCAACAACTATCAGAGCCTCCACACCACGGTGATGGGGCCCGACGGGCAGCAGGTCGAGATCCAGATCCGCACCGAGCAGATGCACGGCATCGCGGAGAACGGCGTCGCGGCGCACTGGCGCTACAAGGAGAAGGGCAAGGCCATCTCGCCGAAGGACGAGGAGCGCTTCACCTGGCTCAAGCAGCTGCTGGAGTGGAACGCGGGCGTCACCGACAACGACGAGTTCCTCGACAACATGAAGGTCGACCTCTTCAACGACGAGGTCTACACCTTCACGCCCGCCGGCGACCTCAAGGTCTTCCCGCGTGGGGCGACGCCCGTGGACTTTGCCTACTCGATCCACACCCGCGTCGGCGAGACCGCGGTGGGCGCCAAGACCAACGGCCGCATCACCACCCTGGACACGCCCCTGCGCAACGGCGACGTGGTCGAGATCATGACCCGCGCCGACTCGCGGCCGAGCCCCGGCTGGCTGGACTTCGTCAAGTCGGCCCGCGCCAAGACCAAGATCCGCAACTACATCCGTCAGGAGCAGCGGGACCGCGCGCTCGCCATCGGCCACGACCTGCTGGAGAAGGGCTTCCGCCGCGCCGGCTACTCGCTGACCCGGGCGGAGAAGCACGAGCGGTGGACGAAGCTGCTCTCTCGCTTTCGCTGCCAGACCTTCGACGAGCTCCAGATCCAGGTCGGCTACGGCAAGTTGCAGGTCGACGACGTGGTCACCTGGCTGCTCCCCGACGAGAAGCCCGCGGAGCCGCCGCCCGCGCCGCCCAGCAAGCGCAGTCGGCGCCCCAAGGAGCAGCGCGGCGCCGGGCCTGCGACGGTCTCGGTGGCGGGCATCAACGACGTGGTGATCCGTCTGGCCCGCTGCTGTCAGCCGGTGCCTGGCGACGACATCACCGGCTTCGTCACCCGCGGGCGTGGCGTGACGGTGCACCAGTACAGCTGCCCGCGGGCGCGGGACGCCGACCCCATGCGGCGCATCGAGGTCGACTGGAGCGGCGGCGACCAGGTCGCGCCGGTGAAGGTGCGCGTCCACACCGGCAACAGCGCGGGCATGCTAGCGGAGATGACCCAGCGCTTCCGCGAGTCGGGCGTGAACATCCTGCAGGCCAACTGCCGGGTGCTGAACGCGCGCAAGGCCATCAACGAGTTCGAGGTCGAGGTCAAGGACATCAGCCAGCTCGACTCCGTGCTGCGGGGCTTGCGCAAGCTGCAGTTCGTCCACCGCGTCGAGCGTGTCGGCGGGTAGGGTCGCGTGACGCTCGCTCACCCGCCGCAGCGCGACCTGACGGACATCACGGTGCGCCCGATGACGGCCGCGGACATCGACGCGGTCGTGGCGTTGGCCGACCAGGTCGTCGGGCAGGGCTACTACACCGCCGAGAGCGTGGCGACGATGCTGACCCGCTCCACCGTCGGCGACGTGGTGTGCTCGCACGTGGCCACGCGCGCGCGACCTGCGGCCGACGCTCCTGAGCCCCCGGCGCCAACCGACGCGGTGCTGGGCTTTCGCTTCAGCCTGCCGCCGGGCCGTTGGCAGCACGGGCGCGGACAGGGGCTGTCGCCCGAGCGCTGGCCGGCCCCGCTGGCGCAGGCGGCCTACTTTCAGACCGCCTACGTGGCGAACGCGGCCCGCGGCCGTGGTGTGGGTCCACGCATGGCGGCGGCGGCGCTCGACGCCTTGCGGCAGCTGGGCGCCCGCGTGGTGGTGACCCACAGCTGGAAGGAGTCGCCGGACAACTCCTCGTTTCGCTACCTGACACGGCTTGGCTTTGTCCCGGTGGCGGAGTATCCCGACTACTGGATCGACGTGGACTACACCTGCGTGCGCGATGGCCGGCCTTGTCGGTGCACCGCGATCGAGATGGTGTTGCCGCTCGACGCCCCGGCCGCCTCAGCGCGGGAGGGCGCAGCATGAACGGGGGGCGGGGGCCGGGCGCCCGCGTTCCCCGAGGGCTCCTACCTGCAGGTGATCCATGAGCATCTCTGTCTGGCTCGACGAGACCCACGCCGCCCACGGCTCCGACGCGGACGACATCGAGGTCGACATCCTCATCGTCGGCGCCGGCATCTCCGGGGCGTCCACGGCCTACTGGCTGCGCGAGGCGGGCCTCAACGTGGCGCTGCTCGACAAGGGCGACATCGCGGCGGGGGCGTCCGGCCGGAACGCCGGCTTCATCACCTGTGGCTCGGTCGAGCACTACACCCGGCAGGTGAGCCGGCACGGCGCCGACCTGGCCCACACGCTGTGGCAGCACAGCCAGGACAACCTCGCCTGGATCCGCGACCGCATCGTCGGCGAGGGCGGGGTCGACTGCGACTTCCGCCAGGTGGGCACCTACTCCCTGGCCGGGACGCCGCACGAGCTCGAGGAGCTGCGCTCGTCGGCCGCGCTCATGGCCGAGCGGGGCATCCCGGTGACCGTGGTCGACGAGGCGCACATCGCCGAGCACCTGGGCGCCCGCGGCTTTCACGGCGGCGTGCTCTACCACGACGACGGCGAGTGCCACCCGGTCAAGCTGGTGCGCGGCATCGCCGGGCTGAGCGGGGCGACGCTGTACAGCCACCACGAGGTGCGGCGCCTCGAGTCCCTGGGCGACGGCATGCGGGTGCACACCCAGCGGGCCGTGTTCCGGGCCCAGTTCGTGGTGTTGGCCACCAACGGCTACTCGTCGCTGGTGCACCCCTGGTTCGCCGACAAGATCTACCCGACCCGCGGCCAGATCCTGGTCACCGAGCCGGTGGCGCCGATGATGGCGGCGCCCTGCTACTGCAACCACGTGCTGGACTACTTCCGCCAGCTCCCCGACGGGCGGGTGCTCATCGGCGGCTTTCGACAGCTGGCCAAGGACGCCGAGGTGGGGGTCGCCGACACGCCCAACCTGGAGATCCACGACGCGCTCGAGGCCTTCTTGCGGCGCCATTTCGCCTCCCTCGAGAAGGCGCGGGTGGACTACCGCTGGGCCGGGATCATGGGCTTTTCGCAGGACGGCATGCCCATGGTGGGGAGCCTGCCGGGCGAGCCGCACGTCTACTTCATCGGCGGCTTCACCGGCCACGGCATCGGGCAGGCCTTCCGCGTCGCGAAGGTGCTGGCGGACGTCATGCTCAAGGGCGAGAGCGCCGGGCCCTACTCCGCGCGGCGGCTGGGGTAGCGCGGGCGGGGGACTTGGCGCCGCCTAAGGGTCCAGGGACCAGATGTCATTAGCCAGCCGCGCCATGCGCCCCTGCCTAGCGCTGACGGCCTCTGGACTCCACTCTAGGGCGTCCACCTCCTGGGCCAGCTTGAACGTGCTCCGCGCGTAGGCCTCCCGCTTTGTGGCGTAGTCCGCGCTGCCCAGCATGCGGTTGATGTCGTGCTCCAGCGGCATCATGTTGCCCAGGAGGTGGACGTGCACGTGACGCAGCTCCGAGGGGAACTCCGGCCATGCGTTCGACGGGTTTTGCGGCAAGATATGCTCGAGCGTCGTCGCTGAGCTGGCAAAGTCGATCGCCGCTCCCCCCGAGGCCATCTCCAGTTCGCTGAGGAGGTAGCGCAGCGTTCTTGCGCGCTTGCCTTTGGCGTTGATGGCCAGGGTCGAGAACGCTGCCACGAAACGCTCATCGTGCACCACGATGGAAGAGAGCCCGGTCGACACGATGGCCTTGGGGCTCTTCAGCCGTCCGCTCGCGACCGCGTAGGCTGCGTCCTGGTAGGCGCGCTGGAGCGTCCCCGTGTTCACGCGCGCGACCCAGGCTCGGAGGCTGACCACGATGAGACGTCTCACGAGGCTGACGAGCTTGGCAGGTCGGTGCTGAAAGGCCTCGATGCCTGCGAGCACAAGGGGGCGCGTCTGTTTGACCTGTAGCCATGACAGGCGTCGGAGTTCTGGAGCGAGCCCGGGAAAGTCATGCCATATCGGCGACCCCGGATCGTCGAGCGCCGCATAGTAGGTCGCGGCGTCGCGCATCTCGCCTAGGAAAGCGAACACGTCGGCTTCGCCAGGGACGAGGCGTTTCACCTCGGCAAAAACCCGCTTCTCACTCAGCTTCGGGATGCGGTCCGCCAGCTTGTGGAAGTAGAGGGTCGACAGCTCATCGAGGGGGACCGCGTCCGTCGTCTCGCGCCAAGTCATGCGGGCCGTTTCGAGGTCCTCAGAGCCGCCTCGCGACGCGACCTGGAAGATGTAGTTCTTCAGCAGATCCGCGGTGCCGAGGGCGACACCGCGCGCGTTGAGCGTCTCGAAGACGGTGAAGGCGGTGGCGTCGTCTTCCACCTCGATCTGGATGAACCGCAGGCCCTCTGCCACGACGTCGATCAGGAAGGCCGCGAGGGAGTCGCCGTCGGTGTTGGGGTCAAAGCGCTCGGCGAGGCGCTCGGCAAAGTACCGACGTGCCTGACTCAGCTTCCTGTGGGAGCCCGTCAGCCCGGGGCGCGGCGACATGTTCCCCTGGACGAGATACGTCCGATAGAAGGGGTTGTCATGCTCGTTGAGCGCCAGTCTTGGCACGTACTTGAGCGACCGTGGACTCTTGCTGCGAACGAAGCGCTCGCCAAGGATTTTGGCCCGTTCGCGGTTGTCTTCCGGAGCGACGCCTTCGTCCACGAGCCGCTGCAGGCGCGCGATCACAGCGAGCGCCAAGATGCTCAGCGTGACCAGGCGCTGCTGTCCGTCCACCACCAAGCGCGCCCCATCGACAGGTTGCAGCACGATTGCGCCGAGATAGTGAGAGCTCTCATCGGTGGGCGAGTCGGCGAGGAGCACGATGTCGTCCCAGAGCTCCTGCCACTGAGCCTCGTCCCACGCGTAGTTGCGCTGGAACGGCGGCACGACATAGCGGCGGCCGTTGCTCAACAGCTCTCCTAACGTGACGGGCTTCGCTGTCAGGGTCTCTCTGATGGGCATGGTCGGTAGGGCTCCCTCTGGGTTGCGCCACTGATACTAACCGCTCGTCGTCGAGCGTCGAGCGCCCGGCGTCTCCCTGATTCCCAGACCATGAGAACGGACGCGGGCTTGAGGGCCGCGGCGTTGGCTTGGCGCAAGGAGACCAGCCGTCGCCACCCGATGACGGCTGAAGGCCTGAATCGGTGACGCTCGCTGGCAGGGGCTCGCGTGGGCAGGTGCGCGTGGGCTTCAGGCACGCCTAGTTGGAACTGCCTAGCCCCTGGGGCAGCGCTGGCCGCGGCCGCTGCGAAGGCGGCGGCAGCGCGTCGACGGCGGCCTTGCCGAAGCGGGCCTGGATCAGGCCGGTGTTCCAGCGCAGCAGCGCGCGCCGCAGCATGCGGGTGCGGTACGCCACTCGGGCCGCGGTCGCGCGGTCCGTGCACACGGCCACGCGCACCCGCTCCCGCGTGGCGGGGCTCCGCAGGCCTCCCGGCCGAGCCGGGTCTCGGCCGACGAGCATGGCCACCGACCAGCCCCACTCGGTCCGCACCGGCGCGGTCAGGGCGCCGAGCGGGAGCGCCGCCACGGCCCGCTCCAACGCCGGATCGGTGCGGCGAAAGCGCATCTTGGCGAAGGCGGGCTCGCGGGCGAAGGCGGTGTAGCGCAGCAGCTTGCGGCTCGGGTCGTGGGGCAGTCCCGCCAGCGTCGCCTCGAAGGCTGGCACGTGTCGCGCCTTCGCTGGCGAGGCCGCGAGGGTGCTCAGCGTCACGGCGAGCGGCGGCGGTACCGCCGCGCTCAGCGCCTTGTGCAGCGCGCGCGCGTCGCCCGCACGCGCCTGCTGGCACCGGTCCCGCTCGGCGTTGCCGCAGTCCCCGTCGCAGCAGGCGATGCGCGCCTCCCATAGCACGAGGCCGGTGGGGTGGTGCCAGCGGTGCGGGTCGCCCATGTAGGCCACCCGCAGGTCCGCCAGGTCGACCTTGCATCGGTGGTCTGCGGGCCACGTGCCCGCCAACAGCCGGTCGACCGCCTCGTGGGGCCGCTCCCCCGGCTCGGGGCGCAGCTTGAGCACGGCGAACTCACGCAGGCACACCCGGTCGGCCGCCGCGGCGAGCAGGGCCGCCGCGACCGCCTCGCCGTCGGTGGCGCTGCCGCCGGCCTGGCGCAGCCGCGCCTCGACCCACGACAGGGGCAGGGGCTCGCCGTCCACGCTCGCCACGGTCGGGTCGGTCGGCGCAGCGGGGCTCGGGGCGGGCTTTGGGTCGGTGTTGGGGGGCGCGCTCCGCGTGCCGGTCGTCGCCGGCGCGGCCTCGGACGGCGCGCGTCCACAGGCGCCGCACACCAGCGCGCCCAGGCACGCGAGCGCGGCTGCGGCGCGCCACGGCGCAGCGGCTGCGCTGGAGCGGCGCTCGCGAGTCGGCCGACTCACCCGCGCTGCATCAGGTCCACGAGGATCGCCTTCTGCGCGTGCAGCCGGTTCTCGGCCTCGTCGAAGATGATCGACTGCGGCCCGTCGCAGACCTCAGCGCTCACCTCTTCGCCGCGGTGGGCGGGCAGGCAGTGCATGAACACCGCGTCGGCGTTGGCCCGCGCCATCATCGCGCTGTCGACCTGGAAGCCGGCGAAGTCGCGCAGCCGCTTGGCGGCCTCCTCCTCCTGGCCCATGGACGCCCACACGTCGGTGTAGACGCAGTCTGCGCCGCGGACGCCCGCGACGGTGTCCGCGGTGACCTCGAGCGTGGCGCCGGTGGTGGCGGCGAGGGCGCGCGCGTTGTCCATGACGCCCAGGTCCGGCCAGTAGCCCCGCGGGGCGACCACGGTCACGTCCATGCCGAAGACCGCCCCGGTGTAGAGCAGGCTGTGGGCCATGTTGTTGCCGTCGCCGACGTAGACCAGCTTGCGGCCCTTGAGGACGCCGGCGTCGAAGCTGCCCGGGGTCGACCAGCGCTCGGCCAGCGTCAGCGCGTCGGCCATGGTCTGGCAGGGGTGCAGCAGGTCGCTGAGCCCGTTGATGACCGGCACGCTGCCGTGCGCCGCGAGCTCCTCGAGCACCTCGTGGCCGTAGACGCGCGCCATCACCCCGTCGACGTAGCGGCTGAGCACCTGCGCCGTGTCGGCGATGGTCTCGCCGCGGCCGATCTGGATGTCCTGCGACGAGAGGAAGAGCGCGTGGCCGCCGAGCTGGTACATGCCCACCTCGAAGCTGACCCGTGTCCGGGTGCTGCGCTTCTGGAAGATCATGCCCAGGGTCTGGCCCTGCAACGCCGTGCGGTAGGCCGCGGGCTCGGTCTTGATGCGGTGCGCCAGCGTGAGCAGCTCGGCGGCCTTGGCCGGGCTCAGGTCCGCGACGCTGAGGAAGTGCCGGGTCATGGTTCCACCCTTCGCCGTGTGGGCGCGTGCGCGTCTCGCTGCGTCGAACCCAGAGGCCGCGGCGGCGCGGGCCCTCCGGATCCCCAGCGAGGGTGCGCTAGAAGTTGTGCTTCAGCTCGGGCGGACGACCCTCGCCCTGGTAGAGCCCGCTGATCTTCGACCGGGTCGACGGCGCGGGCAGGGGCTGGCTCTCACGCACGGAGGGCTGGGCCTGCGACTGCGGCGCGGTGACCGGGCGCTGCGGCGCGGACGTGGTGGCGGCGCCGCCGGACGACATCTGGCAGTTGCCCTCGAAGAACACGCCCTTGTCGATGTGCAGCGCGGGCGACGTGACGTTGCCGCGGAGGGCCGCTGGCGCGTGCAGCTCGACGCTCTCGGTCGCCTGAATGTTGCCGTTCACCGTGCCGTACACGGTCACGTTGGCGACCCGGATCTCGGCCTGCACCTGGGCGCCGTCGCCCACCACGAGGTGACCGTCGCTGAAGATCTCGCCCGTGAAACGGCCGTCGATGCGGACGGTGCCCTCGAAAGTGAGCTTGCCCTCGAATTCGCTGCCCTTGCCGAGCAATGCGTTGATGTCCATGGCCTGTCGCCCTCGCTGTGTGGCGCGCCCTGGGGCCCGGTGAGGCTGGGACACGCGAGTCTTGGGAGCCCGCGGCCGCGCGTGCGGGCGGCGAGCGGCCGCGAGTGTAGGGACTCGCCCCCGCGGCGCCAAGCGTCAACCCGCTTTCGCGCGCGTCGCGACCTGCACGGAGGAGCGCCGGAGCGCCACGCGCGCAGCCTCAGCCGACGCGCAGCCGCAGCTTCCATACGTTCTGAACCGCTTCCCAGACGATCGCCTTGTCCATCTTGGACTCGCCGCGCGTGCGATCTGGAAACACGATGGGCACCTCCGCGACGGAGAAGCCGCGCTTGACGCTGCGGTAGGTCAGCTCGATCTGAAAGACGTAGCCGCCGCCGAAGATCTCGTCGAGCGGCAGGGCCTCGAGCACCTCGCGGCGGAAGCACTTGAAGCCCCCGGTCAGGTCCTTGAAGGGCAGGCCCAGGATCAGCTGCGCGTAGACGTTGCCGCCACGGGAGATGAGCTTGCGGCTGGCGCCCCAGTCCTCGGTGCCGCCGCCCGGGATGTAGCGCGAGCCCAGCACCAGGTCGGCGCGCTCCGCCGCGGCGATGAAGTCGGGCAGGTAGCGGGGCTGGTGCGAGAAGTCGCAGTCCATCTCGAAGATCAAGGCGTAGTCACGCGCCAGCGCCCACTTGAAGCCCGCGATGTAGGCGCGACCGAGGCCCTCCTTGGCGGTGCGATGCAGCACATGGACACGGTCGTCCTTGGCGGCGATGTCGTCCGCGAGCCGGCCCGTGCCGTCGGGGCTGTTGTCGTCGATGACCAGGATCTCGACCTCGGGCACGACCTCATGGATCGCCGTCACCATCAACGGGAGGTTCTCCGCCTCGTTGTAGGTCGGCAGGCAGACGAGGGTCTTGGGGTGGCTCTGGCTCATGGGGCGGCTCCGGCGAGACACGCCGTATAGATGAGCGGGCGTCGCCATGCCAGTGGGGGCGTCGGAGGGTCTCGTCTCGGCCCCGCCGGCTCGGGCGCTCAGAAGCCGTCGGAGTAGAAGGCGTCGAGCAGGCGGCGGTAGCGGCGGGTGACCTGCTTGCGGCGGATCTTGCCGGTGGGGGTCAGGTCGCCCTCCCGGAGCTCGAAGTGTCGGTCGAGCACGGCGAACTTGCGGATGGTCTCGTAGCTCGCCAGGCGTCGGTTGCGGTCCTCGATCTCCTGCTCCACCCGGCGGTAGACCTGAGGCTTCTGGCTGACCTCGGCGTAGGTCGTGTACGGGACGCCCTCTTCGGCGCACCAACGCTTCAGCTCGCGCTCGTCGAGGGTCACCAGCGCGCTCAAGAAGCGGCGGCCGTCGCCGTAGACCATGGCGTCGCCGAGCAAGGGGCTGGCCTTGAGGTGGGACTCGATGTTCTGCGGGGCGATGTTCTTGCCGCCCGCGGTGACGATGATGTCCTTCTTGCGGTCGGTGATGCGCAGGAAGCCGTCGCCGTCGAGCTCGCCGATGTCGCCCGTGTGGAGCCAGCCCTCGGCGTCGAGGACCTCAGCGCTGTCCTCGGGGCGCGCGTGGTAGCCCTTCATGACGCTGCGGCCACGGATCAGGACCTCGCCGTCCTCCGCCAGGGCCACGTCGACGCCGTTCAGGGGCAGGCCGACGGTGCCGAACTTGTAGCGCTCCGGCCGGTTCACGGTCACGGCGGCGCAGGTCTCCGTGAGGCCGTAGCCCTCGAGCACCAGCAGGCCAAAGGCGTGCAGCCACTCGGCCAGGTCGCGCGCCAGCGGGGCGCCGCCGCTGATCAGAAAGCGCACCCGCCCGCCGAGGCGCGCCGGCAGCTGATCGAGCACCAGCTTGCGCGCCAGGGCGTGGCGCGCGGCGAGCACCCCGGCCGGCTCCTGGCCCTGCTGTCGCAGCTGGCTGACCTCGAGCCCCACCTTGACCGAGCGCTCGAAGATCCGGCGCTGCAGCGGCCCGGCGGTCGTCGCCTCGGCCACGGTCTTGGCCTGCAGGTCTTCGAGCATCGAGGGCACCGCGGGCACCACCGTGGGCTGCGTCTCTTGCAGATCTTGCATCAGCGTGTGGTGGCTGCGCGGGAACACGAGCTCCGCGCCGCAGGCGATCGACACCCAGGCGACCACGCGGGCGAGGATGTGCGCCAGGGGCAACCCCAGCAGCAGCGCGTCGCGCTCGTCGATGGGCAGCGCGGCGCGCACGGCCCGGATCTCGGCCAGGAAGGCGCCGTGGTCCAGGACGACGCCCTTGGGGCGCCCGGTGGTCCCCGAGGTGTAGACGAAGGTGCACGGCGTCTCGGCCGTCAGGGCGGCGCGGCGCTCGTCGAGCACGTCGCGAGGTAGATCGTCGCCGGTCGCGGCCAAGGCGCTCACCGGTTTGACCCAGGTCTCCGAGGGCGCCACCACCGCGTCGATGTGCAGCTCGGTGCGACCGTCGCGGTCGGGCCGGTCCCGGCGCCCCTCGTCGCGAAAGACGACCACGCGCGACACGCCCGAGACCTTGTCGCGCACGCGCAGCAGCTTCTCGACCTGAAAGGGGCAGTGCGCCACCACCACGCGCGCGTCGCAGTCGTTGATCGTCCAGGCGATGTCCTCGGCCAGGTGGCTCCAGTACACGGGCACCACCACAGCCCCTGCCAGCAGGATGGCCGCCTCCATCTTGCACCACTCCGGCGTGGTCTCGCCGATGATCATCACGCGGTCACCGGCCTGGACGCCCTCCGCGATGAGGCCTCGGCTCCAGGCGCGCGCGTCCCGCCGCCACTCGCTGCCGGTCTCGCGGTGCCAGGCGTCGCCGATGCGGCTGCGCAGCAGGCCCCGCCCGGCGTGGCGCGAGGTGGTGTGCTCGAAGACGTCGACGAGGGTGGTGTGGTGTTGCGGAGCCATGCGCGTCCGGGACTTGGGGGAGGAGAGGGCGCTGCAGCGTAGGGGCAGCGGCTGGGCGTCACGCGGCGTCAGGCCGAGAGCGTGCGTGGCGGGGGCAGGCGACGGGGGCGGCGCCTGACGGTGGGACGCGCAGGGTCGCCGCCAGAGGGGAGCCGTGTCCAGTCCACGCGAGCGATGGGCCAGGGCGATCGCAAGGTCGACATGCCTTCGATGTAGTTGACGCTTCAGTCGGTCCGCGATCCTCTCGAGTCTCCACTGCCGTGATCAGACGGAGGCGAGAGTGCAACAGCATGACGGATGGTCCGAACTTTTCAGGCTTTTAGAGTTCGTTGATGACCCACGCGACCCCCGAGGGGTCCGGCACAAGCTGTCCGAGACTCTGCTGATCATCATCGGCGCGCTGCTCGCGGGCGCGAAGAACGCCGAAGACATCGCGGACTGGGGGTGGGACCACTACGAGTGGCTCACGCAGTTCGGGCGGTACGAGCACGGGACGCCGTCGCACGACACTGTCCTGAACATCTGCGCGGCGCTGCAGCCCGAGACTGTTGAGTCGCTCGTGACCGCTTGGGTCGACTACTTCCTCCAGAGCAAGGGCATGGGTGTCGCTGGCAACCAGGTTGCGCTGGATGGCAAGGCGCAGAGAGGCAGCCGGACGAGCGATGGCACATCAGTTCAGCTGGTGAGCGCGTGGTTGGTCGAGGCCGGGGTCGTGCTCGGGTCCGAGGCGATCGATGACAAGAGCAATGAGATCAAGGCGATTCCGTGCCTGATCAAGGCGTTGGACCTTCGAGGAGCCACGGTCACGATCGACGCGATGGGCTGCCAGCGCGCCATCGTCGAGGAGATCCAGGCGGCCGGGGCGGACTACATCGTGCAGGTGAAGGGCAACCAGCCGGGTCTGCAGGAAGAGTGCAGGGCCGTTGCGCTCGAGGTGTCGAAGCCTGGGCGCGGGA
>JAUIAC010000105.1 GCA_030425545.1 bacterium | reverse complement strand
AGATCAGCCCAGCCTGGGGGCCGCCCAGCAGCTTGTCGCCGGAGAAGAGCACCAGATCGGCGCCCGCGGCGAGGGTGTCGGCCACCGTCGGCTCGGCCGCCAGCCCCCACGGCGTCAGGTCGTCGACGACCCCCGAGCCGAGGTCCACCACCAGCGGTACGCCGCGGGCGTGGGCGAGCTCGGCCAGCTCCGGCACGCTCGGCGTGTGCACGAAGCCCTGGATGCGAAAGTTGGAGCGGTGGATCTGCAGCATCGCGCCGGCGGGTGTGCCCGCTGCGTCGAGGCGGTCGAGGGCCTGGGCGTAGTCGCGGGTCCAGGTGCGGTTGGTGGTCCCCACCTCCACCAGCGGCGCTCCGGCCGCGCGCATCACGTCGGGGACGCGGAAGCTGCCGCCAATCTCGACCAGCTCGCCACGGGAGACCAGGGCCGGACGCCCGCCGCAGAGCGCGTGCAGGGCGAGCATCACGGCGCCGGCGCCGTTGTTGACCACCAGGGCGTCTTCCGCGCCGAAGAGCCAGCGGAGGGGGTCCCGGAGCAGGCTCTGGCGTGAGCCGCGGGCGCCGGTGGCGAGGTCGAGCTCCAGGTTGCAGTAGCTGCGCGACGTGGCGGCCACCGCGGCGACGGCCGCGTCCGAGAGCGGCGCGCGGCCGGCGTTGGTGTGGACCAACACCCCCAGGCCGTTGAGCACAGGCTGCAGCGGCCCACGGGCGAGGCGAGCGACGCTCGCGGCGAGGGTCGTGGTGACAGCGCGGGAGACCGCGTCGGCGGCGCGCAGGTCACCGGAGCGGACGGCGTCGCGCGTCTTGGCGATGACGTCGCGGCAGACCGCGGCGCGGGCCGCTTCGGACACGGGCGCCCCGTCCCAGACCTGGGCGCGCATCAACCGGTCCACGGGCGGCAGGTGCCGCAGCAGGCCAAGGTCGGGGTCAGCGTGACGCACTGGCGGCTCCTGAGCTTGGGGGGTGCGGGTGCGGGTGCGGCCCCCGCCGACGGGCCGCACCCTAGCACGTGGGACTCGCTCGGACTCTGGCGCGACCCCTTGACTCAGGCCCCACAGCGCCCACCTTGGTCGGCCATGCGCGCCGCCCCCACCAGCTCCGTCACACCGGACGCCTCCAGCCCGCTCCCGGCGCCGCCGCCGGGCGCGACCTTGGTGGGGCGCTTCCTCGACCGCTACGCCAAGCGCTACGTCGGCGTCTACGCCCTGGGGCTGGCCTTCCTGGTGGCCACCAACGCGCTCACGGTCGCCATCCCCGACCTCATCAAGCAGGTCTTCGACGCCCTCGGCAGCGGCGCGGGTCGGGCCGAGGTGGACGTGTTTGCCCGCTGGATCGGCCTCGCGGCGGTCTCGGTGATCGTCGTGCGGACCCTGTCGCGGGTGCTCTTCTTCAACCCCGGCCGCACCATCGAGTTCCGGGTGCGCAACGACATGCTGCGCGGGCTCCTGAGCATGTCGACCAGCTTCTTTCGGCGGGCGGGGGTGGGCGATCTGGTGAGCCGAGCCACCAGCGACGCGACCTTCGTGCGGGCGTTGGTGGGCTTCGCCGTGCTCAACGTGCTGAACCTGATCCTCGCCGCGTCCATGGCCCTGTGGCAGATGGTGCGCACGGACCCCTGGCTGACCCTGTGGTGTGTGATCCCGCTGATCGGCTCGACCTGGCTGCTGCGCAAGGGCATCGCGTGGATGTACGGGACCATGCGCGAGGGGCAGGAGGAGCTGGGTCGGCTGAGCGCCCACATCCTCGAGTCGTACGGTGGCGTCGCGGTGATCCAGGGCAGCGCGGCGACCGCGGCGTTTGGACGCAAGTTCGACGCGCTCAACGAGCGATACACGGACCTGAACCTCAAGGTGGCGGCCCTGCGCTGCTTCATCTTGCCCCTGGCGCGGACGGTGGGGAGCCTGTGCGTCTTCCTGCTGCTCTATGTCGGGGGACAGCATGTGCTCGACGGCGCGCTCTCGGTCGGCGATCTGGCCGCCTACGCCAGCTACATCGGCATGCTGGTCTCCGCCTTGGCCATGGCGGGTTGGCTGCTCACGGCGCTGCAGCGGGGCTACGTGTCGCTCCAGCGGGTGTGGCAGGTGGTGTCGCTGCCGACCGATCGCCCGCACGGCGAGACGCCGCTGCCGCTGCATGACCGGGGCGTCGCGCTCCAGGTCCAGGGGCTCAGCTACCGCTACCCCGACGCTGGCGAGGGCGAGGCCGAGGCGCTGACCGACGTCTCGTTCGCGCTTCAGCGCGGCGGCGTGCTGGGCGTGTACGGGCCGGTCGGCAGTGGCAAGTCGACCCTGGCCATGCTGGTGTCCGGGCTGATCTCGCCGCCCCGCGGGACGGTGATCCTCGAGGGCGAGGACCTGCTCGACCTGGCGCCCGACAGCCTGCGTCGCGAGGTGGCCATGGTGCCGCAGGAGAGCTTTCTCTTCTCCCGCAGCTTGCGGGCGAACGTGGGCTACGTGGACCCCGTCGACGCCATCGACACGGCGCGGGTCGACACCGCGGTGGCGCAGGCCGCGCTCGCGGACGACGTGGCGCGCATGCCGGACGGGCTCGAGACCGTCGTCGGTGAGCGGGGGCTGATGCTCTCGGGGGGACAGCGGCAGCGGACCCAGATCGCGCGGGCGCTCTACGCGGGGGCGCGCTTGTTGATCTTGGACGACGTGCTCAGCGCGGTGGACCACGACACAGAAGAGCGGCTCCTGGGCACGCTGCGCGCCGAGATCTCGGCCGCGCAGGGAGATCACGGCGCGTCGGCGATCCTGGTCAGCACGCGCCTGAGCGCGCTGATTCACTGCGACGAGATCCTGGTGCTCGAGGGCGGTCGCGTGGTCGAGCGCGGCACCCACGCGCAGCTGGCGGCGGGAGACGGGCTCTACGGTCGCGCGTGGGCGGTGCAGCGCGACGACGAAGACGACGACCCCGCAGCGAGCCCAGGCCCCGAGGGTGAGGGCCACGCTGGCGGGTCAGGTCGGGGCGTGACGGGCGTTGGCGCGACGGGCGCTTGACCCACCGTCTGCGCGCGGTACACCACGCGCGGCGGGACCGGTCCCGACCTGAGGAGGCTCCATGAGCGGCATGGCATCGACCCTACGCGCGAGCCTGATCGAGGCGGCCAAGAGCGCGCTCAACGCGGCGGACTACGAGCGCCACATGGCGGCGCACCCCGTGGCGAGCCAGGCGGCGGCGCTGGCGCTCTTGCGCGCCCACGGCCACCTCAAGTCCAGCGGCTGGTTTCGCAGCTTCGTCACGCGCCGCCCTGTGGACGCCAGCGGCCGCCCGCTGCCCTGGTTCACCTACGGCGCCATCGACTTCCTGACCCCGCGCCTCCAGCCCAACTGGCGCGTGTTCGAGTACGGCTCCGGCCACTCGACCCTGTGGTGGGCGCGGCATGTGCGCGAGGTCATCGCGGCGGAGCACCACGGCGCCTGGGCCGAGCGCATCGGCGCCCAAGCGCCAGCGAACGCCACCGTGGTGCATCGCCCGCTCAGCGAGGGCACGACCTATCCCGACGCGCCGCTGGCCGCGGGGGGCACCTTCGACGTCATCGTCATCGACGGCCGCGAGCGGGTGTGGTGCGCCGAGCGCTGCCTGCCGGCGCTGAGCGCGACCGGCGTGCTGATCTGGGACAACAGCGAGCGCGAGCGATACGTGCCGGGCCTCGAGGCGCTGGCCGCGGCCGGCTTCCGGCGCGTGGACTTCGACGGCATGGGCCCCATCAACACCTACGGCTGGCGCACCAGCGTGCTCTACCGAGACGACAACGTGCTCGGTCTGTAGCGTCCCACGCGGCCCGCGTTCAGCCCTGCGGTGACCTCGCTCCCTCTCTGACCCAGGTGCCCCATGCGCGCGTCCTCCGGACTGCAGTCTCTGCTCGACAACGGCCTGATCACCGAGGTGGTGCGCCCCCTGCTGAGCGGCAAGGAGGCGCAGGTCTACCTCGTGGTCTCCGAGGGCGAGGAGCGCGTGGCCAAGGTCTACAAGCAGAGCACCCACCGCAGCTTCAAGCACCGCGCGCTCTACACGGAGGGCCGCAAGACCCGCAACTCCCGCGACCGCCGCGCCATGAACAAGCGCAGCCGCCACGGCCGCGAGCAGGACGAGGCGGCGTGGCGCTCGGCCGAGGTCGACATGATCTATCGGCTCCAGGCCGCCGGGGTGCGGGTGCCCGTCCCCCACGCGTTCTCCGACGGCGTGCTGGTCATGGAGCTGGTCAAAGACGCCGACAACGACCC
Source organism: bacterium (assembly GCA_030425545.1). GTDB lineage: Bacteria > Myxococcota_A > UBA9042 > UBA9042 > UBA9042 > UBA9042. Next base: position 11,624 of record JAUIAC010000105.1, on the reverse strand, counting down.
GGCGCCGCGGCTGGGCGAGGTGGCGCTGACCGGCGATGAGGCGGAGCAGATCTTCGACACCCTCATCGGCGAGGTGGTGAAGATGCTCTGCGCCGGCGTGATCCACGGCGACCTGTCCGACTTCAACGTGCTGATGAGCGCGACGGGCCCCGTGGTCATCGACTTTCCGCAGTCCTTCGACGCGGCGAGCAACCAGAGCGCGAGAGAGATCCTGCTCCGCGACGTGGCCAACCTGCACCGCTTCCGGCAGACCTTCAGCGACCTGGAGCGCCCCTCGCAGCACGCCGAAGAGATGTGGCGGCTGCACGAGCTCGGCGAGCTGGCCCCCGACACCGAGCTCACCGGGCGCTTCGTCGAGACGCTGATCGACGTCGACCTCGGCGCCCTGGTGGGCGAGCTGCGCGAGGACGAGCGCGAGGAGATGCAGCGCAGGGCCGCGCAGGGCCGCGAGCCCGGCGACGCGTAACCCCGGCGGTCTCGGCGTCGGAGCGCCCGGCGGCTACTTCTTCGCGCCGGCCTTGATCCAGTCCTGGAGCAGCTTCGCCGCCGAGGCCGAGATGCCGGACGCACCCTTGGGCATCTTCTCGCCGCAGCTCCCGGGCAGGTTCACGCCGGCGACCATCTTCCACACGATCGACGAGCCCGCGCTGTCGCCCGCCTTCACCAGCGGCGCGCCACAGAAGGTCTGCTGCGTCAGCGTGTCGTAGGTGGTCTGCGCGCCGTTGTAGCTGCCGTGGCAGCCGCCACAGCCCTCGTTGGCGAACGCGGCCTGGTAGACCTCCGACCACGTGGGGCCCGTGGTGCAGGTCTTGGTCGGGCCCTTGCACGTGCCGGCCGCGCAGACGTCGCCGCCCGTGCACGGGTCGCCGTCGTCGCACGCGGTGTTGTCCGGCTTGGCCACCAGGCTGCAAGCCCCGGTCTTGGGCGTGCAGGTGTTGGTCGCGCAGGCCGTGTCGCCGGCGGCGCTGCACGACACCACCGTCTTGGGGTCGACCTTGCAGGTGAACAGTCCCGAGCCGGCCACGCAGGTGAGCGTGCCGTTGCACAGGTTGCCGTCTTCCTTGGCAGCGCACGCCTTGCCGCCGTCCGCCGGGTTGCACTGGCAAGCCCACGTCCCCGAGCAGCTGCCGCCGCTGCAGGTGTCGTTGCTGGTGCACGGGACGCCGTCGTCACACGGCTTGTTGCCGGCCACCGGCTGGGGCGCGCAGCTGCCCGTGGCGGGCACGCAGGTGTTCTTCAGGCAGGGCGTGTCCTTGCTGCTGTCACACACCACCGGCGTGCCCGGCTTGAGCTGGCAGCCCTTCCAGCCGGCCTTGTCGGTCACGCAGGCGAAGCTCCCTGCGCACTTGTCGGCCTGGGCGCAGTCGCTGTCGGTCTTGCACCCACAGGCCCACGGACCAGCGCTGCACGTGCCCTTGAGGCACACGTCCTTGACCGAGCAGGGCTCGCCGTCGTCGCAGAAGGTCTGGTCCTTGACGTGCTGCACGGCGCAGGTGCCCTTGCTGGGCTGACAGACGTTCTTCGCGCAGGCGGTGTCGCCGCTGGTGTCGCAGCTCACCGCCGACGACAGGTCCACGGCGCAGGTGAAGGCGCCGGGCGTGCTCTTGTCGCAGACCAGGCTGCCGTTGCAGAGGTTGCCGTCGTCGAGCTTGGCGCAGTCCGCGTCGCTCTGGCACTGGCACGTGGTCTGGGCGCCCTCGCACGTGCCGTCGGCGCAGGCGTCCTTCGCCGTGCAGGGGTCGCCGTCGTCGCAGGCGGTGCCGGTGGCCTCCGCCGCCAGCGCGCACAGGCCGCTCGCGGGATCGCAGGTGTTGCTGGCGCACGCCGTGTCCTGGCTCGCGTCGCAGACCACCACGCTCGGAGCGCTGACCACACAGGCGAAGGGGAAGGACTTCGTGTCGCACACCAGCGTGCCGTTGCAGAGGTCGCCGTCTTCGAAGGCCACGCAGTCCGTGTCGGTGGTGCACTGGCACTGGTTTTGCGGCCCCGCAGCGCACACGCCCGCCTTGCAGCTGTCTTCGACCGTGCACGCGTCGCCGTCGGTGCAGGGGGTCCCGTCGGGCCTGGGGGTGAGGCCGCACGTGCCGGTGCTCGGGTCACACCGGTGCTCGGCGCACACGGTGCTCTTGCTCGGGTCGCAGAGCACGGCGCTGCCGGCCTTGAGCTGGCAGACATGGTCGACGCACGCCGGGACGCCGTTGCACAGGTCGCCGTCGTCGGGGCAGTCCGCGTCCACGGTGCAGGCCTTGGCTGGGCCCGTGTCGGCGGGGGACGTGTCGGCGGGAGACGTGTCGGCACCGCCCGCGCTGTCGGCGCTCTGGGCGTCGCTCGCGCCCCTGTCGCTGGCGTCGGCCAGGGGGGCGGCGTCGCTGGCGGCCCCGCCGTCGGGCGCAGCGCAGCTGCAGGCGCCAAAGGCCCCGTCGGCGCACACGCGGCGGCCCTCGCTGCCGTCGGCGCAGAGGCAGAGGCGCAGGTCGCCGGTGAGGCAGTCGTCCGCCACGTCGCCACAGCCCGCGGCGGCGAGCAGCGTCATCGCCGCCAGGACGGGGGCGCGCAGCCCAGCGTGGCGAGTGAGACGTCGAAGGGGAGGGCGTGCAGACATGTGGACCTCGGCTGAGGTGAGGAGGGCGGTCGCGCCGCGTGGCCGCTGGGCGCGGCAGCCGCGGACGTTGGGGGGGCGGGAGCGCCCGGACGGCGGGCGCGCAGGAAGCCTACGCTTTGTCCGCCCGCCTTGGGGAGCCCTGCGCGGCGAAGCGCGCGGCGCGCTTGTCAAAGTCCGACGGCGCGACGCGCACGTTGCAGGCGGGCGCAGTGGGCGCGCAAGGTGGGGCGGGCGTGGGCCGAGGGCCCGCCGCAGACAACAGGAGCCATGGACACGACCCCACCCGACCCCGCTCCCGCGCCAAGGCACGGGCGCGCGCTGCTGTCCTGGCTCGCCGCCGCGCTGCTGACCACGGCCGCGGCCGCGCTCGCGCTGTGGCCACGGGGGCCGACCGACGCCGACTACGCGCTGGCGCGACAGGCCACCGGCTTCGTCGCGCTGGTGCCCGGGCGCGACCTCTCCGCGTGGCGCCCGGTGGTCCGCCACGGAGACGCCGCGGCGGCCCGCCGCGTGTTCCAGGCCACAGGCGACGGGGTGATCCACGTGTTTCGCGATCACCCGGACGGCTTCGAGCGCGACGCGGGCACCAACAGCCACCACGGCATGCTCTACAGCCGCCGCACCTACAGCCGCTTCATCCTCCGCTTCTCTTATCGCTGGGGACACAAGCGGCTCCACAACTACGGAGAGTTCCAGCACGACGCGGGGCTCTACTACCACGTCTTCGACCCGCAGCTCTGGCCGCGGGGGCTCGAGTACCAGGTCCGGGTCGACACCCGCGCGGAGGGCGCCGAGGCGTCGCACACAGGCGACCTCTACGCGTCGGGGGTGCGGCTGACCTGGTACGCGCAGGGCGGGCGGTCCCGGCTGCCGCGCGCGGGGGGCGAGGCCCTGCCCAACCAACCCGGGGTCTACCGAGCCGCAGCCTGGGCGCCGAAGGGGCCGGGCGGGGAGCCGGAGCCGCAGCCGAGCGCCGCCCTCCCGGCCGCGGGCACGGCCACCGACACGCCGCCCGAGGGCGGGCGCTGGCGCCACTGCGCTGTGGTGGTCATGGGGGCCGACTACGCCATCCACCTGCTCGACGGACAGGTGGTGAACTACGCCGAGGGCTTCAACCACGACCGAGGGCTGATCGGCCTGCAAGCCGAGACGGCCGAGGTGCAGTACCGCGACGTGGCGATCCGAGAGCTGCCACGGGCGTTGCCCGCCGCCGCCTTCCTCGATCAGGTCGGCGCGCTGCCCGTGCTGCCCGCGCGGCCTGGCGCCCGGTCCGAGCGCTAGCAGACTGCGCCGAGACGGACTGTTGGCGCACGCTGCTACAGAAGGACCGCGACGATGCTGGCGGCGAGGCCGGCGATGGCGCCGAGGGCGACCCAGAGCACCAGCTTGCGCTGGCGCGCGGCGAGCGCGGCCTCGGCGTGGGGCGAGAGCGCCTCCGTCGGGGCCGGGGCCGGCGGCACGCCCGGGGTCGCCTCACGACGCGCCGGAGGCCGACGCACCTGCCGACGGCTCACCTGCTCTGCCTCGGCCAGCTCGGCAGCCTCGGCCTCCGCGAGCAGCTGGGTGTGCACCGCCTGCAGCTCCTCCGAGCCGCGCGCCCGCAGCGTGTCGGCTGCTGCACGGACCTGGTCGACCGTGAGCGCCACCCCTTGCGCGCCCCCGCCGAAGGTGGTCACCCCGCGCTGCGCGGCGCGGGCGTCGCGGACCACCTGGTCGAGCACGTGGGTGACGCCGCGGGTCGCGTCCACCACGTCGGCGGGCGCGGCCTCCGGGTCCAGGGTCCCTGCAGCCTGCAGCGCCTCGACGAAGCGCCAGCGCGCCTCGACGTCGGCCAGCTGCGCACGGCCCTGGTCGTCGAGCAGCTCCTCGACCGGGCGCCCCAGGAGCCCGCCGAGCGCCACCTCGGGCTGGCGCCACGGCTCGCGCTTGTTGCCCTTCGACCGCCGCTTCGCCGCGCTCGTCTTGCCAGCGCTCGTCTTGCCAGCGCTCGTCTTGGCTGGCCTCTTCGGCGCCGCGCCGTAGTAGCCCCGCGCGCTCACGAGCAGAGGCCCCTTGCGGTTGTCGTCCAACGCGACGCAGCCGAGGTAGGTCCGGTCTGGCATCGACCACGTCGCGAGACAGCGATCCGTGTCCTTGACGTAGCGGTTGTAGGCCAGCCGACACGCGGCGAAGAGCCGGTCCCCGGAGGCGCTGAACCCGAGCGTGAGCACCGACCCCAGCCGCTCTTGAGGCTGGTTGGGGTCCCGCAGCGTGCCCACGCGCCGGCGCTGCTCCACGTCGAAGAGCTCGAGCACGTCGCGGCTGTAGTTGTAGGCCACCAGCCACCGGCCGTCCGGGCTGAAGGCGGCGTCGCGCCAGGTGACGCCGGTCGGTCCAAAGCGTCGCCCGTCTCGCCGGCCCGGGTCGTCGCCGGGGTGCAGCGCGACGCCCTTCGTGCCGAGGAGCGCGATCCACGCACCGTCGACGCTGCAGGTGGCCACGGCGACGGCCGAGAGCTTCACCTCGCTGCCGTCGCCCCGCAGCAGCCGCGCCGCGTCCTTGTCGCGGTTCACCAGGATCAGGCCGCTGCCGTCGGCGGTGAAACACGCGTCGTGAAAGGTGCCCGGCACCTTCTGCGTCTGGGCGCCGCTGGTGGTGTCGTAGAGCAGCGTCTGGGACTCGTCCGTGGCGCAGAGCGTGCGGCCGTCGGGCGAGAGCGCCAGCGCGGGATCGTCGATGCCGGTCTCGATGTGCACGAGGTGCGAGAGCGCGCCGCCGGAGCGCTCGTAGACGTGGAGGTGGCCGTCGCGCCACGAGCCCTCGTCGCAGGCCACGAGCCGGTCGCCCGCGACGTTGAACGCCGCCGTGCTGTGCTCGTCGCGCAGCTTGCCCACCACCCGCAGGTCGCGCGCGTCGAGCACGAAGCGGCCGACGCCCAGCCAGTCGCCGCTGCGCGAGACCGCCGCCCTTCGCGCCCAGCGGAAGTGCTCGCCCAGGGGCGGGATCGGCAGCGCCTGCCCCGCCACCGTGGCCATGCGCAGGCCGGCCTCGCGCATGCGCTCGCTCGGGAGCAGGTCGTCTTCCGCGCCCTGGCTGCGGACGGGCAGCGACCCGCGCGCGCGCTCGGCGACCGCCTGCATCGCCGCCGCCGTGATCGTGTCGCGGCTCGCCAGCCGGTGCACCAGCGGTCGCAGCTGCGCCAGGGCCAGGCGAGCGTCGTTCATGCGCCGCTCGGGATCCGGCTCGGTCATGCGCTCGAGCAGCAGGGTCAGCCGCGCGTCCACCTGGACCAGCGCGCGGACGTCGACCCGCACCCCGGCGAAGGGCATGTCGGTCGGGTTCTTGCCCGAGGCCACCGCCAACGCGGTCATGGCCAGCCCGTAGAGATCGCTGGACGGGAAGGCCGCGCCCACGAACTGCTCCATGGGCGCGAAGCCAAAGGTGCCGGCGCTCGTGCTGGAGAGGTCGGTGGCGGAGCGCACCGCCGCTTGCACCGTGCCGAAGTCCACCAGCCAGGCCTTGCCGGCGGTGTCGAGCAGCACGTTCTTGGGGGTCACGTCGCGGTGAATCACCGGCGGCGTCTGGCTGTGCAGGTAGTGCAGCACGTCGAGCAGCTGCGCCAGCCACGCCACGAGCCGCGCCTCGTCCATGGCCATGCGCCCGGCCACGGCCTCGCTCAGCGGCGCGCCGTCGACGAACTGCTGCACCAGCACCAGGCCCTCGGGCTGAATCGGGTCGTCACCGAGCTTGAAGTCGTCGACATAGTTTGGGATCTGCGGGTGGTCCAGCCGCCGCAGCACCCGGGTCTCCCGCTCGAAGAGCTCCAGGCTCTTCCAGTCGCTCAGCCGGCGAAAGTGCAGCGACTTCATCGCCACCGGCAGGTCGTCGGACACCCGCTTCGCCAGCCACGTGGTCGCGAACCCGCCCTCGCCCAGGGGCCGCTCCAGCCGGTAGCGCTCGGACGGCCCCTGGACGAGGTCACCCGCCTGCCAGGTCTCGCTCACGGCGTCGCCTCGTCGCCCCCGCGGCCGCGCTCGTCGCGGGCCGCCTCGGCGTCTGTCGTCGCGCCCTTGCGGGTGACGCGGTCGGTCTCCAGCTTGACCCCGTGCCGCTCGGCCTGCTTGCCCTCGATGCGCCGCTTGCGCTCGAAGAGCCGCAGCCCCTCGGCCGTGACCTGCCCCACCTTGAGGTTGGCGTCCTGCGGACGGCGGCCCGACCCGCCCGACGTGCCGGGCTGCCGCTCCCCTCGCCGCTCGGCGTCGAGGGCCTGTTGACGCGCCACCTCCCGCTCAGCGGCCTGCTTCGCCTCGCGCTGCCGGCCCATGAAGTCGGCCTTCCACGCGGGCAGCGAGCGCAGCGTGTAGCTCGGGTCGCTGGGGTCCTGGATGATGCGCTGCACCACCTGGTCCAGGTCGATGAACACCGGCGTCAGCTCGTCGGGATCGTAGGCGTCGCCCTTGTCGAAGAGCCCGCCGCAGATCGGCTGCACGCTGCAGTGGCGGCAGGCGTCGACGTAGCGGTGCCCCCACGTGGTCTGGCGCACGGTCTGCTTGTCGTCGAGGAAGTGCACGATGCGCTCCTCGCCCTTGACGATCTTGCGCGTCTCCGTGCTCGCCCAGGCGAAGTCCGCCATGAAACACAGCGGCACCTTCTCGACCCGAAAGGTCCGGCCCGTGCGCTCCAGGAGCCGGCACGCCTCGGCCAGGCTCCACTCGAAGTCGCGCAGGCGGTGCAGGAACTGATCTTGGTTGACCTCAGCGCGGCCCATGGACGGGTCCAGGTTGTTCCAGACGAAGTGGCGGACCTGGGGGTGGCGCTCGATCCACCAGGCGATGGTCTCGTGGAGGTGGTCGCAGTTCAGCCGGTTGATGACGCAGTTGATGTTGACCGCGATGCCGTTGGCGTGGGCGTTGTCGACCGCCGCCTCGGCCTTGGGCAGCGTCTTGGGCAGGCCGCGGAGCTGGGCCTCGACCTCCGGCTTGTGGGAGTAGACCGAGACGTGCATGTGCTGCAGCCCGGCCTCGCCCATCTGCCGGGCGAACTCGGGATCGGCCATGCGCCAGCCGTTGCTGATCATGCGCACGTGCAGCCCTTGATCCCGCGCGTAGCCCGCGATCTTGGGCAGCTCGGGGTGGAGCGTGGGCTCGCCACCGGTCAGGATGACGCCGAAGTAGTCGCGCGACACGAAGTCGTCCACCAGCACCTTCATCGTGTCGAAGGTGTGCACGTAGGGCGTGGTGGGGTTGCTGCAGAAGCCGCAGAAGTGGTTGCAGTGCCGCACCACCTGGATGTAGCCGATGTTCGCCATGGGTCGCGCCTGCCTCCGTGTGGGCTGGCGAGCCTAGCAGACGCCGCCAGGGACCACCCCCTCCGTCTCCCCAGGTCCCAGATTGCCGTGCTGTTTCGGGCGGCGCCGCCCGTCGCGCGTGGCGGCCTCCCCCGACCGGGGCATGGAGGGTGTGCGGCCCACGCCCGAGCGGCACGTCACCCTTGCGAGCCCGCCTGGAATCCGCCAACGTCCGACGCGGCGTGCCCGCGAGACGCCCGCCGCAGGAGTGCACGTGAGCCCCACCGATCCGCCAGACTTCACCGCCACAACCCAGTTCGAAGGCCTCACCCAGCCGAACCTGCGGCCCGTGTCCCACGCGGTCGCGCCGCTGGACGTGCCCGGCTGGGAGACCCTGCCCTTGTTCTCGGGCATGCCCGACGAGGCCCGCCGCCGCTTCCGCGAGGCCATGGACGAGCGCGACTACGCCGCCGGCGAGACGATCATCGCGCAGGGCGACGAAGGCGAGGAGATGTTCGTGCTCGACCGCGGCGTCATGCGCGTCACGGTGCGCGACGACAGCGACGTGGTGGTGTTCGAGCGCACGGTGCCGGCCCCGACGGTCTTCGGAGAGATGGCGCTGATCACCCGCGAGAAGCGGTCGGCGTCGATCACGGCCGAGGTGCCCAGCCACTGCCTGCGCCTCGGCAAGCGCACGGTGAAGGAGCTCTTCTCCAAGTACCCGGGGACGGCCGTCTTCCTCACCCGCCTGGTCGGCGAGCGGCTGATGGAGAACCAGGGCATCCGCAAGGTCGGCAAGTACGAGGTCACCGGGCGCTTGGGGTCGGGCGGCGTGGCGACGGTGTTCGAGGCCCTGCACCCCACCCTGGGGACGCCGGTGGCGCTCAAGATGCTGAGCCACTCGCTGGTGTTCGACGAGGGCTTCGCCGAGCACTTCGCCGAAGAGGCGCGGCTGGTGGCCAAGCTGGACCACCCGCACATCACCCGCGTCATCGACACCGAGCAGGCCTACGGGACGCACTTCATCGTCATGGAGAAGCTGACGGGTGACCTGCTCGAAGAGGTCATCGAAGACGTCGGCGATCTCACCTTTCAGAACGCCCGCCGCATCCTGCGCGAGGTGGCCGAGGCCTTGGCCTACAGCCATGACATGGGCTTCATCCACCGCGACATCAAGCCCGAGAACGTGTTCCTGCTCACCGACGGGCGGGTGAAGCTGATGGACTTCGGCATCGCGACCCAGTCGGGTAGCGGCGACGGCGAGGGGCGCATCTTCGGCACGCCCTACTACATGAGCCCTGAGCAGATCATGGGCCGCAACCTCGACGGCCGCTCCGATCTCTACAGCCTCGGGATCATGGCCTATGAGATGCTCACGGCCGACATCCCCTTCGACGGCGACACGGTGCAGGAGCTCTTCGCCCGCCACGTGAACCAGCCGATGCCGGATCCCCGGCTGATCCGGCCCGACATCCCCGACGACCTGATCGAGTTCATCAACACGTCCACGGCCAAGAAGCCCGAGGACCGCTACGCCGACCTCCACGAGGCCGCCCGCTTCCTCAAGGTGGCGGCGGAGGTCCCGGTCCTCGACCGCTTCGCCATGTCGTCGCTCAGCGTGACCTACCACGAGAGCATGCGTGGGCTGGTGGAGCAGGTGATGCAGCGGGCCGTGAGCCAGCTGGCGGGGCAGAAGGGTGTGGCCTTCTTCGAGGCGCACCGCGGCGCCGGGCCGAGTCAGGCCGTGAGCGTGACCACGGGCGACTTCCCGGTGGTGTCGCTGCCGCCGGGCCAGGGCTTCCCGCCGCCCACCGCGGCCGCGAAGCCGCCCGCCCGGCCGCCAGCGGGCCCGCCGCCGGGCGCGCCGCCGCCGCCGCCGCCCGGGCCACCGCCGAGCGCGCCGCCGCCCAACCCGCCCCTGCCCCCAAAGCAGGCCCAAGCCTCGCGCACGCCGACCGTCGCTGCGCCCGGCGGGGTCATGGCGCCCACCGCGATCACCCCGCGGGGCGAGGCCATGACCACCGAAGCGCCCCTGCCGAGTCGCACGCCCAAGCGCTAAACTCCCCGCACGTCTGGCCTCCCAGGCGCAGGTCAGCCCACCTATGATCCTGCTCTACAATCCGCCGAGCTCCGGCCAGCGGAAGCCGATCCTGCCCTGCAGCCTGCTCGCGCTCGGCGCGCTCCTCGAAGGCAAACACGACTACGCCATCGTCGACGGCAACCTGCTCGGCACGCCAGCGCGGCCTGGCGACACGCTCGAGCTGGTGGACCGACGCATCCGGCAGACCGGCGCGACCCAGCTCGCGGTGACCGTGATGCCGGGGCCGCAGCTGCAGGACGCCGTGCCGCTGTGCAAGGCGCTGAAGGCGCGCCACCCGGGGCTGACCATCATCTGGGGCGGCTACTTCCCCAGCCAACACTGGCGCACCGCGCTCCAGGCGCCCTATGTCGACTACGTGGTCCGCGGCCACGGTGAGGTCGCCTTCGCGGCCCTGCTCGACGCCCTGGCCGCCGGCGACAGCCACCCCGACATCCAGGGCGTCGCATACCGCGACGACGCGGGCGCGCCGCGTGACGGCGGCATGCCCCCAATCCCCAAACCCGACGCGCTGCCGGTGTGGCCGCATCACCGGGTCGACGTCGCCGACTACCTGCGCCCGACCTTCCTCGGCAGCCGCACCATCGGCCACCACTCCAGCTACGGCTGCCCCTTCTTCTGCGGTTTCTGCGCCGTGGTGAACATGGTCAACGGCGCCTGGGTGCCCGACGAGGCCGACCGCGTGGCCGCCACCGTGCGCATGCTGGTCGAGCAGCACGGCGCCAACGCCATCGAGTTCTACGACAACAACTTCTTCGTCGCCGAGAAGCGCGTGCGCCGCTTCTCCGAGCAGATCGCAGACCTGGGCATCCAGTGGTGGGGCGAGGGCCGCATCGACACCATGCTCAAGTTCAAGGACGCCACGTGGGAGGCCATGGCGGCCTCCGGGCTGAAGATGGTCTTCCTCGGCGCGGAGTCGGGCAGCGACGAGACCCTCGCCCGCATGAACAAGGGCGGCAAGCAGAGCACCGCCCAGACCCTCGAGATGGCCGAGAAGATGGCCCGCTACGGCATCGTGCCCGAGTACAGCTTCGTCCTGGGCAACCCGCCCGACCCTGAGGCCGACGTGAAGAACACCATGGCCTTCGTGCGCCGGGTGAAGGACGTCAACCCGGACACCGAGGTCATCCTCTACATGTACACGCCGGTGCCGCTCGACGGCACGCTCTTCGAGGAGGCCAAGGCGTCGGGCTTCGCCTTCCCCGACACGCTCGAGGGCTGGGTCAGCGACGACTGGCAGGATTTCGCCCAGCGCCGCAGCCGGACCATGCCGTGGATCGGCTACCCGATGCAGCAGCGCCTGCAGGACTTCGAGCGGGTGCTCAACGCCTACCACCCGACGTCGACCTTGACGCACCTGACCCCGCGGCGGCGCAAGGTGCTGCGCGCGGCCAGCGCCTGGCGCTACAAGTCGGGCTTCTACCGCTGGCCGGTGGAGCTCAAGGCGCTGCACAAGGTGTTGCGCTACCGCCGCCCCGAGACCTCGGGCTTCTAGGAGCCTGCAGCGCATTCCGCCTCGGCGGCTTCATCGCGCTGACACGTCGCCCTGCGACTCCGCCAAGTGCTTGAATTGGCTACGGCCAGTCCTACGCACTTGGGAAGCCACAGGGCTCGGTCATCGCGCGAAGCCCCTCGAGGCTCCAATGCGCTACACACTC
>JAUIAC010000745.1 GCA_030425545.1 bacterium | reverse complement strand
CCGACGTCGACCTCGACGCCCTCGCGGACCGCTACGAGCTCACCGGCGGGCTGATCAAGAACGCCGTGCTCATGGCGGTGGCCGGGGCGGTGTACGACTCCGCCGACGTGGCGAGCGCGCTGGTGACCCAGGCGCAGCTCGAGCGGGCGGCGCGCGAGCAGCTGCTGCGGCCTCGCCCTGAGGCCGAGGGGCTGTCCTGGCCGCGCGTGCGGTTGAGCGACGTGGTGTTGCCCGAGCGCCTCGCCGAGCAGGTGGCCGAGCTGGTGGCCTCTGCGCGGAACCAGCGCACGGTGCTCGACCGCTGGGGCATCGGCCAGCAGCTGAGCCGGGGCAAGGGCCTGACGGCGCTGCTGAGCGGCCCACCCGGCACCGGCAAGACGCTGACGGCGGAGGCGCTGGCCTCGGAGCTGGGTCGTCCGCTGCTGGCGGTGAGCGCGTCCGGGGTGCTCAGCAAGTGGGTCGGGGACACCGAGCGGCGGCTGGTGGCGCTCTTCGAGACCTGTCGCGAGCGCGGCGCGGTGCTCTTTCTGGACGAATGCGACAGCTTGCTGGGTCGCCGCGGAGAGAACGCTCCCTGGGCAGTGCCCCTGGTGACGACCTTGCTGCGGCTCATCGAGCGCCACGAGGGCGTGGTGCTGCTGGCCAGCAACCGGCCCGACGCCCTCGACGGCGCGCTGACGCGGCGGTTGAGCCATCACCTGCGCTTCGCAGCTCCTGGCGTGGCGGCGCAGCGGCAGATCTGGCGCGGCCTCCTGCCGGCGAGCGTGCCGACGGAGGGTGAGCTGGACCTGGGCCTCCTGGCGCGGCGCTTCCCCCTCACCGGCGCCGCGATTCAGAACGCTGTGTTCCGGGCCGCCTTTCGCGCAGCCCACGAGGGCCGGGCGCTGCGGCAGCGCGACCTGGAGCGCGCCGCGGCGGAGCAGACGCCGACCGACGTGCGCTCAGGCGACCTGGCGCCGGTCGAGCTGTTGTCGAGGGACGGTGTGGAGGCCTGAGTGATCGCCGATGAGACACCCGCTGTCGCACAGCGGCCGTAGGGTGCGACTCCATGCTGGCCCTGCCTGCTCTCACATGCCCTTTCGGCCCTCGACCGCACCGTCTATGGTCCGGTCGTCCCACCCGCACTCCAAAGCCTGCTGAACGGAGCCCCTCCATGCCGTTGACCCTGCACCGCAGCAACCGCATGGAGCGGCTGGTCGCGCAGCTGGCCGCGGCGCTGGAGCGGCCGCCGGCGGATCCCTTCGCCGAGGTGCCGGTGGTGGTGGGCAGCCGGGGCATGGAGCGGTGGCTGCGCCATCAGCTGGCGACCCACAGCCGCCACGGGGTCGCCGCCCAAGTGGCGTTTCCTTTTCCCCGGCAGGCCTTCGACGGCGCTGTGCAGGCGGTGCTCGCCGGGCGCTCGGAGCCCGGAGCTCCGCCCTTCTGGCAGGGGGCGTCTGCGTCGAACCTGTGGCAGCCGGAGGTGTTGGCCTTTCGCGTGGTGGGGGCCCTGCGCCGGCGCGCTGCGGGCTGGGCTGAGGCGCAGGGCGACGTAGATTTTTCGGGTCCATATGACTTCCTCTCCGGGGCAGAGGGCGTCGGCCCCGGGGCGATGCGGGATCTCGAGCGGCCCATCGGCGCGCGGGAGCTGACCTTCGCGGTCGAGGTCGCCGAGTGCCTGGAGCGCGTGCTGCGTCGGCGCCCTGAGCTGGCGCGATCGTGGCTCAGTGACAATGACGTGCCGCCTGCGCAGGGCTGGCTCGCGGCGTTGCTTCGAGACCTGATCAGCGAGCAATCGGCGCCGAACCACGGTGCATCCAGCGCGGCAGAGGGTGCTCCCCTGGCGGTGCGTGACCGCCTCGCGCGGGCGGTGTCGCGCTCCGAGGGCGCCCTGGCCGGGAGCCTCCACGTCTTCGGCCTGTCCACGCTCGGGGTCGACGACCTGCACACGCTCACCGCGCTCGCGCCCTTGCCCGAGCTCGACCTGCACCTCTACATCCTGACGCCGACGCAGGCGTGGATCGGCGAGGACCGCTCGCTCCGCGAGGTGCACCGGGAGATGCGGCGGGTGGCCGGCGCGCTGGAGCCTGAGCCGGGGCGGCTGCGCTTGTTGGCCGCGGAGCTGGAGTCGGCGGAGTCGCTCAACCCCCTGCTCACCGACCTGGGTAAGCCGAGCCGCGACCTGCAGCAGCTCCTGGAGGAGGCCGGCGACTTCCCGGCCATCGACGTGTTCGAGGCGCCCGAGGGCGACGGTGCGTTGGCGATCTTGCAGCGTGACCTGCTGCACGCGACCTGGGTGGGTAGCGACGCGCGGACGCCCCTGTCTGCTGTCGACCGGAGCTTGAGCTTTCACCCCTGCCATGGGCCGTTGCGGCA
>JAUIAC010000744.1 GCA_030425545.1 bacterium | reverse complement strand
CTCAGCAGCTCCAGCGTCGGGCTCCGCAGCAGCAGCACCGCCGCGGGGAAGCGGTAGACCAGGCTGGCGGTGAAGCCGTCGACGCGGTAGGGCCGCTCGCCCACGCCGTCGCCGTCGGCGTCCCAGCCCAGGTAGTCGCCCCAGCGGTTGCCCTTGCCGGTCTTGGCCCACACCAGGTCTCGGGTCGACACGTAGAAGACCTGCCGCCGGTTGCCGACAAAGCGGTTCTCGCGCACCACGTTGCGCACGCTCCCGGCCCAGATCTTGGCCCCCACGCCGTTGCCCACGACGTGGTTGTGCTCGATGGTGTTCTCGGTGCTCGAGTAGAAGAAGAGCCCCTCGCCGTTGCCGTGCATGCGGTTGTGGGCGATGCGGCTGTACTGCACGTCGCGAAAGAGCAGCCCGTGGTGGTCGTTGTCCACCGCGACGTTGTGTGTCACCTGCAGGTGGTGGCTGCTCATGATGGCGAAGCCGCTGCCGCTGCCGACGCTGCGGTTGCCCCGGACCGTGTTGCGGTAGCTGAACATGTAGTGCACGCCGTAGCGGGTCCGCTCGAGCAGGTTGTCGGCGATGACGCTGTCTTCGGTGGCCGAGACGTAGATGCCGTCGCGCCCGCCGCTGACGTGGTTGTGGCGCACGCTGAGGTGGCTGGCGTCGAAGAGGTGGACGCCGTTGCCGCGGTAGGAGCGGTGACCGGTCTCGACCCCGATGACGCGGTTGCCCTCCACCACGGCCCGGTCGGTCTCGTGGACCCAGATGCCGAAGGCGCAGCCGCGCAGCCAGGTGCCGCGCACCACCGCGCCGCGGGCCTTGGCGCTGACGTGCACGCAGGCGTCTGGCGGCAGGCCGCCGAGGGTCTCGCCGCTGTGGATGACCTTCACCCCCTCGACCGTGGCCCCCGGCGCGTCGAGCTTCACCGCGATGCCTTGGCCCTGGCCGTCGATGACGCTCAGGGGTTCGCCCGCAGGGAGCCCCGTGGGACCGCCCGCGGGCTGCCCGCGGCGGCTCGGCGCCGGCTTGCGCCCGCCGGTCCCGACCAGGGTCACCGACCGCGAGACCACCACGGGGCCACGCCACACCCCGCGCGGCACCTCGACCCGGTCGCCGTCCTGCGCCAGCGCCACCGTCGCCACGAGCCCTCGCCCGGCCTCGCCGACCACCCAGGTCCGGGCGTCGGCGCTGTTCCACGTGCAACAGACCCACAGCGTCAGCGCGCTCAGGCTCGCCAGACGGACGAGCCGAGCCCGGATCGGCGGGCTCGCAGCGCGGTGGGGGCGCCCGCGGCTCATTTGTCCTCGCGGTCGCGCATCAGCCGCGCGAGCTTGTCTTCGTTGACCGGGCGACCCGCCTCGCGCGAGCGCCGCATCAGCCGCTCGATGCCGACCAGCGGCGGGCACACCTCGGTGTTGTTGTAGTTCGACTCACACTCCATGCACGACAGGCACTCGCGCGGGTCGATGGTGCCGTCGGCGCGGATGGCCTTGGGCTCGCAGGTGCGCGTGCAGATCTTGCAGGTGTCACAGGCGTTGCGGCGGAAGGGGCCGCTGAGGCGGAAGCTGCCCGGCAGCGCCAGCCCCGCGCCCAGCGGACACACGTAGCGGCAGAAGGGGCGCCACCACACCAGCGAGAGCCCCAGCAGCGTCGCCCACCACAGCGCGAAGCCCCAGTGCCGCGCCCACGGACGCACCAGGAACGAGGTCTTGAAGGGCTCGACCTCCGCCAGGGTCTCGCCGAGCTCGGCCGACCAGAGGAAGGTCGCCACCAGCACCGCCAACACGCCGTAGCGGGCGTAGCGCAGCGTGCTGTGGACCCGGTCCGGCAGCTCGAACTCCGGCAGCCGCAGCAGCCGCCCGAGCTTGAAGAGCAGCTCGGTGCCCGCGCCGAAGGGGCAGGTCCAGCCGCAGAACACGCCGCGCCCCCAGATCACCGTCACCACCGCGATGAAGATCCACGAGACGAAGAGCAGCGGCTCACTGAGGAAGAGGCTCCAGCGGAAGCCGTGCACCGCGCCGTCGATGAGGGTCAGCAGCTGGGTCACCGAGGGCTGCGCCTTGAGCCAGATGCCAAGCAGCAGCACGCTCGCCAGCAGGATCGCGGTGTGGAGCTTGCGCAGGCGATCCATGTCGTCGGTGAGCCAGCGGCGGGCGACGAAGAGGCCCATGACCCCCAGCAGCAGGGTCAGCAGCACCGCCAGGCCCACGCCCTGGTTGCGCCACGCCTGCACGTAGATGGCCTCGGGCTCAGCGAGCGCGTCGGGGGCGACCGGCGCCCGCTTCACCACGCTGTCGGGCAGCCGCAGCGTCGCCGTGAACGAGCGAAAGTCGCGGGAGAAGCCGCCCTTGCCGTCGTAGGTGCTG
>JAUIAC010000743.1 GCA_030425545.1 bacterium | reverse complement strand
TGACGGTCATGCCGGCGGCCTTCTCGTCGCTGCCGGAGTGGAAGCGGCGGCCTGAGACGAAGACGCGCCCGTTGTGCTGCGCCACGCAGGAGCCTGTGCCGCAGGCGCCGTAGGGCGTACACGGCTGTCCCGGCGTACACACGTTGAGCAGCTGCGGGGCGTGGGTGCAGCCGGTCACCGGGTCGCAGCCGTCACTGGTGCAGGCGTCACCGTCACTGCAGTCGACCTTGTCGGCGCACGCCCCACGCGCGTTGCAGGACGTGAAGCCCCAGCGGTCCACCACGAGCGCCATGGGCGCGCCGGTCTTGGTGCTGCCCCAGACCAACACCCGCTGCGCAGAGGTCGTGAGGTCTGACGCCTGGAAGTCGGTCGGCAGCGCGCGCCGCCACAGACGGTTGCCCAGCAGATCCGTCGCCCCCAGCTGCGCAGCGCCCTGGACAGCGTCGCCCAGCCAGACGCTGCCGGCCGGCCGCTCGCTCAGGCGCGACACGAGCGACGTCCCCGTCCAGGGCACGTCGGGCTCGATGGCCGCGCCGTCGCTCGGGTCGAGGCGAAACCAGGACATCGTGGTCTGGCCGCTGACTTGGGTGCGCAGCAGCGCCCGCAGCGGCTGGCCCGGGTGCCGCATCATCCCGACGACGGTCATGTCGAGGCTCGGCGCCCCCTGGGACAACGTCCATCGTTCCTGCCCCGCCGGGTCGAGCTGCATGAAGAGATAGTAGGGGCGCAGCTTGGACCCCGGGAACCCGAGCGTGGTCGCGAGGGTCGTGGTGCCATCCGGCGCACAGTCGAGCCAGTTGACCTCCCGGAACTCGATCTGGCTGCCCGCCCCATAGGTCCAGACCTCGACCCCAGTCACCGAGCGCAGCGCCACGGCCAGCGTCGTCGCCTTCACCGTGCCCGCGATCGCGAGGTTTCCCGAGGGGTGCAGCGCCGCCTTGAGCGCCACGAAGGGGGTGTTCGGCGGTCCGACGGTGTGCCGCACCGCCTTGGCGGCGACGCCGTTGAGCGCCACGGTCGTGCTCACCGCCTGCGGCACGCCGCCGATGGTCTCTCCCCGGCCCACGACGACCACGCCGAGCTTGGCTCGGTCGAGCACCTGGACCACGTGGGTCAGCTTGGCGATGCCCGCTGGGGGCGCGATGTCGATGTCCCACAGCGTCTTCTGGGCTCGGTCCACCGCCAACACCCGCCAGGTCCCAGCCTTGGCGCCGGACGTGCGGGTGCCCGCGAGGATCGCCACTCCGGCGCCGTCGCCTGCCGCCTTGGGTGCCGCCGCAGAGCTCAGCACACCCGCCTCGAACACCAGCGTGCCCGTGCTCTTGGGCGCGATGGTGAAGAGCGTCTGGGTCTGGCCCGCCTTGCAGCTGCCGCCCTGACAGGTGGCGCCGACAAAGCAGGCGTCGTCGTCGGCGCACGGCGTCTTGTCCGCCACCTTGACCACGGCACAGGAGAAGCCGTCGACCCCCTTGCTCTGGCAGGCGTTCTGCTCGCACGCGCCGGTCTTGCCCGCGCAGATGGCCGGGCTCCCGGTGACGCAGGTGCCCTTGCCGTCACAGGCGTCGCCGACCGTGCAGCCGTCGCTGTCGCCGTTGCAGCTCTTGCCCTTGGCCACCAGGCCGCTCTTGCAGGCGCCGGTCTTGGGGTCGCAGCCGTCGAGGGTGCAGGCGTTGCCGTCGGCGCAGCTCTTGGGCGTGTGGGCGCAGCCGACGCCGGCCTTGCACACATCGACCGTGCAGGCGTCCTGGTCGTCGCACACCGTCGCCTTGGCGCCCACGCAGGCCCCGGCCGCCGTGCAGGCGTCGGCGCTGGTGCACGGCGCGCCGTCGTCGCACTTCTGGCCCGTCTTTTGGGGCTTCAAGCTGCAGCTGCCCGTCTTGGGGTCGCAGGCCGCCTTGAGGCAGGCGCTGTCCTTCGACTTGTCGCAGTAGACCACGCTCGCCGGGTTGGGGACGCACTGGCCCACGTTGGTGTCACACACGTCGACCCCGTTGCAGGCGTCGCCGTCGTCCTTGAGCGCGCACTGCGCGTCGGTGGTGCACTCGCACGTGGTCTTGCCCGGCGTGCAGGTGGCGCCCACGCACTGGTCTCCCACGGTGCAGGCGTTGCCGTCGTCGCAGGCGAAGCTGCCGGTGGAGGTCGCGTCCGCCGGCAACCACAGGCACTGCGTCCCCTTCACCCCGCCGCCCAGGTCGACGTCGACGCAGCCGGCCACCTTCACGGCGGCGCGAGGGAGCACGGTGCACTTGCCCGTCTTGGGCACGCAGACGTTCTTGGCGCAGGCGGTGTCCCCCACGGTCAGGCACACGACCTGCGTCGCGGGGTTGATCTCGCACTTGCCGCTGGCCTTGTTGCAGA
>JAUIAC010000742.1 GCA_030425545.1 bacterium | reverse complement strand
AGTCGAGCCGTCGGCGCGATGACCGCCGCGCCCGCTCCCCCACTCGAACCCGACTCCAGCGATCAGGTGGTGCATGGCGACCGTTGAACCGGATCACTACCGCGTGCTGGGTGTCCCGGTCGACGCGCAGACCGACCGCATCAAGGACGCCTACCGCAAGCTCTCCCGGGTCTACCATCCAGACCTGCAGGGGGGATCGCGCGTCGCGACAGAGCGCTTTCAGGCCATCTCTGCGGCGTATACTGCCCTCTCGGACGAGACGCAGCGCGAAGCCTATGACCGCCGGCTTGCGCTGACGGACCCGCTGCGGCTGGTGGACGACCCGCGCGCGGAGCGGGCGCTGGACGCCCTCGACGGGCTCGTCGGGCGTCTGCGACGCCGCGACCGGGCGCTGCCGACGGCCCGCCGTGGACGAGACCTGCGGGTGAAGGCTGAGATCCCCCTCGGAGTCGCGGCCTTGGGCGGCGTGACCCAGGTGGAGGTGGCCTACCTGACGGAGTGCCGGACGTGTACGGGCAGCGGCACGACCACCCCGGAGCGCAACCCCGGGTGCCACGTCTGCGGCGGCGAGGGCACGCTCAAGGTCGGGCTGCGACGGCAGCGCCAGACCTGTGGCTTCTGCGGTGGCCGGGGCGAGGTGCTGCTCGCCCCCTGCGACTCCTGCGAAGGCGAGGGCCGGGTCGAAGACCGGCGCATGGTCGACGTGAAGGTGCCGGTGCGCATGCGCGCGACCGCTGTGCTGCGCGTGCGCGGCGCGGGCGAGCGTCCCATCGGCGGCGGCAAGGCGGGGGACGTCATCGTCGAGGCGCAGACCGCGCCCGATCCGCTGCTGCTGCTCGACGGTGACGACGTCGTCTGCGACCTGCCTCTGACGTGGACCGAGGCGCTCGCCGGGTGCGTGCGCACCGTCCCGACACTCAACGGCACCGAGCGGCTGCCGATCCCAGCGGGCAGCTGGAGCGGTCGTGAGCTGCGGGTCTCGGGCCAGGGGCTGCCCCGCCGAGGCGCGCAGCCGGGGCGCGGCGATCTGCGTTTCCGCCTGCTGGTGGACGTGCCAACGGAGGCGAGCGCGACGCTGCTGCCGGCCATCGCCGCGCTCGAAGAGCAGCTGGGCCGGGACGCGTTTCCTCGCCGCGCGCGCTTTGAAGCCGACGTGTCCGACCGCGCGGCCCCGTCCGACCCGCCATGAGCGACGTCATCGGCCTGCGCAGCGCCGCGAGGGTTGGCGAGCAGAGGCTGCTCGCCGAGCTGCTGGACGTGCTGCTGGTCGGCCCGCAGGCGGCGCGGCTCGGCCCCGGCGACGACGCGGCGGTGCTCGCGCTCGCCAGCGACGCCGTGCTGACGGTCGACAGCGTCGTCGCGGGGCAGGACTGGCTGCCCGATGAGACCCCACCCGACGCGGTCGGCCATCGCGCCGCAGCGGTGAACCTGTCGGACCTCGCGGCCATGGGCGCGACGCCACGCGGCGTGCTGCTGGCCCTCGAGCTGGGACGTCGAGACGACGTCGATGACGTGCTGGAGGCCGCCGCCGGCTTCGGCGCCCTGTGTCGGGCCCACGGGGTCGACGTGCTCGGCGGCGACATCGGCATCGGCGAGGGGCCACAGCGCTGGACCGTGACCGCCGTGGGGAGCGCCGGCCCTCGGCTGCTGCGGCGCGACGCGGCCCGGGTCGGGCACCGTGTGTGGCTGGTCGGGCACATCGGGCAGGCGGCGCTGGGGCTGCAGGCGCTCCTGCGCGACGCCCGCGACCCGCTACTGCAGGCCTGTGTCCGGGCCCACCTGCGGCCGACGCCCCAGGTCGCGGCGGGCCAGGCGCTGAGCGCGCTCGACGCGCCCGTCGCGGCCATCGACATCTCCGACGGCCTGTGGCTCGACGCGGCCAGGCTGGCCCAGGCGAGCGGCGTCTCGCTGTGCCTCGACGTGCCCCGCCCCGGCTGGCTCAGCCCGCCGCTGGCGGACCTCCTGCGCGAGCTGAACCTGGACTGGCGCGAGGCTTGCGCCAGCGGCGGCGACGACTACGCCCTCTTGGTCACGGCGCCGTGGGACTGCGACCTCGCCGCGACGCTCGCCGGCGTGGCGCCCACGGTCGCCATCGGAGAGGTCACGCGCTCCGAGGGTGGCGAGCGCGTGCAGCTCGACGTCGGCAGCCGTCGGCTGGTCGGCGCGCCCCGCGGCTGGCTCCACGGCGCTCCGCCAGAAGCTGCCGAGCCCGCATAGGAGTGTGTGGCGCGTTGGAGCCTCGAGGGGCTTCGCGCGATGACCAAGCCCTGTGGCTTCCCAAGTGCGCAGGACTGGCCGTAGCCAATTCAAGCACTTGGCGGAGTCGCAGGGCGATGTGTCAGCGCGATGAAGCCGCCG
>JAUIAC010000104.1 GCA_030425545.1 bacterium | reverse complement strand
TCTCGCGCATGCACCCGACCATGGCCGCGCTGCCGAGCCAGCGGGCGGCGCAGACCGCCTTCGCCGAGGTGCACCACGCCTTGCTCTGGTTGCTCGAGCGCGCCCGTGCGCGAGACCCCGCGGCCCGTCTGAGCGCGCTCGTGGCGGCGATTGGCGACGGCGCGGCCCCCCTCGCGGCGGTGCGCGGCTGGGCGGGCACGCCGCGCTTTCCCAAGGACTGGTGGCAGGCCCTGCGCAAGGCGCCCAAGCCGCCGCCTGCGAGCTCGCAGGGGGCTGGTCCCGGGCAGGCGCAGCGCCAGGGTCGCCGTCGCGGGCTGCGCAACAAGCTCCGGTTTCGGCGCGGGACCAAGCGGGCCCGGGCGGCGCTGAGCGAGGCGGCGGCGCGCTACGTGGAGCTCGGCGACCGCCTGCTGGCCATCGACCGCCCGCTCGCCGCGGTGCTGGAGTATCGCAAGGCCCAAGCCGCCGGCGCGCCGGACGACGCGATGATGCTCACACGGCTGGCCCGGGGGCTCGTGCGCCTCGGCCGCCACGCCGAGGCGCAGGTGGTGCTCGACGACGCGCTGACGCGCCACGCCCACCACGCGCCCCTGCTGCTGCTCCGCGGGCGGGTGGCCCTGGCGCGGGCCGAGCCCAAGGTCGCCCTGCGCTGGGCCGAGCAGGCCTGCTGGATCAACCCCTTCGACCCCGACGTGCACCGCCTCCGAGCCGAGGCCCACAGCGCGCTGGGCGACACCCAGGCGGCCGCAGCCGCGCGCTTGGACGTGCGCACCGTGGGGGGCTGACACCGGGGTTTGCCTCCGATCTCACGCCGCCTTACCTTCCGGCCATGAACGCACTCTTCTCAGGCCTGTTGGCCCAAGCTCCCGCCATCCACACCGACCCGGTGAGCGCCGCGCTGCAGTCCCGCGGCATGGTGCTCGCCGTCCTGGTCGTGCTCGTGCTCATGAGCGTGCTCTCGTGGTTCGTCATCGGCGCGCGCGCCTGGGCGCTCTACAATCTGCGCCGTGACATGGAGGCCTTTCGCACGCGCTTCAACAAGATCGACGACCTCGCGCTGGCGGCAGAGCAGCTCAAGGCCTACGTCGCGGTGCCGCACTTCAAGCTGCTGATCGCGCTGCTGAAGGAGATGGCGCGCTACCCGGCCGACCAGGACGCCGATCTCCACAGCCTGGAGCGCACCCTCAACCGCGCCTCCGAGCCCTTGGTGTCCGACCTCGAGGCGGGGCTCACGGTCCTCGGCTCCATCGCCTCCGCGGCGCCCTTCATCGGCCTCTTCGGCACGGTGTGGGGCATCATGATGGCCTTCGGCAGCCTCAGCGACACCGGCAGCGTGCTCCAGACCGTCGCCCCGCACATCGCCGAGGCGCTCGTCGCGACGGCGGTCGGCCTGCTGGCGGCCATCCCCTCGGTCATCGGCTACAACGCCCTCGGTCGCATGGTGCGGCAGGTGGTCACAGACCTCGACGGCTTCGGCCTCGACCTGCTCAACATCGTCAACCGCGACCAGCGCGGGCTCTAGGGAGGGGCGCATGGCCTTCTCCATGGGCAGCGGTGGCGGCGGTCGCAAGCGCCGCATCGCACAGACCACAGTCGCCGAGATCAACGTCACGCCCCTCGTGGACGTGATGCTGGTGCTGCTCGTCATCTTCATGACCGCGTCGTCGATCGAGACCACACGGCTGAGCCGCGAGGCTGAGACCCTGCGGCAGGTGGTCAGCGAAGAGGTCAGCGCCGCCGACGCGCCGAAAGAGGGCGAAAATCAAGTGCCGGTCGACCTGCCCAAGGCCAAGGCCGAGAAGCTCAAGGGCGGCAAGTCGACCAAGCCGGTGCTGTCCATCGACAAGCGTCGGCGCATCTACCTGGACAAGGCGCTGCTGGTGGACTGCCGCAAGCACCCGGGCGCGTTCACGGTCTGCCTCGACGCTTTTGAGGCCGCGCTGTCCAAGAACGAGGCGGCGCGCTCGGTCACCGACGTCCACCTGCGCGCCGACAAGCGGCTCAAGTACGGCGACGTGCTGCAGCTGATGGCGCGCATGCGGCGGGCCGGCATCTCCCACTTCGGCCTCGTCAGCGAGACGCCGGCCGGGGGTGGCAAGCCCAAGTGAGCCAAGCGGTCGCCACAGCGCCGGAGGGCGCGCGGACCTCGGAGTGGATCGCCGGCGTCGTCGTCGCCGTGCTGGCCCACATCGCCGTGTTTGGCGCGGCCACCCTCGCGCCGGCGGCGGAAGAGCAGGGCGCGCGCGCCCAGGCCGCCGTCGAGGAGCACGAGGGCTGCACGTCGGTGATGACGCCCTCCTGCGTCGGCGATCCGGTCCAGCTCACACAGACGGTCGCGCTGGAGCCCGAGTCGGACATGGCGCCGCCCCGGAGCCGCCGCTGTCCAGAGCCCATGCGCCGCGTGATGCGCTACGAGCACGAGCCGGCGCCGGCCACGGAGGTCGACCTGCTGGAGGCTGAGCTGGTGGTCCGCAAGGGCGTGGAGACCGGCAAGGCGCAGCCGAGCGCTCAGGTGCAGGCCAAGCCCGCCGTGGCGCGACACAGGCGCGTGGAGCAGGTGCGCAAGCTGGTGGCTGGGGGCTCGAAGCTCGACAGCATCCTCGGCGGCGGCGAGACGGGGGCCAAACGGCGCTCGAAGCTCGGCGCCATCCTCGGCAAAAGCTCCGGCAAGAAGGGCGGCAACGCCCTGGTCTCGCGCAAGGGGAGCGCCTACGCCCGCGAGCTGAAGTCGACGGTGTTGGGCCACTTCACGGTGCCCGGCAACGTGCCACCGTGGCTGCGAAAGAGCCTGCGCTGCCGGGTCCGCATCACGCGCATGACCGCCACGGGCCGGGTGCTCGCGTACCGGGTCGAGAAGAAGAGCGGCAACGACGCGTTCGACAAGGCGGTGCGCCGGCTGATGAACGGCTACAAGGCCGGGATTCGCGCGCTGCCCGCGCCGCCCTCGCACATCCTCACCGCCATCAACTCGCGCGGCTTCGTCATCGACTTCCGCTGAGCCCGACCCTCCAGCGCGCGTCTTTTTTTGACGCGCCGCAGCATCCGGCGACGATCGCAGCAGAGCCGGCATGCCGCTGGCGGGAGGCGGGCACATGGCCATGGGGATCGGGCAGAGCATCATGGGGCAGGGCATCATGGGGCAGGGCATCGGGCGCCGGCTCCGCAAGGCTGTCGGCCAGGGTGCGCTCCGTCGCATGGACGCTGGCGCTGGCCAGGGCACCTGTGTCGCGGTCGCCGCGCAGAAGGGCGGCGTCGGCAAGACCACGACCGCCGTGCACCTCGCCGCCTCTCTGGCGGAGCACCATCAGCTCGAGGTGCTGCTCATCGACCTCGACAACCAGGGTCACGTGGCGTCCAGCCTGCGGGCGCACGTCCGCGGCGCGGCGTCGCACACGGTGTCCACCGTGCTCAACAGCCGGGATCCTGACCTGCTTGAGGCCGTGGTGCCGACGTCGATCCCAGGGCTCTCGATCACCGCGGCGGACCGCCAGCTCTCGAACACGGAGGCCCAGCTGGCCGGCCGCATCGGCCGCGAGCTGCTGCTCCGCCGGGCGCTCGTGGCCGCGCGCCGCCGCTTCGACGTCATCGTGCTCGACTGCCCGCCGAACCTGGGCCTGCTGACCCTCAATGGGCTGGTGGCGGCCGATCACGTGCTGGTGCCCTGCGACCTCAGCATCCTGAGCCTCGAGGGCGTCGATGACCTGGTGGAGACGCTCCAGAACCTGGACGTGATGTTCGGTCGCTCGCCGGAGCTGGTCGGGCTGGTGCACACGCGGGTCGACCGCCGCAACAAGCGCCAGAACGCGACGATTCGCCGGGCGGTGGCGGAGCGATACCAGGGCCACGTGCTGGACACCGAGATCGGCGTCAACACGGACCTGCCGGGCGCTCAGCTGGTGGGCAAGACCATCTTCGCGGCGCGGCCCGAGGCCAAGGGCGCCGTGGACTACCGCGCGCTGACCGACGAGGTCGTCGGCCGGCTGTACCCCACGCGACGCGTCAGCGCGCCCGCGGCGTGACAGCGCCGGCGCTCAGGGATCGTCCAGTTGAAGGGGATGACGGCGCCCGGCGGAGCAGCGCGGCCCAGCGAGCGGTAGGGCCGATCGCCGCCAGACCTACGCGGTGCCGCCAGACCTACGCGGTGCCGCCAGGCCTACGCGGTGCCATCAGGCGCTCGCGGCGACCGGCTTGTCGGGGCCCTGGCTCTCGTCGATGATCTCGTCGAGCTCGATCAAGATCTCGTCTTCCGTGCGCTGGCGCGCGACCGAGATCTCCTTCACCAGCAGCGTGCGAGCCTGGTCCAGCATCTTCCGCTCGCCGAAGGAGAGCGACTTGCTGTACTTCAGCCGGCTCAGATCCCGCATCACCTCGGCGATGTCGTAGAGCGAGCCGGTGTTGATCTTCTCGACGTAGCGCCGGTAGCGCCGGTTCCACGTCTGGCGGTCGACCGTCTTGGTGCGCTCGCGCAGCAGGTCGTAGACCTTCTGCACGTCGTCGTCGCCGACGACCTTGCGCAGGCCGACGGACTTCACCTTGGACACCGGAATCATGATCTTCCGGTCCGTGTCGAGCACGCGCAGCATGTACAGCACGACGGTCGTTCCGGAGATCTGCTTCGACTCGATGCCGGTGATCTCCGCGACGCCCTGCCCGGGGTAGACCGCGCGGTCCCCGATCTTGAACATCATGTTCCGGACTCCTTTCCGTCCAAGGCGAGGCACGCCGGACGGGTTGATGGCGAAGGGGGGCTCCGCCAGCCCCGGAGGGATAAACACGCGCACCGGTCTGCGCTGTTCCCGCGGGGAACGACGAACCCAAGGGGCGCGCCACCGACCTAGGATAACACTCCGCCCCATGCCCTTCAAGACGTGGCTCGGCGCTGAAGCGCCATCCTCACGCATTTTCGACGGGTTGCGGCACGTGAATCTGGATCACATAGCTTGACGCGTCGCGTCACGACCCAGCTTCAGCCGTCCGGCGACAGGACCGCCGCCGCCGCCTGTCGGAGCGCCCGCCCGGCTGGAGCGCCCGTCCTTCTACAACGCCTGTCGCGCCCGCAGCGCGCGGCCCAGCGTCGCTTCGTCGATGTACTCCAGCTCCGAGCCCTGCGGCACCCCGGACGCGATCCGCGACAGCAGCAGCTTCGGCTCGCGCCCCACCAGGCTCTGGATATAGGCCGCCGTGGCCTCGCCCTCGACCGAGATCGGGGTCGCGAGGATCAGCTCCTGGAGGCCGCCTCCGTGTACGCGCTCGACCAGCTCGGCCACACGGAGCTCGCTCGGCCCCACGCCGCGCAGCGGAGAGAGCACGCCGTGAAGGACGTGGTAGGTGCCGTTGAACTCGCCTGTGGCCTCGACCGCCAGCAGATCGGGCACGCCTTCGACCACGCACACCACCTCGGGGTTGCGGCGCGGGTCGAGGCAGATGTCGCAGAGCGCCTGGCCGGCGAGGTGGCCGCAGCGCTCGCAGAACCCGACCGACTCATGGAGCCCCGTGAGGCTCGCGGAGAGCTGCTGGGCTTCTTCGCGAGGGCGGCTGAGGATGTGGAAGGCCAGCCGCAGCGCGCTGCGCTTGCCGACCCCTGGCAGGCGCGCGAGCAGGGCCGACAGCTGGTCCAGGGCCTCTGGGAGCTGGTGGCTCATGCGCGCTCCTCTGCGCCCGACGAGAGCAGCTCCTGCTCGGCCACCGTGCCGACCAGCTTGCCGCCGAAGAGGGTGATCACGCGCCGCACGTCGGGGTCGTGGGTCAGCGCGGCCTCATGGTCGGCCTTGAGCCGCTCGGCGTCGGCCCGCGCCTTGGCAGCCAAGCTCTCGGTCGCCGCGCGCTCGTCTTCAGCGGCGATCTCGAGCACGTAGCTGCCGCCAAACGCCCGGGCGGCGCCCGCGATCAGCCGCGCGGGCAGATCGTCATGGCGCGCCTGCGAGGTCATGAAGCGGTTGGAGAAGGCCAGCGCCACGCGGCCCACGCCGCTGTTGGCGACGATCGCATGTTCGAGCACGCCCGCGGCGCGCTGGTCGCTCAGATCGCTGAGCAGCGCCTGGTGCCACGCGGCGAGGTCCGCGTCGCGGAGGCTGCGTCCGCGACGGGCACCGTCCGCGGCGGGCGCCGGCGCCGCGCTCATGGGCGCCGTGTCCGCGCGCGGCCGCGTCGTTGGCTCGCCTGCGATGGCTGGGCGGGAGCTCCCGCGCAGGGGGGCGCGGCGGGCGGGCAGCGGGCGGGGCGCTGGGACGGAGACCGGGCCCGGCGCAGGCCGGTCGTCGTCGGCGCTGCCGGCGGGCTTCGCCGCGGCTGGCGGCCGGTTGACCCGCGGGCGTTGCCGGAGCCGCGACGCGCCCTGCGGCGGCGGCGTCGCGCTGGGCGGCGTCGCGCTCGCCGGCTGCACGTCGCCGCGGGCGGCCGCACGCGGGGTCGGTTGAGCGCCGCGCGTGGGCGCCGCGCGCGGCTGAGCGCGCTGCCCGCCGCCGGCGCCCCGGTTCGGCTGCGGGCGATCGCCGCCGCCGCGAGCCGCCAGCTGGGGCGCCTGATGCAGCAGGGCCTCGACGCGACCGGCGAGCTCCGACACGTCTCGCAGGGCTGGTGCGCGACACAGGCGCACGACGCTCATCTCCATCACCAGACGTGGGTGACGCGAGCGCGCGATGGTCTCCGCCAGCTCCAAGAGCACGTGCGCCAGCCGCTCCAGCTCGTTGGTCTGGACCTGAGCGACCAGATCGCTCAGCGCCTGCACCTCGGTCTCGGAGCGGTCGACCAGGTCGCGCGCCGCGCTGCCCATCAGCCGCACCATCAGCAGGTCGCGGGCCTCCATGGCCAGGGTCCGGCCAAAGACCCGCAGGTCCATGCCGTGGGTGTGAGCCGCGCCCACGGCGGACAGGGCGGCCGGCGCGTCCCGCTCGAGCAGCGCGCGGATCAGCTGTGCCGTGCGGTTGCGGTCGGCCACGCCCAGCAGCGCCGCGACCTCGGACGCCGCCATCTCCGCGCCGCCAAAAGCGATCACCTGGTCGAGCACGCTCAGGGAGTCGCGCATCGAGCCGTCGCCTTCGCGCGCGATCAGATACAGCGCCTCCTGCTCGATGGTGACGCCCTCCGACGCGCAGATCGTAGCCAGCTGCTGCACCACCTCCGACGAGCGGATGCGACGAAAGTCGTAGCGCTGGCAGCGCGAGCGGATCGTCACCGGCAGCCGCTGCGGGTCCGTGGTGGCCAGCACAAAGACCACGTGGGGCGGCGGCTCCTCCAAGGTCTTGAGGAAGGCGTTGGCCGCCTCGGTGGTCAGCATGTGGGCTTCGTCGATGATGTAGATCTTGTGCCGGTCCCGAGCCGGCGCGTACCCCACGCCCTCGCGCAGCTCACGGATCTCGCCGATGCCACGGTTGCTCGCCGCGTCGAGCTCGTGCACGTCGATGCTGGTGCTGCTCGCGATCTCGGTGCAGGCCGGGCACACGCCGCAGGGCTCGGCCGTGGGCCCCTCCTTGCAGTTGAGCATCTTCGCCAGGATGCGCGCCGTGGACGTCTTGCCGGTCCCGCGCGCGCCGCAGAAGAGGAAGGCGTGGGCCACGCGGTCCATGGCGATCGCGTTGCGCAGGGCGCGCGCGATGTGCTCCTGGCCTACGAGGGCCTGCAGGTCGGCAGGGCGGTACTTTCGGGCGAGAACGACGTAGGACACAGGCAGCCTCCGAGTGCGCCGCACCTTACGCCGAGCGAGGCCTCCGCGCCAAACCCGGCGCCAGGGGCGTCGGCGCGGCGCGGTGCGGGGCCGGGCGGACCGGGAAGCGCGGCAAAACGACCAGCGGCCAGCCCCGTCGCCAGGGCTGGCCGCTTGTGGTCTGCGTAGACATTGCGCTCACGTGGGTCGCGGGCAGGGCAGGCGGCACACGACGTCACCGCTACCGTTGCTACCTCTCGGTCCTGGCGGGGTTCACGACTCCGCCGTTGCCGCCTGCCTTGCCCGCGACGCCATCTTGCTAGCAACCCCCAAACCTCGGCGGAGAGAGGGGGATTCGAACCCCCGGTACCCTTTTGGGGTACACCCGCTTTCCAGGCGAGCACCTTAAACCACTCGGACACCTCTCCGTTGAGTCGGGCATCCACGAGCAGCTCTCCGGCGAACGTCGTCCGCTGAAGGCAGGCTCGCCTGCGTATCGCGCCGAAGCGCTGGGCCCGTCACCCAGCGTGAGCCGGGCATGGAGGCGTGGGGGAGTTGAGCTAGCCGCCCTGAGGAACCAGGGTGGCGTGAGCGCTGGTTGTCGACGCGCACCGACGCCTTCGCGTCGGCTCGTTGGCGGAGAGCGAGGGATTCGAACCCCCGGTGCCTCGCGGCACACCTGATTTCGAGTCAGGCACCTTCAACCACTCGGACAGCTCTCCAAGCGCGTGTGCGAGCGTCGCAACGCTCGCTGCCTCGACCGCGCAGGTCGAAGCGAGCGCGTAAGATACACATGCGCTGCGAATTGGCAAGACACAGCTGCGCGAATTTCGCTGGGCCGCAGGCCCGCTGCGTCCCGCCTGGGTCAGGGAGCCACGCCGTCGACCACGACCTGGCGGTCGCCGGCGCGGAGGGACGCGAAGAACGTGCTCAGCAGGTGGCTCGCGGCCTGCTCTCGGACACCCTCGGTGACCACGAGCCGGTGGTTGAGGCGATCGTCCGTGCCCATGTCGTAGCGGGACACCGCCGCGCCGGCCTTGCTGTCGCGGCAGGCGAACACCAGCCGACCGACCCGGCCGTTGATGGTGGCGCCCATGCACATGGGGCACGGCTCCAGCGTGACGTAGAGCGTGCACTCCGTGAGCCGCCAGGTGCCCAGGACGCGACCCGCCTGGCGCAGCGCCAGCACCTCGGCGTGGGCGGTCGGGTCGTGATCTCGCTCGCGGCGGTTGCCCGCGATCGCCACCACCTCGCCCTCGTGGACCAGCACCGCGCCGATGGGCACCTCGCCGAGCCGCCCCGCCTCCGCGGCGGCCTGCAGCGCGAGGTCCATGAAGAAGTCGTCGCTGGTCTCGATGGCCATGGCGTTGGTGGGGTTGTGCGTCGCTGGAGCGCGCGTGGAGGCCGGGCGGCGTCGCGCGTCCCGGAGGGTCCCGCTGTCCGGCGCGATGGTCGGTCGTCGAGGGCCGTGGAGCATGCCACCTGCTCCCGCGGCTGAAAACGACATTTGCCCCGGCGACGAGGGCCTCGCCGTGGCTGCGCCAGCGACGCTGCACCAAAAATGACCAGCGCCCCGGCTCACGATGGAGCGCGGGGCGCTGGGGCGGGCTCAGCAGGGCTCGAACCTGCAACCTCCGGTTTCGTAGACCGGTGCTCTATCCTGTTGAGCTATGAGCCCGTAGACGGGCAGGAATCGTTGCACAGAGGCGCTCTACCGACGCGCTGCCCAGAGGAGGCAGCCCGCTGTAGAGCCAGGTCGCCAGCGCCGTTGGTTCGACGCTGGTCAGACCACTTACTGGCGGAGTGGGGGGGATTCGAACCCCCGATACCCTTTTGGAGTATACTCCCTTAGCAGGGGAGCGCCTTCAGCCGCTCGGCCACCACTCCAGATGCGACGACCAGCGTCGCGACTCGCTTCGGACGGACTGCAGCGTCGGTCCCACGTTGTCCCGGAGGACGTTGTCCCGGAGGACGTTGTCCCCTGGGAGCCTTGCCTGGGACCCTTGCCTGGGACCCTTGCCTGGGACCCTTGCCTGGGCCTCGGGCCTGTTCTCTGCCAACCGAGAGCCTGAGAGCTCCCGTGACGGATGCGGCGGAGGAGGAGGGATTCGAACCCCCGGAGGCTCTCACCTCGACGGTTTTCAAGACCGCTGCCTTCAACCACTCGGCCACTCCTCCGAAGTACGCGTGGGCGTCTGCCCACGGCCCACGAGGTCGAGGGGCTGCTGTGCGATTCCAGCCAATTGTCAGTGTGCTGGCGGGCCGTAGGCTCGGTCAGCTCGGGGTGCGCGCGGCGCCCCTTGGGGTCCCAAAAACCACCCATCTGGGCGGCGGGACGTGCCTTGTACCCGCAAACCGACAGGTGCGCAAGCGTCTGCGGAGCAAATTGCGTCGGTCTCGCGCAAACGCCTTGCTGACCTGCGATCCTGGTCGCAGACTCGCGCCGCATGAGCCCTGAGATCACCGCGATATGGAGCCTG
The DNA here is from genome assembly GCA_030425545.1 of bacterium. Taxonomy (GTDB): domain Bacteria; phylum Myxococcota_A; class UBA9042; order UBA9042; family UBA9042; genus UBA9042. The sequence goes on along the minus strand of JAUIAC010000104.1, from coordinate 5,771 downwards.
GCACGCGCGCTGCGACGCGAGGGTGTGCCGGCGTCGGTGTGTGACCGGCTCGCCGGGAGCGCCGGGCTCCGGCCGATCGCGGTCGAGGCGTTGATCGTGGCCTGGCTCGACGGGCTCGACGAGACGCGACTGGGTCGCGCGCTCGCTGCCCAGGTCGGCGCCCGGGCCACGCCGGTGCCGTCCCCGCTGCACGTGGTCGCGCCGGGCAACCTCTTCGTGGCGACGTGGCAGCTGATCGTCGAGGGCCTGCTGCTGGGCGCCGCGGTCCATGTGCGCGTGAGCGGGCGCGACGTCGACGCGGTGGCCGCGCTGCACGAGCTGCTGTCGACCAGGGCACCGACCCTCGCCTCACGGCTGACGTGGGTGGCCTTCGCCCGCGAGGACGAGCCGGCTTGGGGGGCCTTCTTGCGCCAGGCTGGCGCGCTCGTGGCGCAGGGCAGCGACGCCGCGATGGCCTCGTTGCGCGCGCGGGTCGACGCGACGCGGCCCGGCCTGCCGATGCGGATCCACGGGCACCGCCTGTCGCTGATCGCCAGCGCTGGTGCGGCCGGCGACTGGTCGCGGGTCGCACGGGACGTGCTGCTGGCCGACGGGCGTGGCTGCATGGCGCCGCGTGTGTGGGTCGTGTGCGGCGGCGTTGACGCGCCCGAGGCGACGGCCGACGCGGTCGACGCGGCGTGTGGGGCGCTGACGCGGGCGCTCCCCGCGGGGCGGCGGCCCGTCGGCTGGGAGGCGGTCTGGCGTGGCCATGTCGAGCAGCTGCGCTTCGACGCCGCCGTGGCGGGGCAGGCCCTGGTCGACCGGCCGCATGTGGCGGTCCTCGGCGGCCCGGCTGCCGGCTCGCAGATCGATCTGTCGCAGCTCTCGCCGGTCGGTCGCGCGCTCGTCGTCGTGCCGGGCCCAGCGGTCGAGGCGCTGGCGGCCTGGTTGGCGCCGCTTGGGGCTCATCTGTCCACGGGCGCTGTGGTCCCCACGGCGAGCCCGGAGCGCGACGCCGCGCTACGGGTGCAGCTGACCCGCGCGGGTTGCCTGCGGGTGTGTGACGCGGGCGCGATGCAGTCCCCGCCCTGGTGTCAGACGAGCGAGGCCGAGCCGCTGGGTGCGGGCTGGTGGCCGGAGCCTCAGGGCTGACCCCGGCAGCCGCGCCGGCCGCGCCAGCGACGCGGGGACACGCTGGTCAGCGCGTCTTCTTGGGCATCACGAAGCGGACTTGACTGCCGCGGGCGACGTAGAGCGGCACCACCTCGCGCGCCGGGTACCAGCCGCTCACCTGGAGCAGGTCACGCACCGTGTCGACGCGGCGCCGGTCGGCCTGCACCACGACGTCCCTGGGGCGCAGCCCGACCGCCTCCGCCGGGCCGCCGCGGTCGACATGGACGATGAGGGCGCCCGTGCGCGCGACGATGCCGAAGCGCTTGCGCAGCGCCGGCGTCAGGCGCGTCACGCGGATGCCGAGGCCCGGCACCGCGACGTCGCGCGCGGTGTTGCGCGCGGCGCGGGGCTGGGCCTGCTTGCCTCCGAACCGGGACGGCAGGGACACCAGACGCACGTTGGTGACGCTCGGCTTGCCTTGGCGGACGAGCTCGACGCGAACCCGCTGTCCCACGCCAGCCGACGCCGCCAGCCAGGGCAGATCGGTGCTCTTGCGGATGACGTGCTCGCCGAAGCGGACGATGACGTCCCCCGGGCGCAGCCCCGCCTTGGCTGCGGGGCCACCTGGAGCGACGAAGCGCACGTAGGCCCCGATGGCGCGGTCCAGGCGCAAGCTGCGCGCCACCTCCGGCGTCACCTCGCCCACGGAGACGCCCAGCCAGGAGCGCTCGATGTGGCCGGTGGCCAGCTGCGGCACGAGCTTCTTGGCCATGTTGCTCGGGATCGCGAAGCCGATGCCCTGGGCCTTGCCGTGGACGGCGGTGTTGATGCCGATGACCTCGCCGCGGATGTTCACCAAGGGGCCGCCGGAGTTGCCTGGGTTGATGGAGGCGTCTGTCTGGATGAAGTTGGCGTAGCGCGTGGAGCCCGGCTTGAGCCGGCTGCGGCCCTTGGCGCTGACGATGCCTGCGGTGACGGTGTGGCCAAGGCCGTAGGGGTTGCCCACCGCGACGACCCACTCGCCGATCTCCAGGGCGGCCGAGTCGCCCAGGGGGATCACCGGGAAGGCGGTCTTGGCGTCCACCTTGAGCAGGGCGACGTCGGTGCGGGGGTCGGTGCCGACCACCCGCGCGCTGAAGGTGCGGTCGTCGGCGGTGCGGACGCTGATCTTCACCGCGCCATCGATGACGTGGTTGTTGGTCAGCAGGTAGCCGCTCGGGTGGATGAAGAAGCCGGTGCCGCTGGCGGACACCACGTGGCGGCGCGTCTCCCGACGGAAGCGGACGTCTTGGTTGCCGCCGCTCATGCGTGAGGTGTGGATGTTGACCACGGCGGGCGAGATGAGCTTGGCCAGCTTGGCGAAGGCGCCCATGGTCACCGGGGTGTCGCCAGACAGGCCTGTGGCGGCCTTGGGCGTCTCGGTCCACAGCTGGCTCGGCGCGGGGGCGCGTGCGGCGTGGGGGGGGCGCACGGCAGGTACGCGCGGGCGGGCCTTGGCGGCTGCGACGGCGGTGACCAGCAGCGTGAGCGCAAGGCCGGCCATCGCCAGCGTCCGGGCGCGGGCCCTCCCTCGTTGTGTTCGTCCCATCTCGGTCCCCACGCTGTGGCTCACTCTCCCCCCTCAAACGCGCGTGCGCGCACGGAAATTCCCCAGCAAGGAAGGTGGCGGTCCGGAGGGGTCAAGAGCGCGGGCCAGGATCGTCACGGCTGACGGGCCCCCTGCGGGCGCGGGCGGGCCACAGCGACCGGGGCCGCGACGTCGCGGGCGGGGAGCAAGCGGTGGGGGGCGGGCGTTTGCGGTGGCGACGGCGCGGGCGCCGGCGGTGGCGACGGCGGGCGCGCGGCCAAGGGGCGGGCCTCGCGCGGCGCGCTACTTGACGCCGATGTCCTTGCGGTCCCCGGGGACGCAATAGCTCTGGGTCTCCGAGAAGGCCCAGCAGAAGCCGCCCTGGACGCAGTCCGTGTCTGTGGAGCAGGCCTTCGTGCAGAAGGGCTCGGAGCTGAAGTGGCTCAGGCAGACGGACTCGACGCAGTGGGGGTGGCTGGTGACCACGCAGCTGGTGGTGCCGGCCGAGTCTTCACCGCCCTTGCAGATGTTCTTGCTGGTCACCTCTTCGTCGAGCGCGCACTCCGCGAAGGGCGCCTGCGTCTCACAACCGACCGCGAGGGACGCGAAGAGGACGACGAGCAGGAGAGGGAGGGCGCGAAACATGGATGGCTCCACCAATGAGGTCGCGGGAGTGTCGGTCCGAGGGGCCGAGCGCGTCAACCGCAGCTCCGCGCGACGCACTAGCAGACTGCGCCTTTTCTCCGTTCTTGAGGCCACGTTGGTCAGTCTGCTGGGAAGGGGAAGCCACGGCTTGCCGTGGCTGGGGGCGCTCGTAGCCCCCCAGAAAACAAAGAAAGCTAGCAGACTGCGGCGACAATCAATTTCGCCCCAGTCTGCTAGTACATGCCGATCACGCGGAGGAAGAAGCCGCCCTGATCGCGCACGATGTCGCCCGCGGTGCTCTGCACGAAGCGGGTGAAGTTGTAGCCCGCACCCACGCGCAGGGCCTTGGCCACGATGTAGGCGGCCTCGAGCAGCGCGCCGTGTTCGCTCTGCTGCGCCAGGCTCGTGTGCAGCCAGCGGTACTCGGCGGCCAGATCGACGGTGCTGCCGAGGTGGTACCCCAGGCGGCTCACCACCAGCCACGTGTCGCTCTGCGCCAGCGGGCTGTCGGCCATGCGTTCGCTCGCGCGGCGGAACACGAACTTGTGGGCGATCTGCAGGTTCCAGGGGGTCTCGACCACGGGCTCGAAGCTGACGATGTGCTTCACGCCGCGCTCGCTGACCCCGCCCTGCAGGCTCTGCGGTCCGTCGACGCCCGCGGGCCGGTTCTCGATGAGGTGGGTGTACTTGCCGATGACCGAGAGCCACGAGTGACGGACCGGCCGCCAGGCCGCGCCCGTGGTGGCCTGCAGCGTCTCGGCGTCGGTCCGCTCCAACGTCTGGTTTTCGGTGCGCAGGTAGTTGCCGCGGGCGAAGAACTCCAGGTCCCGGCTCGGCTTGAGCGAGAGCGCGTTGAGGCTGACCACCTGCACCTTGCGCTGGCCGCCCGAGGCCTTGTCTCCCTCGTCGACACGCACCTCCTGGCGGCTGGTGAGCTTGATCAGGTCCGCCCGCAGCCACTCCAGGCCGACGCTGAACGTGTCGCGGGACAGGCCACCGGAGGGCCCGGAGAAGGTCTGGCTGCGCTCGTAGCCGGCGTCGAGGTTCAGCCCCTTGCTCAGCACGAAGCGCTTGCCCACGCCCATGATCGCCCGGTTCATGCGGCCGGCGTTGAGCGCGTCGACCTGGTACTCGCCGTAGGCGCGGCTCAGCTTGTCCTTGCCGTAGCGGCTCTCGGCGCCGATGACGGTCGCGCTCATGGGGCGGCCCGTCTGGTAGGTGTCTTCGAGCCGCTGCTGCAGGTACAGGCTCGAGCTGTCCGAGAGCTTGGTGCGCAGCCCGGCCATGGTGGCGTTCTGCCCGCCCCACCCGAGCCGCTCGCTCACCGTGAAGTGGATGCCGTCGGTGATCTTCCAGTCGGCGCCCAGGACGGTGGTCAGGTGGTCGAGCACCCGCTTGCGGTACTGGTTCGGGTCGCCGCCCAAGATGAGCTGCTGCTCCCCGCGCAGGGTCAGCCGGCCGTTGACGCGGAAGCTCGTGCCGCCGCCGAAGGTGACGCTGTGCCGGGTGGTGCCGGCGGCGTCGGTGCCGGCCATGTAGTGCCCTGCGCCGAGCAGGGTGAAGCGGCCGAGCCGGTGGGCGTCCTGTGCGGTCACCATCTGGCGAGCGAGCGGCGTGAACGAGCCAGACGTGCCGAGGCTCCCGGTCCCCCACGCGTTGCTCAGCCCGGCGCGCTGCGCCGCGGTCTGGAAGGGATCGCGTCGCGCCCCGGTGAGCACACCGTCGTAGCGGAGAGAGAGCGTGTTGGCCGCGCTGAGCGCCAGGCGGCTGTCGACACCGACCTTCTGCTGGCCTTGCTCGGTGAGGACGCCGTTGCTGTGGAAGCCGGCCTGCACCAGCTTGTAGTAGGCCCGCACGTGGCCAAAACTCCGGCTCTTGGCGCCCTTGGTGCGCTTCGGTGTGAAGCCGAAGAGGCCGCCGACGTCGCGGAGGTCCGCGTCGAGCGTGAGGCCGAGCGCGTGGCCGCTCACCGGGCTGTCCAGGTGGCCGCCGCTGGTGCCCACACCCTTGGCGAAGGTGAGGCCGCCGTCGTCGGAGACGCTGACCAGGCTGTCGCGGGACTCGCTGTAGGCGTACTCGGCCCGCACCTTGCTGTGCTTGCCCAGCTTGACCTCGGCGTGCCCGCCGGCGATGCGATAGGCGGCTGTGCCCGTCTTGCTGCGGCTCTCCTGAACATAGGTCGCGCCGACGGTGACCCGCCCCTTCAGCAGCTTCTCCTGCACCTGCGCGCCGAAGTTGGCGCCGGACGTGGCCCCGGGCGAGCGGGCCTCGTAGGTGACCTGCACGAAGACGGGGTGGCCGTTCCACGCCAGGTGCTGCCCTGGCTGGCCGGCCTGCCCTACGGCGAAGAAGCTGTCGACCGCGCTGTTCACAGGCGCCTTGAACACCACGCGACCCTCACGGTAGTCGACGTTGTAGTCCATGTTCCGCTGCTGCGGGATGCGGGCGAGCTCGGTGTTGTTGTCGC
>JAUIAC010000741.1 GCA_030425545.1 bacterium | reverse complement strand
GGGCACGCCGGCAGGATCTTCACCTTCAGGTCGTAGGTCGCCTCGCGCTCCGCGACGTTGCGCACGTCGACCAGCACGGTCTCGTCGCGGCTGACGTCGTTGAAGTCGAGCGAGGTCAGCGGCTCCTTGCCGCCGCCACGGATCACCGTCCGGCCGTCCTGGCTGCGCAGCTGCAGGCCCAGCTGCACCTCGCCCCCCGGGCCGCGGTCGAGCGGGTCCACCAGCTTCTCGTCGGGCGCCTTGGCGTCAACGGACACGGTCAGCCGGTCGCCGGCCTTCAGCGGCAGCGCGAAGAGGTCCCGGTCGACCGGGCAGCTCATGAGCGGGAACGAGGTCTCTTTCTTCTTGGGGTCGAGCTGCAGCGGCTTGGCCTGGGCGACCTGATTGTTCGGCTCCATGGCCTTGTCGCGCCGCTCGCAGGGCGGGTACGCCATCATCCGCGCGAGCTCGAGGTTCTGCTTGATGTCCGCGCGGGCCGGCGCCTTGAGCAACGCCTGCTGCAGCCGCTCCACGGCCTCGCGAAAGTGGGCCGCGGCGTCCTCCTCCACCTTCTTCGCGTCCGTCGCGCCGGCGGCCTGGCCGGCCTTGCCTCCCGGCTGCGCGCCAGGGGCCGGGTCGGGCTTGGCCGCGCTGCCCCCGGCGTTGGCCTGGCGGGCGGCCTCGGCCTTGCGCAGCACGGTCTGGCCCCACAGGAGCTCCGAGGTGCCGGCAGTGTAGTGGATGTCGGCCTCCAGCTCCGGGTCCGACTCCGAGAGCGCAGACAGCGCGCGCCCCAGGGCCTTCGCGGCCTCGGCGTACTGCCCGAGCACGGCCTGGGCGAGGCCGATGTCGTACCAGATGACCGCGTGCTCGGGCCGACTCTCTTTCGCCGCCCGGAACGCAGCGAGCGCCTCACCAGCCTTGCCACTGTCGATGAGCCCGCGGCCGTCGGCGATGTCGGGGTTCTCCCGCTCGAGCCACGACGGGTCCTTGCGCGCCTCGGCCTGCGTGCGTGTGGACTTGCCGGACGCGCCGCCTGTGGCCCCGCGCGCCGTCGGGGTGGGCATCGGGCGGGTGGCGCCCGCCCCCCGGGGCTGGGCAGCCGCCGCAGCGGGCGGCGGGGTCCCCACGGTAGGCGACCCTGTGGCTGGTGACCCTGTGGCTGGCGACCCTGTGGCTGGCGACCCTGTGGCTGGCGGCCCGGCGGCCTGGGCCGCGGACGGCGCCAGCATCGCCAGGGGGAGCAGCGCAGCGGCGGCGAGCGTGGTCACCCGCGGCGCGCTGCGCTGGATGGCGCCGCGGCGCGGCGTGAGCAGCAGGCTCACGAGCAGGAGCAACAGGGCCGGCCCGAGCAGGTACTGGTAGCGATCCTCGCCGAGCAGCTTGAAGGTCTCGGCGTACTCCGCCTTCTCCAGCGAGTCCAAGGCCTTGAACAGGTCGGGCACCACGGTCTTGTTGGCGTAGTGCAGGTAGGTCCCCCCGGTCTCGGTGGCGATGGCCTTGAGCAGCTTGGCGTTGAGCTTGCTGAAGATCGGGTTGCCGCTCGGGTCCTTGAGCGTGCCCGTGACGGTGCCGTCCTTGGCGATGATCGGCACCGGATCGCCGAAGCCCGAGCCCACGCCCACGGTGTAGATGCGCACGCCCTTGGCTGCGGCTGCCTTGGCCGCCTTGAGCGCCGCGCCCTGGTGGTCCTCGCCGTCGCTGAAGAGCACGATGGCCTTGTGCTTGCTGCCCTTGAACTGCGGCACGAGGTTCCCGCGCAGCTTGGCCTCGGCCTCCTGGGTGCCCCCGGTCAACACGTCGGTCGCGAGGGTGATGGCGCGGCCGATGTTGGTGCCGCCAACGGGCATGTCGCTGACCTTCAGCTCGCGCATGTAGGTTCGAATGACCTCCTGGTCGGTGGTCAGCGGGCACTGCACGAAGGGGATGCCGGCGAAGGGCACCAGGCCCACACGGCCGCCCGCCAGCTGCTCGAGCAGCCCCGAGATCTCCAGAAAGGTGCCTTGCAGGCGGTTGGGGACCACGTCGCGCACCAGCATGGACTTGCTCGCGTCGACCGCGAACACGATGTCGATGCCGGCGTTGGCGACCTCTGTCTCGCGCAGGCCGTAGCGCGGACGGGTCGCCGACGCGGCCAGCAGCAGCCCCGCCAGCCCGACGCAGATCCACTGCCACCGAGCCCGGCTGGGCGAGAAGCTGGCGACGATGCGCTGCACCACGGGGCCCGTGCCGAGGCGCTCGAGCTGCTTCGCCAGCCGCGAGAGCTGCACGAGCCCCCACACCGCGAACGCGATCGCTGGCAGGGCCAGCCAAGCGAGCTCCGGGCTTGCGAAGGTCAACTCGTCCATGGGTCCAGGGTCTCCAGTGAGCGCCGAGGCGCTC
>JAUIAC010000740.1 GCA_030425545.1 bacterium | reverse complement strand
GCGCACGACGCCCTCCTGAGGGGGATCGGGCGCGATTCCGCGATGACGCAGCGCGTCGGATCCGGTAGCGTGCGCACCCCACCGAGAGCCGGCATGTACCGAACACAAGCCCAGCCCCCGAGCCGACGCCCCCGGCCCGCCGCGTTCTTGTCGACGCTTCGTGTGCTGCGTGGGGTCGTCGTCGCTGGCCTGGCGCTCACGCTGGCGGCGTGCCCGAGCCCGGTGCCCGAGAGCGGCAACTTCGCAGGGGGCGACGCGAGCGGCGCGGTCGACAGCCTCGGCGCGGCCGACGCGACGGCCATGGACGCGTCGGACGTGTCCGCACTGGACGCCGGAGGTCCCGACACCGGCGTTCCCGACACCGGCATTCCCGACACAGGCATTCCCGACACAGGCATTCCCGACACAGGCGTTCCCGACACAGGCACCCCCGACACCGGCGCCCCCGACGCTGGCGCTCCCGACGCTGGCGCTCCCGACGCTGGCGCTCCCGACGCTGGCGCTCCCGACTCTGGCGCTCCCGACTCTGGCGCTCCCGACGCAGGCGCCCCCGACTCCGGCTCCTCGTGCCCGGGCGGCTGTGACGACGGCAACCCGTGCACCACCGACGCCTGCGCTGCGACCTGCACCCACGTCCCCCTCGCGGACGGGGCGGCGTGCGGGGCCGGCCAGGTCTGCGCCCTGGGCCACTGCCTGCTCGCTCAGGGCTGGGCGACCACCCTCGCGGCTGGGTACTCCTACGCGTGCGCCGCGGCCGGCAAGGACGTGCGCTGTTGGGGCGAGAACACCAAGGGGCAGCTAGGCGGCGGCGCAGGCTTCGCGTTCGGCGGCGTGCAAGCGCCCTACACCGTCCCCGGCGTCGGCCTCGCGCACGTCGTCCAGGTCGCGACGACCCAGCAGCACGTCTGCGCTGTCGGATCCCACGTCAGCGGGGGCAGCCGGGCGGTGTGTTGGGGAGACAACTTCTACGGACAGGTCGGTCCGGGCGGCACGAGCGTGCCGAGCCCGGCGATGCTGGCGGGGAGCGACGGCGCCACCCACGCCTGCACGGGCACCAAGCACACCTGCGTTCGCAAGTCGGACGGGACCGTATGGTGCCTCGGGCTCAACGGTGACAGCCAGCTTGGGGACGGCGGAGGCGTCGGCAAGTCGACCAAGCTGGTGCAGGTCAAGGGCATCGACGACGCGCTCGACGTCGCCTGCGGCTCCACGCACACCTGCGCCATCCGCGGCGATCGCAGCCTGTGGTGTTGGGGGGACAATGAGTTCGGCGCGGTCACCGCGACCGTGGGCGCGGCGGCGGAGATCGCCAAGCCCACCGCGGTGCCGGGGTTGCCGCCTGTCGCGGCTGCGAGGCTCGGCGACCGCGTCTCTTGCGTCCGGACCGTGGGCAAGGGGGCGGTGCTCTGTTGGGGGCGGAACACCTCCGGCCAGCTCGGCGACGGCACCCAGGTGGCCAGCGTCACGCCGGTCGTCGCGTTTGCCGGGGGCGCGAGGGACCTGCACGTCAACCAGAGCACGGCCTGTGTCGTCGACACGCAGGGTGCGGTATGGTGCTGGGGGAACAACTCCTTCCAGCTCGTCGCGCCCAAAGCGACGCAACCTTCGAACGTGGTGACCAAAGCGATCAAGCGGTCCGACGTCAGCGGTGTGCACGCCGTGTCGGTGGGTCACAGCCATGTGTGCGTTCAGCTCACAACGGGCGCGGTGAAGTGCTGGGGAGCTGGCGGGGCAGGGCAGCTTGGCAACGACAACGACAACTCGTCGGCGACGGCGGTCCTGGTCAAGGGGTCGAGCTGAGGCGCCGCGCTGGGGGGTCGAGACGAGGCGTCGAGCCGAGGCGTCGCGTTGAAGCGTCGTCGCGTCATGGCGGCGAGCACGCAGTCCGGCTCGTGGTGTGCATGGACGGGAGAGGGGGGCACGTGAGCGAGCAGAGCAGCACCAGGTTCATCTCAGCGATCGCTGGATCGGCGTGCGATCCCTTCGTGGTCACGGATCGCGAAGGCGCCAGGCCGACGCGGGTCGGACGCGCGTCCGGGCGTCCGAGCGCGCTGGTCGTGTTTGCCGCCCTGACCTCGCTCGCCGCGACCCCAGCGCTCGCGGGTCCCACCGACGCGCCGGCACGGGCGCACGCCGCCGCGGCAGCGGGCGCCGAGCCGATCGCGACCTCCGATCCGGGCGCGAAGACGGCGCCGGACGGCAAGTCGCGTCGGGCGCCAGCGCCCGACAAGGGCAGCGCCAACAAGGACAGCGCCGAAGCCAAGGGCGACCCGCGCACCAAGGGCGCGCCGCCCGCCAGCGCCCGCGCGGCGACCGCCCGCCAGCGCGCGCGTGACGCCAAGCTCGCCAAGGGCACGATCTTG
>JAUIAC010000739.1 GCA_030425545.1 bacterium | reverse complement strand
CAGTGCAGCGCCGGCGTCGCCACGCCCCAGCGAGCAGACGCGCGCTACCGCGGGGCGTGCGTGCTGGGCACCTGCTTCGGCCTGCTGACCACAGAGAGCGCCACGGTACGGGCCGTGCTGGCCGAGCGGCTGTCGAAGGCAGAGCCGGCGGTCCAGGTCCACGCGCGGACGCGCCTGCTGAAGGTGCTGTCGAGCCCCAGGAGCAGCCCTCAGACCCGGCTCGGCGCGGTGATCGGGCTCGCTTCGGTGCTCGACCCTCATGGCCCGTGCGAGCAAGCCTGCGCAGCCCTGCGGGACGCATCGAAGGAGCGCGACGAGCACATCGCCGTCGCCGCGCGGCTCGCCCTCGCGCGCCGGGCCGACCCGACGGTGCTCGCGACCCTGGCCCTAGACACCCGGGAAGGCACCGAGCACCTGCGGTGTTCTGCCACACGCGCGATGGCGCCCTACCTCGCGACCGGGGTCGCCGACGTCGGCCCGGCGAAGGAGGCCCTGCCAGCCCTGGTGGAGCGCCTCGACGACCGTGCGCCAGGCGTTCGCCGCGCTGCGGCCGAGGTGCTGGCCCCGTGGCGCGCGCGCCCCCTGGTGCGCGCGGCCCTCGCCGGTGCGGCCAAGCGGCATCCCGCCGACCTCCGCTATGTGGTCGCGCGCAGCGAGGCCGCCCAGGCGGGCGAAGCGCCGCGCTGAACGACGGGGCCGGTCCGCCACCGGATCCGGCCGACCTCCCCTCCGTTTCGCAGGAGTTTCCCATGCGCCGCGCCCTCCACCGGCACAAGTCCTGGCTGACCCCGATCCTGCTCGCGGCGACGCTGTGGGCCTGCAAGGCCCCGCCAGACGAGGGCGCCAAGGCCCCAGCGCCGCCGAAGCCCCCTGCCCCGCCGGTGGTCGTCGCCGAGGGCGGGCCCTATGTCCTGCGCTACTTCTCGCCGACCACCGGCAACCTGCTCGTCGCCAAGAAGGTCGACGACGTCCCCGAGGGCGCGCGCGCACAGGTGCTCGTGGTGCCGGACGACCCCAAACTGCAGGGACCCTGGCTCTTCGTCGCCGACGTCAGCGGCAAGCCGGGCGCGACCTATCCCGTCCAGACCGTCGACCGCTTCGCCATGGAGCGGGAGCGCGAGGCCGAGCAGGCCAAGGTCGCGCAGGTCGCCAAGGCCAAGGCGGCGGCGGACGGCGACGTGGTGCTCTACAAGACGGCGTGGTGCGGCTACTGCAAGAAGGCCGCGCGCTACCTCGAGCTCAAAGGCGTGGCGTTCAAGGCGCTGGACCTGGAGCGCGACGCCGGTGCACGCCAGGACATGCTGCGCCGCGCCCGCGCCGCCGGCTTCCCCGAGTCGCGGCTGCAAGGCGTGCCCATCCTCTACATCAAGGGCAAGATCTTGAGCGGCTTCTCGCGAGACGCCATCGACGCCGCGCTCCAGGGCTGAGCCGCCGACGCGTCGGACACGCGCCGGTCTGCTCGACCGCGATCAACCGCCACGTGGCGCGGGCCTTCGGGGGGCGACGCCGACGACGTCGAGCGCGGGCCCTTCGAGCGGGGGTCGACGCAACTTTCTGGACAGTGAAAGGGCTCCGGCGATGCTCCTTCCACGGCCGCAGCATCGCGGCCAGGAGGCCTGCATGCCCACGAACACCACGCACAACAACGTCGTCTCACTCGCGGACTGGCGCGTCCGCATCCGCGGCTCGGCCAGCCATGGCTCGCAAGAGGTCGAGTGCGCCGTGCAGGAGCTCGACGGCGAGGGGCTCGTCGTCGACTCGGCGGCCGAGCTCGGGCGCTACGCCTGGGTGGAGGTCGACCTGCCGGACGGCACGGGCGTGCGCGCCCTGGGCGAGGTGGTCGAGCGCCGCGATCCGCTGCGCCTGGCCATGGAGGTGCGCTTCAAGCACCTCTTTCCCGACCACCGCGCTCGCCTGCTCAACGCGCTGGCGCTGCAGGCCTGAGCCGCACGCGCGTCAGTCGATCTCGAGCCCGCCAGCGTCCACGCCACCAAAGCTGGGCGCGGCGGCCGGGGCCGGGGCAGCGGGGCGCGCCGGAGCAGCCGGGCGTGCGGGTCGCGCGGGCCGCGAAGGGCGCGCCGGTGCCGCCTCTGGCGTCGGGTCTCGCATGACCGGCGGGCGCACGGGCTGAGCCCGCTCCTGCGCGGTCAGCCGCACCTCGTTACCGTCGACCCCGCGGGCATAGACGTGCTCGCCTTCCACACGCAGCCGCCCCAGCTCGGGCGGGCCACCGCGGCCCTGCAGCTCGCGCACGAGCGCGGGGAACTGCAGCTTCACCAGGTCCGCTGCCGGATCGCCCTGCCCGGTCGGCGCCATGGCCGCCGGCGCCGCGGTCCGCTCCACGTTGGCCATGGCGGCCAGCACGGCAGC
>JAUIAC010000738.1 GCA_030425545.1 bacterium | reverse complement strand
GCCGCGCGTGACGCGCGGTGGGCTCCCGCGTCGCGCGGCCCTGGCTGCGGTGGCTGCGTGGGTCTGCCTGGCGCCCGGGCTCTGCCACGCCGACATGGCCGTCCAGTGCATCGGCAGTTTCAGCTCGCCCGCCCACGGCGCCACGCATGTCCCGCTCGACGTCGTGATCCGTGGACAGTCCTTCTGCGGCGATACCGCGCCTGTATTTACCGACGGCGCAGGCCAGGGCGTTCCAGCGGTCTTCGCGACCGACGGGGACGAGGGCTTCACGCTGACGCCCTCGACGCCGCTGAGCCCCGACACGCGCTACCGGCTGGTCTTTTCGTCCGCCGGGACTTGCGGCGACACCCGTGGGCACCTGGTGTTCACCACGGGCGGGTCCCCGACCTTTCGCCGTGTCGAGGTCAGCCGCTTCGGCGGTCAGATCCACGGGCTCACGGTGCTGCTCTCGGAGCCGGTCCTCGACCCGCAGGACCTCACGACCGAGCTGCTGCGCGCCGAGATCCCGGGCTACGCACTCGCGCCCACCGTGACCGTGATCGACGGCGGCGTGTCGCTCTCGTACAAGGCCAACGCCACGCGCCCCTCCGACGGCGCAGGGGTCACCCTCACGCTCCGCAAAGGGCTGCGCTTCGGCTCCGGGGTCACGCTACCTGACGATCTTCGCCTCTTCGTCGACACGAGCGGCGCGCGCTCTCCGGCCTATCAGCGGGAGAGACCGCCAAACACGTGTGAGGGCAGCGCTTTCGGCTGCGCTGCCGCGGCGCCGGGGCGAGGCCCACGTCCCGCCGGTCCCTGGGGAGGCCTCGTCGTCCTGACTTGCGTATTTGGCATGCTCTGGACGCGTCGCACAGTCTAAACCCGCCGCCTAACGCGCCACGCCTGCGTAAGACAGCCGTCGCCGCAGCGCGACAGCTCTGGGCGCCCGCGACAGCTCACCAAAGCCCGCGCCCACCCGCCCTCAGTGCACGTGGCCACCCGCGCTGGGGGCCTTCTTGCGCGGCCCGAGCACCTTCAGCAGGTGCTGAAACGAGTTCTGCGTCTTCTCGCCGTTGCTGCAGTCCCGCGGCTTGTTCTCACCGCAGCGCACGGTCTTGTCGACGAACACACGCGTGCCGCAGCGCTTCTTGTAGGTCATCAGGTCTTTGCAGTGGTAGCCGTGGTCCAGGCCGTAGGCGTGGGCGATCTCCATGCCGGCGGTCTCGCACACCGTGGTGATCCGGTTGCGCAGGGTCGACGTGAAGATGAACACCACCGCCCGCGGGATCGACCGGCTGTTGAAGGGCGCCAGCCCGCCCGTGCCGCGCGCGCTCTGCCGGCTGCGACCGACCACCTGCGCCGTGCCGCCGAACGTGGCCATGATGTAGTCGCGGGTGTGGACCGGGCGCTGGTCCGTCACCACCACGTCGAAGGGCTTGAATTTGCTCTGCAGGCACTTCACCACGCGCTGCCAGGTCTTCAGCGACCCGGTGAAGGGCGGCACGTTGACCTGCGAGAGCCCGGCGTTCTTGACGATGCTCGACACGTTGCGGGAGGCGTCGTCGACCCCGGGCGTGAGCCGCGTGCCTTCGCGGTTGAGGTAGACGATCTTGCTGGTCTTGCGCGCAAGGAGCGCCGGCAGCTTGGGCAGGCGCAGGTACTCACCGTGGTCGTCGTCTTCCTCCTGCTGCTCGGCGTGCTGGTGCTCCGCCTCGTCGTCCGCCTCGTTGGGGTCCGGCGCGTCCAGATCCGCGAGCACGACGACACCGACTGAGGCCAGGGACCAGAGCACGGCCGCGCCAGCGAGGAAGGACAGGAGGACCAGCGCTGCTGGGAGGAAGTGCTTCATGCGCCCCGCATGCTGCCCGCTGTCACTTGGGCTGTCACCGTTGAGCCTGTGCCGCGCCTTGGGCATGCTCCGGGCCCGGTCCCCCTGGCGCGCACGGCGCCGCGTCCTCTCGCAGCTCGGAGCCCCCATGAGCCACGCCCAGCCCGACGCCATCGACGCGCTCCTCGAGATCGTGGCTTGCCCGGACGACCATCAGGCCCTGCACCGCGCGCCGCAGGCCCTGGTCGACCGCCTCAACGCCTCCGTGGCGCAGCGCGGGCTGCGGCAGCGCAACGGGGACCTCGTCGACGCGCCCTTCGACGCCGCCCTGGTGACCGCCGACCGCGCCCGCGCCTACCCGGTGCGGGCCGACCTGGCGGAGCTGCTGGTGGACACCGCGATCTTGCTCAACGACGACGATCGCGCGCTCTACGGGTGAGGACGCCGGACGGGCACGAGACCGGCGGGCCGCTCAGCGGTGCGCGGGCAGGTAGTAGTTCAGCGCCGCGATGACGGTCAGATCGCCGGCGTGGCTGAGCGGCACGGCCACCGCCGCGTCGGCGCTCC
>JAUIAC010000737.1 GCA_030425545.1 bacterium | reverse complement strand
GACCCCCAGGCGGAGGGCGCGACGTGCCCGAGGCGCCACGCCGCTGGCCTGGTGTCGACGTGTTGGAGCAGCTGGTGCACCCGCGTCGCATCGCCAAGGTCGATCACATCCTCGGGCAACGCATCGCCTCGGTGACCGCGGTGTTCGAGAACATCTACGACCCCCACAACGTGGGCGCGTGCATGCGCACCTGTGAGGGCTTCGGCCTGCAAGACGTGCACGTGATCACGGCGAAGCACGGTTACAAGACACCGACGACCATCACCAAGAGCGCGGACCAGTGGCTCACGAGCCACCGCTGGGAGACAACGGAGTCCTGCGTCGCGGCGCTGAAAGACCAGGGCTACGCGCTGTGGGTGGCCGACCTGGAGGCCGAGGAGACGCTCGCGGACCTGCCCGTCGAGGGCAAGATCGCGCTGGTGGTCGGAAACGAAGCCGAGGGCATCAGCGCCGCGATCCGCGACGCGGCCGACAAGCGCTACATCTTGCCGATGGCCGGCATGGTGCAGAGCTACAACCTGAGCGTCGCGCTGGCGGTGAGCCTGCAGCAGGTGGTGCCGGTGCGGCGAGCGCAGCTCGGGGGCGGCGGCGACCTGCCCCTCGACCGGCAGTGGCAGCTGCGGCGGCGCTGGCTCGAGCACGGCATGCGCAACGCCAAGAAGGTGCGCGCCGCCTACGAGGCCGAGGCAGAGCAGACCAAGACGACGGGGAGCGACACATGAGCACCGACACACAGCAGCACCTGCTCGCAGAGCTCGGCCTGGACGCCGGAGACCTGACGCGGGTCGTGGAGCGCGCCCTCGGCGCCTCGGTGGACTACGCCGACCTCTTCCTCGAGCGCAGCCGCAGCGAGGTGGTGGCCGTGGACGACGGTCGCGTGCGGACCGCAAGTCGCTCCGCCGGCCAGGGGGTTGGGGTGCGCGCCATCGCCGGAGAGCGCCAGGGCTACGCCCACACCGACGCGCTCAACGTACCGGCGCTGCTGCGCGCCGCCGACGCCGCCAAGGCCATCGCGGACGAGGGGCGCGGTCCGAGTCGCATCGCGCTCGCCGCGGCGGGCCAGCCGGCCGACCGCTACCCGGTCGCCGTCGCGCCGCTCGACGTGCCGCTCGACCAGAAGGTCGCGGCCCTGGGCAAGCTCGACGCGCTCTGCCGGGCAGCAGACGCGCGCGTGACGCAGGTCATGGCGCAGGTGTCGGCCTCCGAGCAGACCGTGCTCATCGTGCGCGGCGACGGCAGGCAGACCTTCGACGTGCGGCCGCTCGTGCGTCTGGACTGCACGGTGCTGGTCAAGGGCGCCGACGGGCGGCTGGCGCGTGGCTCTTTCCGGGGGGGCGGGCGACGCGAGGCCGGACCGCTGATCGCGGACGCGGCGCTGCAGGAGGCCGCGGCGGAGGCGGTGCGGCAAGCCCTGGTCAACCTCGACGCGGTCGACGTGCCCGCGGGGGTGATGGACGTGGTGTTGGGGCCCGGCTGGCCGGCGGTGCTGCTGCACGAGGCCATCGGCCACGGCCTGGAGGGCGACTTCAACCGCAAGGGCACCAGCGCCTTCGCCGGTCGCGTCGGCGAGCGCGTGGCCAGCGGGCTCTGCACGGTGGTCGACGACGGTACGCTGCAGGGGGACCGCGGCGCGCTCAACGTCGACGACGAGGGCACGCCGGCGCAGTACACACCGCTCATCGAGGGGGGCGTGCTCGTGGGCTACATGCAAGACCTGCTCAACGCCCACCTGATGGGCGTGGCGCCCACGGGCAACGGCCGCCGGCAGTCCTATGCCCACCTGCCGCTGCCCCGGATGCGCAACACCTACATGCTGGCGGGCCAGGACGACCCGGAGGAGATCGTGCGCGGCGTGAGCAAGGGCATCTACGCGGTCGACTTCGGCGGGGGTCAGGTCGACATCACCAGCGGCAAGTTCGTGTTCGAGATGACCGAGGCTTACCTGATTGAAGACGGCCGCATCGGCGCGCCGCTCAAGGGCGCGACGCTGATCGGCAACGGCCCCGATGTGCTGACACGGGTCAGCGCGGTCGGGCACGATCTCGGCTTTCAGAAGGCGCAGGGGACCTGCGGCAAGGACGGGCAGAGCGTGCCAGTGGGCGTGGGGCAGCCGACCTTGCGTGTCGACGGCATGACCATCGGCGGCAGCCAGGTGGCTTGAGCGCGACGGAGACCCCAGAACCTCCGCGACCCAGACCCTCCGCGACCCAGACCCTCCGCAGCCCACCCCATTCGCAGCCCAGACACCTCGCGCCCAGACAGCTCGTACGCGCGCGATCCTGAGGAGCTCTCATGCTAGAGGCCATCGACCCCAACCTGCTCACCGACCTGCTCGCCGTCGCCCAGCGCGCGGGGGCTACCGACGCGGACGCGGTCG
>JAUIAC010000736.1 GCA_030425545.1 bacterium | reverse complement strand
CCGTCCACGCCCGCCGAGCCCGTGGTCGCGGTGGAGATGATGGCGGCGACCCAGAACCCGCGCCTCGGCTCGCCCGACAGCGACCGAGAGGCCACCGCGCTCTACGGCAGCGGCTGCACGTGGGTCACGCGCGACGGCACGGCCGTGGTCTGCTTCACCGGCGCGGGTGGGCCTGAGGTGGCCATGACCGTGCTGCGGCTCAAGGGCGCGGCCGCCCGCCGCTACCCGCTCTACACCCGCGCGGCGGGCGTCGCAGCGGCCGCAGACGCAGACGCGGGCCGCGACGGGCCGCCCTACCGCAAGCACCCGGACTTCGCCGCGGCCTCCGCCTGGCTGGCCGCTCACCGCCTGCAGCGCAGCGACAACTTGGACATCCGCAGCGTGCGCTTCAGCCCCGACGGTCGCCGCTTCACCGTGCGCGGCGAGGACAAGCACTGGGGGGCGCCGGTGCCTGGGCTGCCGCGCCGCCTGGTCCCCAGCGACTGGCAGCCTGCGAACCGCGCCGCCTGCTGCGCCACCAAGCTGCGCCGCGTGGTCGTCCCGCCGCTGGGCTCCCCGGTGGCCCTGGTCCAGGCCAGCTGCAAGGTCACGCCCGCCACCCATGCCTGCCAGAGCGACGCCGCGACGCCCTGTCCGGCGCCGACCGGGTGCGCGACCTATGCCAAGGCCGGGCCGCGCGCCGGCGGTCTGCACCTGCTCCTGATCCCGCTCCGCGCCAAGCCGCGCGCCGCCGACGCCAAGCCACCCAAGAAGACCGCGGCCGACCTCGCTGCCGAGCGGCTCCGGGCGGGGCCCGCCGCCATCGCCAACAAAGACGGCGTCGTGCCCGAGGCGCCGGCCCGCTTCACCGTCGCGTTCACGACCACCCGCGGCACGTTCAAGGTCCAGCTGGTGCGCGCGTGGGCCCCCCACGGGGTCGACCGCTTCCACGCCCTGGTGGCGGCGGGCTTCTTCCACGACATCGCCTTTTTCCGCGTCATCCCGGGCTTCATGGCTCAGTTCGGCGTGCACGGAGATCCGCAGGTCGCCTCGGCCTGGGCCAGCGCCAGCATCCCGGACGACCCGGTCAACCCGGCCCGGGCGAGCAACCAGCGCGGCTACCTCACCTTCGCCAAGGCCGGCCCCAACACCCGCTCGACCCAGCTCTTCATCAGCTTTCGCGACAACAGCAACCTCGACCGCATGGGCTTTCCGCCCATCGGCCGGGTGCTCGGCAACGGCATGGCCATCGTCGATCAGCTCTACGGCGGCTACGGCGAGGGCGCGCCGCGCGGCAAGGGGCCCGACCAGGGCACGCTGCAGTCCGCGGGCAACACCTACCTGCGCAAGGCCTTCCCGCGGCTGGACTACGTGCGCTCGATCAAGCTCGTACCCTGAGCGCGTGTCGCGCGTCCCGCCTCGGTGGCTTCGTCACGCTGACACGCCCCCAGACGACCTACTTCGCGGCGTACTTGGCGGGATCAGCGGCGAACTTGGCGGCGCAGCCCGGGCAGCAGAAGAAGTAGGTCTTGCCCTGGTAGGTCGCCACCTTGGTGTCGCCGGCGGGCGTGAACTCGCGGCCAGACACGGCGCAGGTCGCCTTGGCCGGCAGCTTCGGCAGGGTCGACGCCAGCACGATGGACGCCTTGGCCGCGGCCACCTTGTTGGGGTTGGCGCAGTCGGCGCACTCGTCGCTGCAGTCGCCCTTGCACGGCTTCTTCTCGCCCGCGCTGGCCTGGGCGGCGCCGACGTACTTCTCCGGGTTGGCGGCGAACTTGGTGTCACAGCCCGGGCAGCAGAAGTAGTAGGTCTTGCCCTTGTAGACCGCGGTCTTGGTGGCGGCGGTGGGCTTGAAGGTCTCCTTGGCCACCGGGCACACGGCGGACTCGGGCAGCTTGGCGGCGGCCGGCCCGGCCGGGGTGGTGGTGGCCTTCGTCGTCTGGGCGGCGCCGCAGCCGACGAAGAAGGTGAGCGCGCCGAGCAGGGCGAGGGAGGTCAGGGAACGGGTCATGATCAGTCTCCGGGCGTAGCAGGGGCGCTCAGGTGGAGCGAGCGCGGCGGCAGTATAGGGCTTTGACTGGTTTTCGCAGCGCTTCGAGCCCGGCCAGGCGCGTCGCTGGTCGTTGGGCGGGCTACCCAAAGCGCTGACCCGTCACAGCCGCCGCCACGAGCTCGGTCGGGGTGACCCACACCCACGATGGAGCCGGTGCGGGGGTCAGGGCTTCGGGATCCGCAGCGTCGCCGACACCATGGTCGCCCCCAGCAGCCCGTAGAGGGCCGTGATCGGGTGCCACTGCCAGGGGCCGATGTGGAGCAGACCGCCCCAGAGCTCGCGGTAGACCGCGCCCTGGGAGAAGGCCGCGGCCAGCACGCCGACCAGCAGCAGCGACGTGGGGATCGG
>JAUIAC010000735.1 GCA_030425545.1 bacterium | reverse complement strand
CCCTCGGTCGCCGCGATCAGCCGGTGCCGAGGAAGTCCTGCTGCCACATCCGGCCGTCGCGCTGGTACATCGGCATGCCGTCGTGCTGCACCAGCGCGAGGTAGCCGGGGTCGCGCGGCACGTAATGGGTCGACACACAGCCCGAGAGCAGGCTCAGGGCCAGGGAGAGGGCGACGAAGGCGCGGCGGCGAGGGTGCATGGGGAGGTCCTTGGGGCGAGGGGCGTCCGTGGAGACGTGGCTGGGCGGCCGGTGATTCACGGGCGTCGACGCCCCGGCTGGGTGGGCGCTGGCCAACGGGCCATGGAGCGGCCATGCTGCCGGCCATGATGCGCGGCCCCCGACTCCCGCACGCTTTTGGCCGCTACGTGCTCCGCGAGCGCGTGGCTGCGGGTGGCATGGCCGAGGTCTTTCGCGCCAGTCTGCCCGGCTTTGGCGGCTTTGAGAAAGACGTCGCCATCAAGCGCATGTACCGGCAGTACAGCGACGACACCACCTTCGTGGAGATGCTGAGCGACGAAGCGAAGATCGTCAGCCAGCTGCACCACCCCAACATCGTGCAGATCCTCGACATCGGCCGGGTCGAGGACGACTACTACATCGCCTTCGAGTTCGTGGACGGCGTCGACCTCTTTCGCCTGCTGCAGCGCCAGTTCGAGCTGGGCCGGGACCTGCCCCTGCCCATGGCGATCCACATCGTGGCGGAGCTCTGCTCGGCGCTGGACTACGCCCACGCGCGGCGCACGGTCACGGGGGACGAGCTGGCCATCGTGCACCGCGACGTGAGCCCGCAGAACGTGCTCGTGGGCTTCCAGGGCGAGGTCAAGCTCACGGACTTTGGCATCGCCAAGGCGGCGTATCGCCTGGCGCAGACCCAGGCCGGCATGGTCAAGGGCAAGCTCTACTACATGAGCCCCGAGCAGGCGCGCGGCGAGCCCCTGGACCACCGCTCGGACCTCTTCGCCGCCGGGATCTTGCTCTACGAGCTGCTGTGTACACGCCCCCTCTACGGCGACGAGGACCAGCAGGAGCTGATCGCCCATGTCCGGCGGGCGGAGGTCAAGTGGCCGCCCGAGAAGCGGTCCAAGCTGCCCATGGCGTTGCTGGCCGTGGCTGAGAAGGCGCTGCAGCGCAGCCCGACGCAGCGCTACCAGACCGGGCGAGAGCTGCGCGCGGCGCTGCTGCGCGTCGCCGACCAGCTGGGCGTACGGACCGACCGCGAGGCGCTGGGCGCTTACGTGCGCAAGCTCTACGAGGTCTCCGACAACCGGCCGCCAGCGCTGGCCGCGCCCCCGGTGACCGAGGCCCTGAGCGCGGGCCGGGACCGCCCGCACTGGTCCAACACCGGCCACGGGGAGGAGGGCGGCGGGGCGAGCGACCCGGGCCTCCCCACGACCAAGCGCCCGCGCGGCGTCCCGGGGGCCAAGGTTCGCACCGGGAGCCTGCCGCGCCCCGCGCGCCGGTCGGCCGCACCGGCGTCGGACGGCGACGGGCTGCCGCCGCCGCTGCCGACGGCCATCGCACCGGAGCCCGACGACGACGCGACGTCGATGATCGACATGGCCGACATGGCGGCGCGCCTGGCTGCGGCGCCGCCGCCGGCCCCGCTCCACGGGGCCGCAGACGTCAGCGCCGAGGTCGGCACCGGCCTCGGCGAGCAGCCGCCCACCGAGGTGGTCGCGGCGCGCCCCGCGGCGGCCAGCCCCGACCCTCGCCCGAGCGGAGGAGCGTCGCCTCAGAAGGGCCGGCCAGACATCGCGCCGCCGCCGAGCGCGCGTGCGCCCTCGCGCCCGTCGCTGAGCCGGGGGCGTCGCAAGGCCACGGCCGCCAGCGCCGCGGCGCCGCCGCTGCCGGGGCAGGCCCCTGTGGCGGCGGCGACCACTGGCCCTGCGCCGACCCTGGCGCCGTCGGCCGCGCCGACCCTGGCGCCGTCGGCCGCGCCCGGCGCCGCTCCCCGCCGCCAGGCGACGCTGCCGACCGCCGCACCCACGCGGCGGCCGAGCAGCCGACGCGTGCCCGTACCCTCGGCCCACCGCGGCCCGCGGCGACCGGCACCAGCGAGCCCGCCCGCCGCGCCGCCCAGCCCGCCCGCCGCGCCGCCCGCGCCTGCGTCGGAGGCGTCGACGCGCTTCGTGCCAGCCATGGGCGACGACGCCCCGCTGCGCCCGCACCGGGCCGCGCGCGCGTCGTCCCGCTCGCTCAACGTGGCGGCGAGCGCGGCCGTGGCCGCGAGCTCTGCCGTGGCCGCAAGCTCTGCCGCGGACCCGAGCGCAGTCGGGGCCGCGGCGCTGTCGCCCGCGTGGCGCGACGACGACCCGCCAGCGTCGTGGGGCCTGCTGGGCCTCACGGCGACCGTCTGGGCCGGCGTCATCGTGCTCGGCGTTTACTCCG
>JAUIAC010000103.1 GCA_030425545.1 bacterium | reverse complement strand
CATGGCGGTGACCCGCTGCTCGGGCTCGGCGGGGTGCCGACGCTCAACCAGCTCGACAAAGTCGGCCAGGGGCGCGCTCAGCCGCACCACACCTTGGTCCACACACCAGCCGAGCGGCGTGTCGAGGTCGGGACGCGCCTCGGTCACGGGGTCTCCGGCCCGCCAGCGACGGGGCTGGGTTCGACGAGCTGCCCGGGGTCCACCGGGTCGTCCTCGGTCGCGAGCACCACCACGCTGAACGCGGGGATGTCCAGCAGCACGCCGGGGTCGATGTCGCCGTGGGCGCCAGCCGGCATGGGTGCGCGGGTCACCGCCACGTCCGCGCCCGGGGGCCCGCCGCCGAAGCGCGCCGCCGAGCTGTCGAGCACCACCCGCCACGTCGCGCGGGTCGGCACGCGGACCACGACGCCGCGTTGGGCCGCGTCACGGGTGTTGACCGCCACCACCAGCTCGCGCCCGCCGCCCACCCGTCGCCAGGTGTAGAGCGAACGACTGACGTCGTCGGCGTCCAACCAGCGCAGCGCGCCCGGCTGGTGGTCCGAAGCGCAGAGGCTCGGGTGGGTCCGGTAGAGCCGGTTGAGCGCGCTGACCCATCGCCGCAGGCCCTGGCGCGCAGGCTCCGCGGCCTGGGCCCAGTCCAGCTCCCGGTCCTGGTCCCACTCCCGCTCCTGGCCGAACTCGCCGCCCATGAAGAGCAGCTTCTTCCCCGGCGAGAGCCACTGGAGCCCGTAGAGGAGCCGCAGCTGCGCGGCGCCGGTCTGCCAGGGTCCGCCGGGCTTGCACACCAGGCTGCCCTTGCCGTGCACCACCTCGTCGTGGCTCAGGGGCAGCACGAAGGCCTCGGCGTGGGCGTAGGACGAGGCGAAGGTGAGCTCGTGGTGGTGCCAGCGCCGATGCACCGGGTCGCGACCGAGGTAGGCGAGCGTGTCGTGCATCCACCCCATGTTCCACTTGAGGCTGAAACCCAGGCCGGCGCGGTAGTCCGCCAGCGGGGGCGGTGGCGCACCGGTGACCTTGGCAAAGGCGGTGGACTCTTCGGCGATGGTGACCACCCCCGGGAAGCGGTCGCGGACGGTCCGGTTGACGTCCTGGAGCAGGCTGATGGCGTCGAGGTTCTCGCGACCGCCGAAGCGGTTGGGGAGCCACCCGTCGTCGCCGCGGCTGTAGTCGAGGTAGAGCATCGACGCCACGGCGTCGACCCGCAGGCCGTCGAGGTGAAAGCTCTCGAGCCAGTAGCAAGCGCTGGCCAGCAGAAAGCTCCGCACTTCGGGGCGGGCGTAGTCGAACACCAGCGTGCCCCAGTCCGGGTGTTCCCCCAGCCGCGGGTCGCTGTACTCGAAGAGCGGCGCGCCGTCGAAGCGCGCGAGGGCGTGGGCGTCCTTGGGGAAGTGCGCCGGCACCCAGTCGAGCAGCACGCCGACCCCAGCTTGGTGGAGCCGGTCGACGAGCTCGCGGAGGCCGTCTGGGTCGCCGTAGCGCGACGTCGGCGCGAAGAAGCCCGTGACCTGGTAGCCCCAGCTCGGATCGTAGGGGTGCTCGGCCAGCGGCATGAACTCGACGTGGGTGAAGCCAAGGCGCTGCACGTGCGCGATCAGCCGGTCGGCGACCTCGGCGTAGCCCCAGACCCGGCCGTCGGCGTGACGCAGCCACGACCCCAGGTGGACCTCGTAGATGCTCATGGCCGCCGCGAGCGGGTCCGCGCCCGCCCGTCGCTGCATCCACGCGTCGTCCTGCCAGCGGTGGTGGCCGTGGGGCCAGGCCACGCGGGAGGCCTGCCCGGGCCGGAGCTCGGCGGCGAAGGCGAAGGGGTCCGCCCGCTCGGTCCACTCGCCGTCGACGCCGCGCACGGCCACCTTGTAGAGCTGCCCGGGGGTCGCCTCGGCCACGAACCCGGCGAAGATCTGCCCCTCGCGGGCCAGGGGCACCCCGTGCCAGTCGCTGAAGTCGCCCTTGACGCAGACCTCCTGCGCGCGTGGCGCCCAGACGCGGAAGTCGACGCCGCCGCTCGCCCGAGGGTGCGCGCCAAGCCAGCGCCACGCGTCGTAGCCCATGGCCGCGTGGAAGCGCTCGACGGTGGACATGCTGGAGCTCCTTCCCCCGGCGGCCGGTGCCCGGTGGGGACGTATGGCGGGGGCGGGACGATAGCTCGCGCACCGCGAAACTGCGACCGGACGGCGCCAGGGGGGCGCGACGCGCGGCCCTGACGTTCGCGTTCCGGGACCTACGCGTCTTGGCACCTGCGCGTCCTGGGACCTGCGCGTCCTTGGACCAGCGTGTTCTGCGACGTGCGCGTTCTGGCGGGGCCGTGTAACACCAGACCCACGGGTGGCGTCTTGAGCAGTGACGCGCGCCGGGCGCGACACCGGGAGACGAGCATGGCAAGGGGCAGACCGCGGAGCAGCAGGCGCAGGCGACAGACAGCGAGCGGGGCGCGGGCGGCGCAGGAGACGGTGGCGCCCACGCCGTGGGTCGCGCCGATGGGGCTGGCCCGCCGCACCGCCTCGCGCGCGGTCGCGGCGGCGGTGGCGCTGGCCGGCGCGGGGTGCGGCAGCGACGGCGGCCTGACCCCCTACACGCCGGCACCGATGGCCTTTCACGCCCTGGCGAACGTGACGATGACCGCGGGCGCCACCACCGTGACGCTCCCCCTGGCCGACCAGCCGGCGTCGGCCGTGCTCCAGGCCCGGACCGGCGGAGAGACCGTGTGTACGGCAGCGCTGCGGGTCGAGACGGCCCTTTCGGACGGCACCTGCAAGCTCTCGCTGAGCTTCGGCCAGCGCACCGACGGCCCGGGCCTCGCGCTCACCGCGGCGCAGCTGGAGGCGCGAGGCGCGGCCGGCACCTGCGCGCCGCTGCAGGATCGGCTCCCTCCGGGCGCGGAGCCGGTGACCTACGTGCTCGGCCAACACACCGCGTGGTTGCCGTGGACCGAGCCGCCCGCGCCGGACGCGGGGGGGCTGCGGGTCGACAAGGCCCTCGTCGAGCTGCGCGGCACCGCCACGCTCACCGCCGGCAGCGACACGCTGACCCTGGGCGACCGCGCGGTGCAGCTCGGGGGCGACCTCACGGGCGACGTCGGCTCGGCCACGGCCTGCACCCCCTGTGCGGGGCCCGCCTGCAAGAGCCCCTACCCGCCCTACCGGCTACGTGAGACCCAGCCCGCGAGCACGGCCCACAACCTCGAGTTCAACCTCGACCGCTGGCTCGGCCAACACCTCGTGGTGATCCTCACGCAAGGCTGGTGAAACAGCTGCAAGGCCCAGGCTGGGTCTTTCGACACGCTGTACAAAGAGCTGGTGGCCGAGGGACACGAGGTCGCGTTCGTGGGGCTGCACGGGTACAGCGCCGACAACCTCGAACATCAGGCCGCCATCTACGAGCGGATGACCTACCCCCTCTTGCAGGAGCGCGCCGACGCGAGCCCCCGCGACGACTGGGAGAGCAAGGACCGCCACGACATCTTCGTGTTCAGCCCGACCGGCGCGCTGCTCGAGCAGATCCACGACACCAAGTCCGCGCACACGGCGACCGGGTACGACGCGCTCAAGACCCGCCTCGTGTCGCTGTTGAAGTAGCCGCCGCGGGGGGCCGTGCATGCATGCAAAGGGCGCGCAGGTGGTAGCGATAGACGCGGGCCATGCTATACTCTCGCGACGTTCGTCCGCTTCTGCGGCCGCGAGGGTGGAAGTCACTGGCGGTACACGCCTAGCGAAGACGACATTGACGGGCGCGGCGCGCTCGACGGGGGACAGGACATGAAGACCACGCACACATGGGTCGCGCTGCTGGCGACGGCCGCGCTCACGGCAACCGGCTGCGGCAGCGACGTCGGCGGCACGGGCAGCAGCGCCACGCCGCTGACCGCAGAGGGCGCGTTCACCGCCGCCATCGACAACGGCGACTACACCGTCGACTACACCGGCGCCACGGTGAAGGCCGAGCTGCAGCACAAGATCAACGCGTCCGGGCAGTACGCCTGCGTCCCCTCGGTGAAGATCGAGATCACCCCGCCACACGAGAAGGCCGACGACCGCAGCTGCGGCCTCGACCTCGAGTTCGCCGCCGACTTCAACGGCGAGCTGAAGCTCAAGACCGCCAAGTTCTACGCCAAGAGCGCCATCTTCCAGGACGGCGTGCCCATCATGACCTTTCCCTGCGAGGGCTGGACCTCGGAGCCCGCCAAGGGCGAGGTCGCCTACGAGAGCGTGGAGGGGGCCGAGGGCTTCCTCAGCATGAAGCCCATCGAGCAGCCGCAGGCCTCGGCCGCCAAGGCGCTGCTGCCGAACACGGTCCTGGCCCCGAAGGGCAAGATCGAGATGAAGTTCAAGGGCCGCAAGTTCACGCTGGACCTCGCCACCATCAAGGTGTCCGGCAGCGTCACCAGCGAGGGCAGCGAGACGGTCGAGTGCGCGCAGAAGTACCAGCCGCTGCCTTACGTGGAGCTCAAGGACATCAACCCGGGCAGCCCGCTCAGCGGCCAGACCTACTCGCTCGAGGAGTTCAAGGGCAAGTACGTGGCCGTGCTCATGGGCGCCGGCTGGTGTGCGTCGTGCCTGTCGCAGGCCGCCTACATGGAGAAGATCAAGGCCGACCTCGAGGCCCAGGGGCGCAAGGACGTGGCCATGGTGGTCATCAACGCCGCGTCGGCGTCGTCGGCCAGCAACCAGAAGACCATGTGCACGTGCAACAACGCCAAGTGCCCGGAGAAGGGCAAGCACCTGAGCTACACGGTCTTCCAGGAGACCTCGGAGTACGGTTGGAGCAGCTTCACCGACCCCAAGACCGGGCAGAAGGGCAAGAAGAACGACTGCTTCATCTACGCGCCTGACGGCCGCTTCATCTTCAAGCACATCGGCAAGGGCACCGTGAACCTCGGCCAGTTCGACACCGAGGTCCGCTCGAGCCTGAACAAGAAGGTGGAAGACCTGCCGTAGCGGCGTCCGCTGTTTGGGCGCCTCCCCCCCCCGGTTTAGCGCCTCTTCTTCAGCGCCTCTTCTTCAGCGGCTCTTCTTCAGCGCCACCACTGAGCGCGCGGCCGGCGGCCTGTCCCGCCGGCCGCGCTGCGTTTTGCCGGTCGCGCAGCCCACGCCGCGGCCCCGGGCGGCCCGCGCTTCAGCGGGGCGTGGGCCCTGCCCGGCCGACTTCTTGCCGCCCCAACACGACGCTGGTATGCACCCACGGCCCCCTGTCGCCGGGCCGTCTGTCCCGCAGCACCACCGCGAACCCCCAAGCTGCCGCCCGCGCGGCACGGAGACCACCATGCGCACCCTCGCTACCCTCGCCCTCACCGTCCTCCTCGCCCTGAGCGCCGCCGCCTGCAGCAGCGACGACGGCAGCACCGGTGGCAACAGCGCAACCCGCGCGGGCCACGTGGCCAGCCTGACCGGGGACGGCGCCAAGGGCGCGACGACCTACGACGCCAAGTGCGCCGGCTGCCACGGGGCCGACGGCAAGGGCGTGTCGGGGCCAAGCCTGGTGGCCTCGCCCAAGGCGGACCTGACGACCCAGGCCATGGTCACAGCCGTGCTCGACGGCAAGGGCACCATGCCCTCGTTCTCCACGCTGACCGACGAGGAGATCGCCAACACCATCGCGTATGTGAAGGGCGAGCTGCGCAACAAGTAGCCACCCACGAGCGGGCCTGAGCTCAGAGACCACGGGGAGCGCGCGATGCCTGCACCGATTCGAGGCCCCTACCGGGAGCTCACGCCAGCGGCGCTGATCCTCGGCGTGCTGCAGGGCGTCGTCATGACGGCGGCCTTTGTCTACATCGGCCTGAAGCTCGGCTTCGGGCTCCCGGGCTCCACGGTCGCCGCCATCATGGGCTTCGTGGTGCTCCGTGGGGTCCTGGGCAAGGGCACCCTGGTCGAGAACAACCTCAACCAGACCATCGCCTCGGGCATCAACACAGCGTCCGCGGGCGTGGTGTTCACCTTGCCGGCGCTGCTGCTGATGAGCGTGCAGCGCCCAGAGCTCGGCGACTTCGCCCTGGGCCCCATGGTGCTGGCCGCGGTGGCCGGCTCGTTCATGGGCATCGTGGTGATCATCCCGCTGCGCAAGCAGTTCATCGAGCTCGACCGCCTGCGCTTCCCCTCCGGCATCGCGGTGGCGAGCATCTTGAAGTCGCCGGGAGAGGGCGCAGTCAAGGCGCAGCTGCTCATCGTCGGCTCGCTGGCTGCGGCCGCGGGCACCGTGCTGGTCAACCTCGGCGCCATGCCGGGCGCGCTGGATCTGAACGGCACCTTCGGGGTGCCCACGTGGCTGCCCCTGGCCATCAGTGTCAGCTTCGCCAACCTGGGCGCCGGGCTGCTGAGCGGCCGCGGCGGCGTCCCCTTCTTCCTGGGGGGCGTGCTGGCCTGGTGGATCATCTCGCCCTTCATCACCCACCTGGGCTGGCTGCCCGCCCCCGCCAACGCGCCGGACGAAGCCGCGGTGTGGGCGCAGCAGGCGCGGACCATGTACAGCGAGATGATCCGACCGCTGGGCATCGGCATGCTCATCGGCGGCGCGCTGGCGGGCGTGGTGGCGTCGTACCCCTCGCTCAAGGCGGCGATCCGCAGCCTCTCGTCGGCGGCGAAGACCGGCGGCACCGGCGCGGGCGCCGAGGAGCTCTCGCCCAAGACCCTGTACTTCGGCCTCGGAGGCAGCGTCGTCGCGCTCTTCTGCGCCAGCTTGCTCAGTGATCCGGGCATCTCCGTTGGGACGGCGCTGGTCATGGCGGGCGCTGGCACGCTGTGGCTCGGGCTCGCCGGGCTGATCGTCGCCCAGGCCACCGGCGCGACCGACATCTCGCCGCTCAGCGGCCTGGCGCTCATCGCGGTGACCCTGCTCTTCGCCATCACGGGCGGCAACATCGTCGCGTCCATCCTCATCGGCGTCACGGTGTGCATCGCGTCGAACCAGTGCGCCGACATGATGAGCGACCTCAAGACCGGCCACCTGGTGGGCTCACGGCCGCGGGCGCAGCAGGTGGCGCAGCTGGCCGTCGCGTGGATTGGCCCGCTGGTGGCCATCGCCGTGATGTTCCTGCTCTGGCGGCAGGGCGGCGCGCTCGGCGGCTTCGGTCCACAGAGCCAGCTGTGTGTGGACGGTGCCCCCGGCTGCCTGCCCGCGCCCCAAGCCGGCGCGCTCCAGGCCATGGTCGAGTCGCTGGAGAGCGGCAAGGCGCCGCTGGACAAGTACGCCGCGGGGGCGCTGCTCGGCGCCGGGCTGAGCGCCTTCCCCATCGGCGGCCTGGGCGTGCTCGTGGGGTTGGCGATGTACCTGCCCTTCGACATCACCTTCGGTTACGGCATCGGCTGTCTGATCACCATGGGCCTGCAGCGGCGCTACGGGCCCGCGTTCATCGGCGACCGGCTGGTCCCGGTGGCGGCCGGCTTCATCATCGGTGAGGCCCTCACCAACCTCACCTGGGCGATGCTCCAGATGACGGGCGTGGTGCAGTCCGGCGGAGGTCACTGATGCAGCGCACGATGGGCATGGTGTTGCTCTCTGTCGGCACCGGACTCGCGGCGGTCTTTGGCGCCTGGCTCCCGGGGAGCGCCGACCCGAGCCACCAGCGACGCATGGCCGCCGCGGCGCACACGCAGATGCAGGCCGAGGTCGGCAAGCGGCTGAAGGCCGCGCAGTCGGACGCCGCAGAGTCCCAGCGACTCCGGGCGCTGGCTGCCCTGCCCGCGCCCGAGGCGCCCGAGGCTGTGGTGCCGCCGCGCGGACAGGCCGCGGTCCGGCTGTGGGCGAGCGAAGCGGGCTGGCCCTTCGCCCTGGGGCTGCTGCTCGTGGTCGTGGGCGTGGTGCTGGCGCGCCGCGGGACGCAGCCCGAGGCGGACGACGCCGACGACGTCGCGGAGACGAGGTCCATCGAGGCGCTCTTACGCGACCTGGCCGACCAGACCGCTGCGCTCGCGGAGCGCTACCCCTCGCTCGCAGCCGAGGCCACCGAGCTGCCCGACCTCGAGGCCCTGCGCGCTGAGGTGGAGGCGCTGCAGCGCACGCTTGTCGCCCCCCTGGTCGAGCGTCGCGACGCCCTCTCGCAGTCCCACGGCGTGGCGGCCTTCGCGGAGGTCTACGTCCCCTTCGCCGCCGCAGAGCGCCTGCTCAACCGTAGCTGGTCGGCGTGCGTGGACGGCTACGTGGACGAGGTGGGCCCCTGTCTGGCCCGCGCGCGCGACGCCGCCGACGAGGCCACGCGCGCCTATGCACGCGTAGCTGCGTGACTTTTGGCCGCCTGGCCACGCCCGCGCGATTTGACGCCGTGAGGACCGGCCCGGCAGAGTAGGGAGGCGCGGCACGACCGTCTTTCGCCTCTCAACTCCGGTGGTTCACTGATGGGTCTGTGGCCCCGAGGCCTTGTGTTCCGCCCTGCGCGGCTGCCCTTGCGGCGCGCGTGGGGGGTGTGGCTGGTGGTGCTCGCCGCGGGCTGCAGCGCCGGCGTGCCGGTGCAGTGCGAGCGCAGCAGCGACTGCGTGGTCGACCGGTGCCAGGGCGAGGCCGCCTGCGTCTCGGGCCGCTGCGTCACGACGCCAGCGCCGGTGCAGTGCGACGCCACGAACGACACCGCGTGCCTCGTCACGCGCTGCGATCCGGCCGACGGACAGTGCGTCCAGACGCCGCGGCGCGACGGCCTGCCCTGCGAGGACGGCGAGCCCTGCACCTGGGCTGACCAGTGTGCCAAGGGGGTGTGCGCGGCAGGGGCGGTCAACGTGTGTGAGTGCGCGGCCACGGCGGACTGCGCCGACGACGGCGACCTGTGCAACGGCGTGCCCTTCTGCGACACCAGCCGCTTCCCCTACCGGTGCCGGGTGAACCCGGCGACCGTGGTGGCCTGCGCCGCGCCGACCGGCTGCCAACAGAACGTGTGCGCGAGCGCCACAGGCACCTGCGTGGAGGCGCCAAGGCCCGACGGCACCCCCTGCGACGACGGCGACGCCTGCTCGGCCAACGACGCGTGCGCCAAGGGCGCCTGCGCCGCCGGGGAGCCGGTGTGCGGCTGCAAGGTCGACGGGGACTGCAGCGACCCGGACGGCGATGTCTGCACAGGCGTGCCCTACTGCGACACGAGCGGCGGCGGCGGCGGCGTGTGCAAGCCCAACCCGGCCTCGGCAGTGGCCTGCTCGTCGAAGCTGGACACCCCCTGCCGCAAGAACGTGTGCCAACCGAGCACCGGCGCGTGTGCGCTGAGCGCGGTGGACGACAAGGCGACCTGTGACGACGGCGACCCCTGCACCACCGGCGAGACCTGCGCGGCCGGCGCCTGCACCGGCGGCACCGACACCTGCAGCTGCACCGACGACAGCGACTGCAAGGCGCAGGACGACGGCGACCTGTGCAACGGCACGCTCTTCTGTCAGCTCAGCACCGGCACCTGTATGGTCAACCCGGCGACGGTGGTGTCGTGCCCGACGGCGGGCGACACGGCCTGCGCCAAGAACGTGTGCGTGCCCAAGACCGGGACCTGCTCGGTGTTGGCGCGCGCCGCGGTGAAGGTGCAGCTGTGCGTGTCGACCCAGAGCGGCAAGCAGTGCGCCTGGACCCCGGCGGACAGCACCGGCGCGGGCCCCTTCGCCTGCGAGGACGGCGACGCCTGCACGGTGGGCGACACCTGCGCCGGCACCGTGTGCCAGGCGGGCAAGCAGGCCTGCGCGTGCCAGAAAGACAGCGACTGCCTCAAGGAGGACGACGGCGACCTCTGCAACGGCGTGCCCTATTGCGACCTGAGCGTCGGCGCCTGCAAGGCGAACCCGGGCAGCGCGGTGTTCTGCAGCCCGGCCAAGGACACAGCGTGCTTGAAGGCCGCGTGCAACCCCGACACCGGCGGCTGCGCGCTCCAGCCGGTGCAGGCCAGCTGCGACGACGGGGACCCCTGCACCGTCCAAGACGTGTGCACCCCCAAGGGGGCGTGCGCCGGGCAGGCCAACAGCTGCGACGACGGAGATCCGTGCACGACCGACAGCTGCAAGGGCGGCTGCGTGCACGTGGCCAAGGTCTGCGACGACGGCAACGCCTGCACCACGAGCGCGTGCGACGCCAGCTCCGGGAAGTGCACGGTGGGCACGCCGCGCATCGCGGGCACCGTCTGCGACGCGGACAGCGACGGGTGCACCGTGGGCGACGTCTGCGATGGCGCTGGCGCCTGTGTCGCCGGCCCGCAGCGGCTGTGCCCGGCCAGCGGCAAGCCCTGTCTGCCGCTGGTGTGCCAGAGCTCCGGAGCCCACGCGTCGGCCTGCGTCGCCAAGGCGGCCGCGGACGGCACCCCCTGCGCCGACGACGACCCCTGCGTGGTCGGCGACGTGTGCGCCAAGGGGGTGTGCAAGGCCGGGTCGAACCCGACCCGGTGGGTGCAGACCGGCGGGCTGTCGGACGCGACCTCGGGCGGCGTCACCCTCCGCGCCAATGGCGACGTCGTGACCGCGTCGCACCGCGTCCTCAGCGGTCCCGACACGTGGGTGGTGCGCTGGATGACCCGCACCGGCGCGACGCGCTACCCCACGGTGCAGCTTGGCGCGCCGAGCGGGAGCACCTTGGGCGACGCCATGGCCGTGGTGGACCTGGGTCCGGCCGGCGTGGCGGTCGTCGGGCGGGTGGCCCAGGGCTCCACCAAGGGGTCGTCGTTCCGCTTGGTGAGCGCGAGCGGAGCGGCCGGCGCGTGGGTCCACGTCGCCAGCGCCGCGTCGGCCGAGGTCACGGCCGTCGAGGCGCACCCCAGCGGCAACCTGGTGCTCGGCGAGACGGTGTACGCCGGCACCAAGCCCTCGGGCTACCGCGTGCGCATGGTGTCGCTGAGCGGCGCACCGATCTGGACCACCAACGTCCCCGGCACCCTGCCGCACGAGGTGGACGACCTCTCCTTCACCCAGGTGGGCGGCGTGGTCTACTCGGCGACGTCGAAGCAGTGGAACTCGTCGGCGAAGACCTACTTTCCCTTCGCCGTGGGCCACCTGGCGGCCAACGGTGTGCCGCACTGGCACGCGACCCTGCAGGCAGGGCATGACCCGGTCCGGAGCTCGGCGCTGGTGTTCGACGACCACGAGTTCGTCTTCTTCTCCAGGGACCACTCCCGCTCGCCGCGGTGGAACCCCTTTCAGCTGGCGGACGACGCCCCGTCGGGCAACCGTCGGCACATCGGCGGGACCTTCCACCCCACCCGCGCCCGCGTGGTCGACGGCCGCGCCCTGTCCATTGGCGACATCGGCGGGGCGCCTGCCCTGGCGCTGCACGACCGCTTCGGCAACCAGCAGTGGGCCAGGACGCTCGCGCTGCCGAAGGGGACCGTGCTGGAGGACTTCGACGTGGACCTGACAGGTCAGCGCGTGGTGGTGCGCGGCACGCTGCCCAAGAAGGCGGCCATCGCAGGCCTCCGCCCCGTGGCCGTGGGCGCTCCGGTGATCGCGAGCGTGTCGATGTGGGGGAGCGCGACCTGCGCCGGCAACGACGCCTGCGGGGCCAAGAGCCACGGCGACTGCGACGACGGCAACCCGTGCACGGCGGACGGCTGCCTCGCCACCTCGGGCTGCAGCCACAGCGTGAGCGGCGAACAGGTGTGCGCGCCCGCGACGGGCTGCGGGGCCTACGGCACCTGCTCCAGCAAGACCTGCTCCGAGCCGCTCTACGGCAGCCTGCGGGTGATCGGCGCGGTCACGTCGACCAAGGACCGGGCGATGATGACGACGGTCGGCAGCGTCGACACAGGTTGGTGGAGCTCCGGGTCGACCCTCTACGGCCAGACCCTGCTGCCGGACGGCAGCCTGGCGTTCAAGCGCGCGGTGGACTGCCCCGGCCTCGTGGACCCGGTGCAGATGGTGACCCGCGCCGACGGGCTCATCTTCGTGTTGGGCAAGGCGACCAAGGGCGGCGGCGCGGTGTGCATGTTCCGCCATGACACCGCGGTGAAACCGGAGGTCGTGGTGGTGGGCAACTGCAAGGGATGCAGCGTGAAGCCACAGGCGATGGCCGTCGCGAACGACGGCCGCATCGCCGTGGCTACGAGCACCAAGGCCTTCGGCTTCAACGCGTCGGTCGTGACCCTGTTGGACTACCACGTCAAACAGACGGCGTCGCTGCCCACCTTCGCGAACGGCCCCGTGGTCGTAGGCGGCCTGACCTTCGACAGCTTCGGCACGGCGGTCGCGGTGGGTTACGCCACCAACCTGGCCGGCTCGGCGAGCTCGGTGCGCCCTTGGGCGATGTTTCGGGACGGCGCCGACAAGGTGAAGAAGCAGCTCGACTTCAAGGCGGTCAAGAAGGCCCAGCTCCACGCGGTGGCGCCGCAGGACAACGGCGAGTTCGTGGGCGTGGGCGAGCGGGCTGTCAGCGGCGGTACGGCGGCCTTCGTGCTGGGCATCTCGGCCAACGCCAAGGCGAGCTGGTCGGTGATCCCGTCGAAGGCGACCGGCGAGCGCTATCTGGGCGTGGTCCAGGCGCAGGGGGGCTACATCGCGGCGGGCGAGGTGGTGTCGGGCGGCGTGACCAAGGCGTTCCTGTCCCGGCGGTTGAGCGGCAACAACGGCGCGGTGCTCTGGTCGTTTGCCCACGCCTACTGGGGCTCGTCGAGCATGAGCGTGACGCCCGACTCGCTGCTACGGACCAACGACGGGCGGCTGCTCCTGGGCGCGCAGCGGGTGTCGAACGGGGTGCCGCTCTTTGTGCGGGCCAGCGACTTCGGCTTCATGAGCTGCAGCGAGTCGGGCGCGTGCGCGTCGCCGAGCAAGACCTGTGACGACAAGAACGCCTGCACGGCGGATTGGTGCGACCCGAAGGCGGGCTGCAAGGGGACGCCGCTGAGCGGTGGTCCTTGTGGCGTCGGGGGCACGTGTAGCGCTGGCCAGTGCGTGGGGGGCTAGATGGGTGGGCAAACGCGGGCCGTGTCGCGAGGGTGGATCACGGAGAGGCGGGCCTGGCTGCTCGCGGTGACGCTCGCGGCGCTCACGGCGGGCTGCGGCGAGGCCGGCTCGTGCGCGTCGACCGCCGACTGCGCCTTTCTCAACGGCGGCAACCCCTGCCTGGGCACCTACGTGTGCGCCAAGGATCGGTGCACGCTCGACCCCAAGACCGTGGTGGTGTGCGACGCCGCAGGCGACAGCGTGTGCCAGGCCAACCTCTGCCAGGCGGACACCGGCGCGTGCGCGATGACGCCGCGGAGCGAGGGCGCCCCCTGTGACGACGGCGAGCCCTGCAGCCTGGGCGACCGCTGCAGCGCCGGCAGCTGCGTGTCGGGCAGCACCCAGGTGTGCGACTGCGCCGAGGACGCGGACTGTGACGACGACGGCGACCTGTGCAATGGCACCCCGCGCTGCGACACCAGCGCCTTCCCCGCGCGCTGTGTGGTGGACCCGAAGACCGTGGTGAGCTGCAGCGCGTCGACCGACCCCTGCCAGGCTGCGAGCTGCGACCCCAAGACTGGCAAGTGCAAGCTCGAGCCGGTGGGCGACGGCGCCCCGTGCGACGACGGCGACGCCTGCACCGCGGGCGACACCTGCGCGAAGGGCGCCTGCACGGGCAAGACCGACACCTGCAGCTGCGCCAAGACCAGCGACTGCGTCGACGCCGACAGCAACCCCTGCACCGGCGTCCCCTTCTGCGACACGTCGGGCGGAGCGGGGGTGTGCAAGCTCAACCCGGCGACGGTGGTGGTCTGCTCGCCCAAGTCCGACACGGCGTGCACCCAGAACCAGTGCAACCCGGCCACCGGGGCCTGCCAGCTCGCCGCGGTCGCCGACGACAAGGCCTGCGACGACGGCGACGCCTGCACCAAGGGCGAGGTGTGCGTGGCGGGCACATGCGCGGCCGGCACCAACGTGTGCAAGTGCGCCAGCGACAGCGACTGCAAGGACAAGGACGACGGCGACGCCTGCAACGGCACGCTCTTCTGCAACAAGCAGACCGGCAGCTGCGAGGAGAACCCGGGGTCGGTGGTGACCTGCGCCACGGTGGACGACACCGACTGCGCCAAGAACGTGTGCGACCCCAAGACCGGCACGTGCGCGGTGCTCGCTCGCAGCGCGGTGAAGCTCGTCGGCTGCGTCGACGTCAACCTGGGCGGGCTGGTGGGGAAGCAGTGCCTGTGGGCCAAGGCGTCCCAGGCCGGCGCCGGGCCCTTCGCCTGTGACGACGGCAGCGTGTGCACCGTGGGCGACACCTGCAAGGGCACGACCTGCGCCGCGGGCAAGGCCACCTGTGAGTGCGTGGCAGACAGCGACTGCGCCAACAAGGACGACGGCGACGCGTGCAACGGCGTGCCCTTCTGCGACAAGTCCACGGGCACGTGCAAGGCCAACCCGGCGAGCGTGGTCTACTGCGACAAGAGCCAGGACGCCGACTGCCTGAAGGCGCAGTGCGACCCGAAGACCGGCAAGTGCAGCCTGCAGCCGGTCAAGCCGGGCACGACCTGCGACGACGGCAAGGTGTGCACCACGGGCGAGAGCTGCACCGCCGCGGGCACGTGCACCGGCAAGGCGGCGAGCTGCGACGACGGCAAGGCCTGCACCACCGACACCTGCTCGGCCACCTTGGGGTGCGTCCACAAGGCGGTGGTGTGCGACGACGGCAACGAGTGCACGACCGAGGCGTGCGACACGGCCAGCGGCAAGTGCAAGGTGCCGAGCCCGGTGGGCACCAGCGTGCAGTGCGAGGCGGACGGCAACGGCTGCACGGTGGCCGACCACTGTGACGGCAAGGGCGCGTGCGTCGCTGGCACCCAGGCGAGCTGCGCCCAACCCAGCAAGGCCTGCCAGGTCGCGTCGTGCAAGAGCGTGTCGCCCAGCAAGTTCGAGTGCGTCGTCACCGCGGCGCCCAAGGGCGCGCCCTGCGACGACGGGGACCCCTGCTTCGACAAGTCGGTGTGCGTGCAGGGGCAGTGCAAGCTGGGCACGGTCGCGACGCTGTGGCAGCTGCATGTCCCGCAGTCGGCGGACAGCGCGCAGACGGTCGGCTCGCTGGTGGACAGCGCCGGCGCGGTGTCGATGCTGCGTACGACCCCCTCGATCACCGGCGCGGCGTGGACCTTGCTGAAGTACGACGTGCAGCGGAAGCCCGTTCACGCGGCGCTGAAGGTGGCGGCGCCCTCGGGCCAGCCCCTCGGCCCGGCGGTGGCCCTGGTGCGGCTCGGCAGTGGCACGGTCGGGATCGTGGGCCCCATGCGGGTCGGCAAGACCTGGCGCGCGGCGGTGGCGCAGGTGAGCGACGACGGCAAGCAGGGCGCGTGGGTGACGTTGACCTCTGCGGCCTCGACCAAGCCGACGGGGGCCATTCGGCACGTGAGCGGGAACCTGGTCGTCGCCGAGCACATCGCCGGCACGGGCGGGGGCAACCAGGTGCGCATGGTGTCGGTCGCGGGCAAGGAGCTGTGGAAGATCGACCTGGACGCGCGGCCCTTTGCGCCCAAGTCGGTGCGGCTCATGAGCACGGCAGACGGCGGCGTGTTCA
This sequence comes from bacterium, assembly GCA_030425545.1. Lineage (GTDB taxonomy): Bacteria > Myxococcota_A > UBA9042 > UBA9042 > UBA9042 > UBA9042. The sequence goes on along the minus strand of JAUIAC010000103.1, from coordinate 697 downwards.
GCTACATCGTGACCTCGGTCGCGGCGAAGAGCGTCAACCGCTCGCTGCTGCACGCGACCGGCAGCGGCAAGACGGTGTGGGAGATCATCCGCGCCTACCCGGAGCAGCCCGTGCATGTGGCCGGGGTGTTTCCGCTCACCGCGGGCCGATTCCACGCGCTGGTGAACGAGATGAGCGGCTCGACCTACTGGGGCAGCTGGAACTCAGCGTCGCCCGAGCCCGACCCCACCAACCGCACCCTGCAGGCCGACTTCGCGCCGCTAGACGCCGTGCGCCACGACGGCGGGGTCTTCGCCCTGGGCAGCGACGGCAAGGGCCCGGCCCTGGCGCGCTACGACGCCCTCGGCAACCGCCAGTGGCTGCGCTCGCTCTCGGTCGCCAGCACCATCAAGCTCCGACACCTGCGGGTGGACGCGCCGCGGGAGCGGCTGCTGCTGACGGGGGACAGCGTGGACGAGAGCAAGTCCGACACGTCGACCGCGGTCGCCATCGCCGTGTCTTTCCGGGGCGAGAGCTCGTGCGCGGCGCGCGGCGTCTGCGCCGGCAAGGCCTGGGGCACCTGCGACGACGACAACCCGTGCACGGCGGACTCCTGCTCGGCCATCGCGGGCTGCGTCCACACGCCGCCCAGCTCTGCCGTGTGCACGCTCGAGACCGGCTGCAGCGCCTACGGCCAGTGCGCGGGGGGCAGCTGCGC
>JAUIAC010000102.1 GCA_030425545.1 bacterium | reverse complement strand
GAGAACACCGTGGCGGTGCTGTCCTTCTGCGTCATGGCGACCAGGTCGTCGGCGTTCAGCCGCGCCTTGACCTCGTCGAGGTCGATCGGCGTGGTGCGGCGGAGCTGGAAGTAGAGCGAGTGCATGTACTGCGTCGGCAGCTTCACCGCGCTCGAGAACAGGTTCAGCTCGATGCCCTTGGTCTGGTAGAGGTGGTAGGCGTCGCGGGCGTGATGCGTGCCGAAGCGCGCGTCGCCGTGCTTGCCCACCGCGGGGGCCGGGATGAAGTCCTTGTCCTGGCTGGTGTCGGTCGCGCGGCGCATGCACAGGAAGCGGGCGTCTTCGAGCACGCACTCGTCCCCGTCGAACCCGAGCAGGCGGCACAGGATCGACAGGTTGTGGGTGTTGCAGCTCACCACCTGGACGAAGCGCTCCGACGAGCCCTTGAGCGCCGCGTGCAGGGTCTCGTCGTTGATGCCCCGGGCGTACATGTGGCCGAACCCGAACTCGGAGCCCTGGGCGATGAAGAGGCGGTCTTCGTTGGCGTACTTGCTGTAGACCCGCTCCTTCATCTTGTTGCCGACGGGGGTGCAGTCGATGACCACGCCGGAGCGCTCGATGGCCTCCTCGAAGGTCCCCACCGGCTCCATGCCGAGCTCGCGGAACGCGTCCTGACGGTCGGCGTTGACGTAGAGCTTCGCGCCAGCGCGCTGCAGCGCCCACACCTTGGAGCGATCCGTCTTCAGAGGCGTGTACTTGTGGAAGAAGACCTGATCGATCCCCAGGTCCTCCGCGTTGCGGGCGAGCATCGCGATCAGCGGCTCCCCGATGGTTCCGGTACCGACAACGAGGACGTTCTTCGATGGCATGCTCGCGCTCCCATGGCGCCGCCGTAGCACGGGGCGCGGACGATGATCCCCGGCTTGGCGAGAGGCGCCACGCGGGCGGGCGGGGAGTAGCGGAAAGCGGGCGCAGCGTCAACGGTGGCGCCCGACTCAACCAGACCTGTCTGCTGCGCTTTCGGCCCGAAATTGCGCTTCGCGCGCAACGTTACAGAGGCTTGGTCGCGCGGGCCGACAGAGAGGATCACGCGCGCCCCGGGCACACGGCCCGCACGGGGCTGGTTTCCCGTGTCTTTTCCCGCACCTTTGAGAGCCACAGGGGGTTGACGATCGGGCCCTGGAGGCCGTACACTCGCGCGCCCGCAGGCAAGCGGTTTTTGCGCCATCGACATCGAGCGCTTGAAGCCCGGCCTGCGATCTCCCGAACGCTGCGCTCCGGTCCGCCCCCTGGCCTGTGGCACAGCCTCGAACGACACGGCAGGAGCCCATGGCCGAGACCCCTACGGAAGAGTTGGACGCACCCGTGGTGAACGCAGACGGTGGTGACGCTGGCGACGGCGGCGACGGTCACGACGGCGGCGGGCTCCACGAGGCGCATCCGCACACGATCAGCATCGAGCAGGAGATGCGGTCGAGCTACGTCGACTACGCCATGAGCGTCATCGTCGGGCGCGCGCTGCCCGACGTGCGCGACGGCCTCAAGCCGGTGCATCGCCGCGTGCTCTTCACCCAGCACCAGATGAAGAACAACTACAATTCGGCCTACAAGAAGTCGGCGCGCATTGTGGGTGACTGCATCGGTAAGTATCACCCCCACGGTGACACCGCGGTCTACGACACGCTGGTGCGCATGGCGCAGGAGTTCTCGCTCCGGGCGCCGCTGGTCGACGGCCAGGGCAACTTCGGCTCCATCGACGGCGATCCCGCTGCGGCCATGCGCTACACCGAAGTGCGCATGACCAAGCTGGCGCACGAGCTGCTGGCAGATCTCGACAAAGAGACGGTCGACTTCCAGGACAACTACGACGGTCACGACCGTGAGCCGACCGTGCTGCCGACCCGGGTGCCGAACCTGCTGGTCAACGGCTCCGGCGGCATCGCGGTGGGCATGGCCACCAACATCCCGCCGCACAACCTCGGCGAGGTCATCGACGCCACCGTCGCCTACATCAACGACACCGAGGTCCCCCTCAGCGAGCTGATGACGCACATCGAGGGGCCGGACTTCCCCACGGGCGGCATCATCTACGGTCGCCAGGGCATCTACGACGCCTACAGCACCGGCCGCGGCAAGCTGAAGGTGCGGGCCAAGACCCACATCGAGCAGATGGACAAGACCGGCCGCGAGCGCATCGTGGTCGACGAGCTGCCCTACCAGGTCAACAAGGCCCGGCTGCTCGAGACCATCGCCGGGCTGGTGCGCGACAAGAAGATCGAGGGCATCTCGGACCTGCGCGACGAGAGTGACCGCCACGGCATCCGCATGGTGGTGGAGTGCAAGCGCGACGCCATCGCCGAGATCGTGCTGAACCACCTCTACCGTCTGACCCAGATGCAGACGACCTTTGGCGTGATCAACCTGTCCATCGTCGCCGGCCAGCCGCGCGTGCTGACGCTCAAGGACATGATCCGCCACTTCGTCGACCACCGCCGCGAGGTGGTGACGCGGCGCTGCCTCTACGAGCTGAAGCAGGCGGAGGCGCGGGCGCACATCCTCGAGGGATTGCTCACGGCGCTCGACCACCTCGACGAGGTCATCGAGCTCATCCGTGCGAGCCCTGACGCGCCGACCGCGCGCGAGAAGCTGATCCTCCGCTTCGACCTGAGCCAGCTGCAGGCCCAGGCGATCCTGGACATGCGGCTGCAGCGCCTCACCGGCTTGGAGCGCGACAAGATCAAGGGCGAGTTCGACGAGCTGCAGCGCACCATCACGTGGCTCAAGAGCGTGCTGGCGGACGACGTGCTGCTCATGGGCATCATCCGCGACGAGCTGATCGCGGTGCGCGAGGAGTACGCCAACCCGCGCCGGACGCAGATCGTCGACGACCTCGGCGCGCTGTCGATGGAAGACCTGATCGCCAACGAAGAGATGGTGATCACCCTGACCAACACGGGCTACGTGAAGCGCACGCCGCTGACCGAGTACCGGGCGCAGCACCGCGGGGGCCGCGGCAAGACGGGCATGACCACGAAGCAGGACGACGTGGTCAAGGACCTCTTCGTGGCCACGGCGCACCAGCCGATCCTCTTCTTCACCAGCGCGGGCCGGGCCTTCTCGCTCAAGGCCTACGAGCTGCCTCAGGGCACGCGCACCACGCGCGGCAAGCCGATGATCAACCTGCTGCCGGTGGAGAAGGACGAGGACATCCGTGCGGTGCTGCCGGTGGTGACCTTCGACGACCCGGACGCGTTCGTGCTGCTCGCGACCCGCAAGGGCCGCGTCAAGAAGACGGAGCTGGCGGCGTACAGCAAGATCCGCTCGACGGGCATCATCGGGCTGGTGCTCGAGGACGACGACGACCTCATCGACGCGCGCCTGGTGTACCCGAACAGCACGGTGCTCCTGGCGACCCGCACGGGCATGTCGATTCACTTCCGCAGCGCCTACGACAAGGAGACCGGCAAGGGGCTGCGGCCCATGGGCCGCGTCGCGCGCGGGGTCAAGGGCATCAACCTCAAGGACGGCGATGAGGTGGTGAGCCTGGCGGTCTTGCACACCGACGAGCGCGCCGCGGCCATCGCGGAGCTCGGTGAGGACGACGAGCCGGAGGACGAGGCCGTCGACGCGGCTGAGGACGCGGACGTCGACGTGGCTGAGGACGCGGGGACGGACGAGGCCACGGTCGACGCGGACGAGAGCGAGGACGGGAGCGAGGACAGAGGTGAGGACGGGGGCGACGCCGCCGACCACAGCTTCGTCATGCTGACCATCTCGGAGAACGGCTACGGCAAGCTGACACCGCCGGACGAGTACCGCATCCAGGGCCGCGGGGGTCAGGGCCTCATCGACCTGCGCACCGAGGTGCGGGGCGCCCAGACCAAGACCGGCAAGGTCGTCGGCCTGCGTGTGGTCCGGCCGGACGGGCAGGTGTTGCTGCTGACGAGCAAGGGCAAGCTGATCCGCACGCACGTCGGGCAGATTCGCCTGGTCAAGCGCAACACCATGGGCGTGAAGGTCATCGTGCTCGACAAGGGCGAGAAGGTGGTCAGCTTCGACCACGTGCACATGGACGACGAGGACGACGACATCGACGCGGACGCGAGCGTCGAGGGTGTCGAGGGCGTGGACGCGGCCTCGGCGGAGGGCGCCGTCACCGACGACGACGCAGCCGAGAGCACCCCCGCTGACGACGGCGACGCGGCCGACATCACAGAGGCATGACATGAGCAACGGGCCGCAGGGCGCAGGGCGAGGCGGCAACCGGGGCGGTGGTCGTGGAGGCAATCGAGGGCGCGGTGGCTACGGCCGCCGTGGAGGTCGAGGGCCCCGCGGACACGGTGGCGGCGCGCGCCTGCCGGTGCCGGAGGACCTGCCGCGTTTTCACGACGCGTGGTCGGTGGTGCTGACCCCGAACATCCTCAACCTGGCGACCGCCGGGCACCCGTGGATCTACAGCGGCGGCGTCGCCCACGCGCTGCCGCCCACCGCGGCGGGCGACGAGGGTCCGAAGCGGGGCCAGCCCTGCGGCGTCTTCGGGCCGGACGGCGAGGCCATCGGCCATGGCACCTACAACGGCGAGAGCCAGATCCGCGTGCGCATGCTCGGGCTCTGGCAGCCGGACGCGGCGCCGCGCTCGGTGCCGACCCTGGCGGAGAGCGCGGAGGCCGCGTTCAAGCGCGCGAAGGCGCTGCGGGCGCACGTGGGGCTGCCGGGAGAGGACACCGACGCGCTGCGGCTGGTGAACTCCGAGGGCGACGGGCTGCCTGGGCTGGTGGTGGACCGCATGGCCACCGGCGCCGTGGTGCTGGTGTCCACCGCCGCTGCGGCGCGCATGGCCGACACCGTCGTGGCGCTGCTCCGGGCTGAAGGCCTCGCGTGGGTGGTCGTGCGCACCGCGGGGGACACCCACCCGAGCGAGGGGCTGGCGCCGGGCGTGCTGCGCACCGAGGGCGAGATCCCCGACGCGCAGTGGGTGCACCACCACGGGCTGCGCTTTCGCGCCGAGCCGCTCTCGGGGCAGAAGTCCGGGCTCTACACCGATCAGTTCAGCAACCACCTGGCGGTGGCCGCCTTGGCGAAGGGCCGCTCCGTCCTCGACTGCTACAGCCACGGCGGCGGCTTCGGCCTGCACGCGGCCAAGGCGGGCGCCACCCGCGTGCGCTGCGTGGACATGAGCCAGCGCGCCGTGGATCTCGCCGCCGCCAACGCCGAAGAGAACGGCCTGAGCGACCGGGTCGAGGGCTGGTGTGGCGACGCGGTGCACATCCTGCGCGACATCGCCGACGGCATCGACACCGACCGGCCCGACCTCATCGTGCTGGACCCACCCAAGTTCGCCACCCGCGCCGACGTGGTCGACGACGCGCTGAAGAAGTACGTGCACGTCAACGCCACAGCCATGCGCGCCCTGCCGGCCGACGGGCTGCTGGTGACCTGCTCGTGCTCCGGGCGCATCGACCAGCAGACCTTCGTGCGCATGCTCGCCCACGCGGGCCGCAAGGCCGGGCGCAGCGTGCAGGTGCTCGAGCTGCGCGGCGCCGCGCCCGACCACCCGTCGGTGCCCGCGCACGGCGAGTCCCGCTACCTCAAGGTCGCCATCTGTCGGGTGAGCGACCGAGGCTGAGCCCCCGCGGCCGAGACCTCGCGAGCGACCCCACGCGTCCCCAACCCACCCGGCGGGCTCGGACCACGCCGGCAGGAGAGCCGCCATGGCCCGCACCATCCTCGCCATCGATCAAGGCACCACCGGCACCACCGCGCTGCTCATCGGTGAAGACCTCCGCATCCTCGCCAAGGTCAACCGCGAGTTCCCGCAGATCTACCCGCAGCCCGGCTGGGTCGAGCACAACCCCGAGGACATCTGGACCTCGGTGGGCGCGTCGGTCTCCGCGGTGCTGGCCGAGTCCGGCGTCGACCCGGGCTCCATCGCCGCCATCGGCATCACCAACCAGCGGGAGACCACCGTGGTGTGGGACCGCGCCACCGGCGAGGCCGTGCACAACGCCATCGTCTGGCAGTGCCGGCGGACCGCAGACCGCTGCGCTGCGCTGCGTGACGCCGGCCACAGCGACACTGTGCGCGCGACCACGGGCCTGGTCGTCGACGCCTACTTCTCCGGCACGAAAGCGGCCTGGATCCTCGACCGGGTCGACGGCGCCCGGGCCCGCGCCGAGGCGGGGGAGCTGGCCTTCGGCACCATGGACACCTACGTCACGTGGCGCCTGACGGGCGGCGCGGCCCATGTCACCGACCCCTCCAACGCGTCGCGGACGATGCTCTACGACATCCACAAGAAGGCGTGGAGCGAGCCCATGTGCGACCTGCTCGGCGTGCCGACCGCTGTGCTGCCGGAGGTGCTGCCGAGCGCCCACGTCTACGGCACCACGCGTGGGGTTCCCGGGCTGCCCGACGGCATCCCGGTGGCGGGCCTGGCCGGCGACCAGCAGTCCGCGCTCTTCGGCCAGCTGTGCACCGACCCGGGCATGGCCAAGTGCACCTACGGCACCGGGGCGTTTCTGCTGATGAACACCGGCGCCGAGGCCGTCGCCTCGAAGCACGGGCTCCTGACCACCGTCGCCTGGCAGGTCGGCGACGACTATCACTACGCCCTCGAGGGCAGCGTCTTCATCGCCGGCGCCGCGGTGCAGTGGCTCCGCGACGGGCTGCAGGTGCTCAGCAGCGCGCCGGAGATCGAGGCGCTCGCCGCGTCGGTGCCCGACAGCGGAGGCGTGACCTTCGTCCCGGCCCTGGCCGGCCTGGGCGCGCCGCACTGGCGTGAGGAGGCGCGCGGCGTGATCACGGGGCTGACCCGCGGCACCACCCGAGCCCACCTCGCCCGCGCGACCCTCGACGGCGTGGCGATGAGCTGCGCGGAGCTCCTGGAGGCCATGGAGAAGGATCTCGGCCGCAAGCTGGCGGAGCTCCGCGTCGACGGCGGCGCGGCCGCGAACAACCTGCTGATGCAGACCCAGGCCGACCTCTTGGGGTGCGACGTGGTCCGGCCGGAGGTGATCGAGACCACCGCCCTCGGCGCCGCGATCCTGGCCGGCATCGGCGCTGGGCTCTTCGACGACGTCGAGGCGGCGCGCAACACCTGGCGCGAGCAGCGCCGCTTCGCGCCGAACCCGAGCGCGCAGACCACCGAGCTGCGGCAGCGGTGGGCCGCGACCGTCGGCAAGGCGTAGCGCCTTTGACGCGACGTTCATGCGCGGACGGACCGCTGCTGGGGTGACGACAGGCGGTCAGGCGGCGGGCAGCAGCCCGCGGGCGCGCGCCCACCGCTCGAAGTCGCGCTCGAGCACGTCGAACGAGGGCACCTCGAAGTAGTCCGCCTGGATCTCGGTGGTCACAAAGGGGCGCGCGGCGATGGCGTCGAGGTCGAAGTCGTGCACCCGCACGTCCGGCGAGAAGCCGTGGTCCAGCTCGCCGATGGAGCTCATGAGGCCCGCGCCGAAGGCCTTGCGCGCGCCCCCCTCGCGGATGAGCCCGAACTCCACGGTGAACCAGTAGATGCGGGCCAGCGCGGTCACCGCCGCGTCGCTCGCGCCCTGCCCCGCCTCGCCAAAACGCTGAAAGAACCGGGCAAAAGTGGGCAGCGTGAGCATCGGCACGTGGCCGAACTGGTCGTGGAAGAGGTCGGGCGCGGGCGTGTAGTCGAGGTCCGCACGCTTGCGGATGAAGTCCGTCGCCGGAAAACGCTTGGACGCGACGAGCTCGAAGAAGGGGCGCTCCGCGACGAGCCCCTCGACCCGCACCAGCCGCCAGCCGGTGCGGCCCGCGAGGTTGTCGGAGAGCACCTGCAGGCTCGGGATGCGCTCGGCCTCGAAGCCCGCCTTGCCCAGCCCGTCGAGGAAGGGTTGGCACGCCATGCGCTGCAGCCTCGGCACCTGTCGGCCGTAGAGCAGCTGCCAGGTGCCCTCCTCTTCGTCGGAGTAGGCTGGCCGAGGCGGGAGCGCGGTAGAGGGGTCCGTCACGTCGAGTCTCCTGGCGCCTGCCACGTCGCGGCCGCGGGGCGTCTGCCCGCCTTGTAGCGCCCTCCCTCCGCTCTGACCAGGGCGAGGCCGCCTGGTGGGCGCCCGTCACCGGGCTAGCGCGCCGCGCACACTGCGGCTGAATGCGCGGCGAGGGGGCGCCGTTGTGGGGGCCGGCCGGAGGCCACGGCCAGGGGCGCCACCGCCCCGGTCGGAGCGCGCTCGCTCCGCGGTCGCCCCGGCGAGAAAAGGCCCGGTTTTCTGGTCTCTGAGCGTGGTGCAGCCATACTCCAGGCCCCGGAGGTATCCCGTCATGTCGCGTCGCCCTGTCACCCGTGTTCTCGCCCGCCTGCTCGCTCGTCTGCGGACCCAACGCAGCCGACACGACGCCCCTGCCGCGCTCGCCCGTGGGGCCGCCACGAGCCGTACCGCGGCGGCGGGGCTCATGGCGCTCCTGGTGTCGGCGCTGCTGGCGCCCCCGGCGCACGCCACGGGCCCCTTCAAGGACCCGAGCCGCAAGGTCAAGGCGGTGGTGCTCGGCGGCTCCATCTCGATGTATTACAAGGGCAACTACGGCCAGTACCTGCAGCACGGCTGCAAGAACCTCGAGGTGATCAACCGGGCCAAGGTCGGCGCGGGCGGTCCGGCGCTGGTCAAGCGGCTCCGCAAGGTGGTCGTGGGCAACCGCAAGCTCATGGCGAGCCTCAAGGGCAAAGAGGCCTGGCTGCTCTTCCAGGGCGGGCTGAACTCGGTGTACTCCCCCGAGATGACGGCCAAGAACCTCGCCAAGATGTTCAAGCTGGCCAAGGACAACGGCTTCAAGACCTTCGCGCTCTCGCTGACCCCGTGGGGCGACGACAGCGACAAGCGCTTCCGTGGCTTCGAGGGCGTGTTCTACGTGCGCGCGACCAAGCGCATCAACGCCTATCTGCTGGGTAAGCTGACGCCCGACCAGGCCTTTGGGCGGCGGGCCAAGAACCACCCCCACGAGTGGATGAAGGGCGAGGTCCCCGACCGCGCGGTGGACGTGTTCCACAGCGCGCTGCGGGACTCGGGAGCGGCCCTCCGCGCAGCGGCGCCGCTGGAGGCGAGCTTCGCCCGCAGCCGCTACAAGAAGCGCATGGCCAAGAAAGCCCAGCTGGTGGCGGAGGCGCGCTCGGTGCCGCGCAGCTACCTGAAGAAGAGCTACCGCGACTTCGACCACATCCACCCCAACAGCAAGGGGCACCGCGTGATGGCGGTGAAGGTCTGCGCCAAAGCGCCGGCGTCGTGGGGCTGCGACTGTGGTCGGATCAAGCGCGCCATCTTCAAGGGCCACGTGATGGACCCGAAGTGAGCGAGGCCGCGTGTCGTTGGGGCGCCCTGGGTGCCCTGTGCGCTGTGGCGCTGCTGGGGGCCTGTGGTGGTGCGACGCCGCAGCCGGCGGGCGCGTCCGGCGCGAGCGCACCCCCGTCTGGCCCGGCTGTCTATGCCGGCCCCGCGCGCTCTCCGACCCCGTCGGCACCGCAGCCGGAGCGTCAGCCGCCCGGCGCAGCCCAGGCGGCGGCGACACCGCCCCCCTACGAGCCGGCTCCTCCGGGCGGCCGCTACGTGCCCCAGGGCGACATCCCCAGCGCCATCGACGAGGTCCCGGTCAAGGCGGGGGACCCGCGGCTCGACAAGGTGGACGCGCCCGTCCACGACCCCAGCGGCATCGCGCTGCAGGCCTTCCACGCCGCTCTGGCGCGCGCGGCGGCCGGCAAGGGCCAGGCGCGCATCGCGTTCTGGGGTGCGTCGCACACGGCCGCGGACATCTGGACCGGCCACCTCCGACGCAAGCTGCAGCTGGCGCACGGCGACGCAGGCCACGGCTACATGATGCCGGTGCGCTGGCACATCGGCGTGCGCCACCAGGACGTGAACATGAAGGCGTCGCCGGGCTGGCAGGTCTGGCGGCATCGCCAGCTGGACCCCGTGCCGGTGGGCGACTACGGCTACGGCGGGGCGGCGGTGGCGAGCAGCGACCCGAGCCAGTGGGTGCGCTTCTCGACCTGCACGGACAACGTGTGCGGCCGCCGCGCCGACGTGGTCGAGGTGTGGACCCGCAAGTCGCCGCAGGGCGGCACGCTGCTGGTCCGCATCGACGGCGTCACCCGCAGGATCAACACCCGCGGGCCCAAGCGGCGCGCCTTCGAGAAGCGGTGGGAGCTGCCCGACGGCGCGCACTCGGTCGAGATTCGGCCGGCCGGCGACGGCGAGGTCTACCTCTACGGCGTGGTCATGGAGCGGCGGGCCCCGGGGGTCATCCTCGACCAGATGGGCATCCCCGGCATGCGCGGCGCGATCCAGCTCCACTGGCGCGAGAAGACCTGGCGTCGCCACGTCCAGCGACGCAAGCCCGACCTCATCGTGCTCGCCTACGGCACCAACGCGGTGGGCGACAAGCACCAACCGATCCGCAAGTTCGTCGCCCGGTGGCGCCGCGTGCTGCTCAGGGTCAAGCGCGCCGCGCCCGGAGCGTCGTGCGTGCTGGTCGGTCCGACTGACCGGCCGACCCGACGCGACAAGCGCGGCGTTCGGCGGCATCGCCCCCACCAAGACCGCGTGATCGCGGCGCAGAAGCGGGTGTCCGCCGAGTTTGGCTGCGGCTTCTGGGACGCGGCGGAGGCCATGGGGGGCCGCGGCAGCATGCTGCGCTGGGTGCGCGCCGGGCTGGCCAAGCGCGACCACGTGCACCTGAACCGGGCGGGCTATGAGATCAAGGGCGACCGCTTCCTCGCCGCGCTGCTGAAGGGCTTCACGCCGCCCAAGTGACCCGTGGGCGCCAGGGCACCCCGGGACTTCGAGCGCGCCGACACCGACCCGACCCTGCGCGCCCACGGCTCGACTCAGCGGCGGCAGCGCCGGGCGACCGAGCGCGCCGGCCTACTCGCCCGCGGTGCGCTTCAGATACGCCCGCAGACCGTGCATCCACGCGCCGTACATGGCCTTGCCGAGCGCGCGCTGGCCCTTGGGGGTGAGGTGGCTGTAGTCGGCCCAGCCGAGGCCCTGCTTCACCCATCGGCCCATGGATCCCGCGCCGCCCATGAGCCCCCGGCTGTCGAGGAAGGCGCAGCCCACCTTGTCGGCGAGCGTGCGTTGCCAGCCGATCATCCTCGCGCTCTTGGGATCGCTGATCACCCGGCCGCGCTTCTTCTTGCCGTGGTCGGTCGGGCCGATGATCAGGCAGGCCTCCGCCTTGTTGGGCCGGAGCCGCTCGACCACCTTGGCGTAGCGGTCGATGTAGCGCTCCTTGGAGATGCGGTCGCCGAGCGAGTTGCCGCCGTAGTTGAACACCACGAGCTGCGTCGGGCGGTGCTTGAGCTGGAGGGCCATGTGGTCGGCGTTGGCGTTGAGCCAGCGGCGCGCCCGCGCCCCGACGATGCCGAGGCTGTCGTAGATCAGCCCCGAGTCGCGCTCGAGGGCGATGCCAAGCAGCTTCACGCGGCCGCGGGTCACCCGCACCCGCACATCGTGGGCGCCGTCCTTCAGCTCCCAGGAGCGGAAGGTGTCCTTCTTGTCGCCCTTGACCTTGACCACCTCGGTCTTGCCGTCGATGCGGACCTGCATCGCGGCCGGCGCGATGCCCCGCCAGAAGAGCTCGAGCCGGTTGGCCTTCTGCCCTGGACCCTTCTTGCTGGTGCGGACCCGCACCTGTGCGCCAGCCGTCCCGATGGCCGCGCCGCCGCCGTAGCCGTAGGCGCCGTCGCGCTGGCTGCCGCCCAGGTAGTTCCGCGCCTTCCACACCGCGTTGGGCGCCCAGCGAACGCCCTTGCGCCGATACCACTTGGTGCGGGAGGCCGCGAGCATGTAGCCGTGGCCGCCGTCGCCGAAGCGCCGCTGCAAGAGCACGCGCAGCACCAGGCTCAGGCCGTCGTTGGCGAGGTGGCTGTCGCCGTAGTGACGCACCCGCACCAGCTCACGCTCGCCTTTGGCGCGCGCCACCAGGGCGGCGAAGAAGGCGTCCATGCGCTCCGGATGCTCGAGGGTGGCGGAGAGCTTGCCGATGGTCTCGTCGGTGATCTGCAGCGCGCCCGGCAGGGGCGCACGCGCTGGCTTCACCGGAGCTGTGGTCGGCGCCGACGGGGGGGCGCCCGGGCTCGTGGGCGCCTTGGCCTTGGGCGGCGTGGGCGCCTTGGCGACGGCCCCGGGCGACGGCGCCACGGGCTGCTTCAGGCTCGGATCGAGCGCGGCCAGGGCGGCCGCTTCGTCGATGTTCTCGGCCACGTCGCCCGGCGGAACGCCCCCCGGGATCGCCGCGGCGCCCCCAGCGGGCGGCTTGGTGAAGGTGACCGCCCGCGCCAGCGGCGAGAAGTCGATGAGGTCGAGGTAGCGGTAGTCCTCCATGACCGGGTGCGCATAGGGGATCACCCACAGCAGCGCGAACACCGCCGCCACCAGACCGAACTCGCGCAGGGCCGGGCGCGGGTCACCCAGCACGTCGCGCGCCACGACGCCGCGCCGGTCGTGGTCCGGCGTCGTGGGGGCCGAGGGCTCGGGGGCGGGCGGGGCGGTGGGCTCGGTCATGGTCAGGTGGTTTCCTGGGGCAGCAGCGGGCTCAGGCTAGAACTGGAAGTAGATGAAAGGCACCACGTCGGTCTCGGCCACGGTCGCGACCCCGGCCGCGAGCCCCGCGAGCGCGACCCCCTTGAGCGGGGCGGGCAGCGCGACAAACTGCCGCTGGAGCTCGTCGATCCACGTCCGCGGCGTCCAGTGGATGGCGAACGCGCCTCCCAACACCGCCCACACCCCCCAGTCGATGCGCGCCAGCCCCCAGCCGTTGGTCAGCAGATGGCCGGTGTAGGTCGCCGCCTCGGCAAACCCCGGAGCGCGGAAGAGAATGCGCGCGAGCACCACAAAGTGGAACGTGAGCAGCACCTTCCACACGATGTGATACCAGGGCTGGGCGAACTCGTCGGCGCGGCGGCCGTTTCGCCGGACCAGGGTGCGGTTGATGCTGATCGCCACGCCATGGATGGCGCCGTAGACCACGAAGGTCCAGTTGGCGCCGTGCCACAGGCCGATCAAGATCAGCGTGATGAAGGTGTTGCGGTGGGCCAGCCACACCGACCCGCGCGAGCCGCCGAGCGGGAAGAAGACGTAGTGCCGTAGCCAGCCCGACAGGGTGATGTGCCAGCGCCGCCAGAAGCTCGCGACCGAGGTGGCGATGTAGGGGCGGTCGAAGTTCTCGGGCAGCTTGTAGCCCAGCAGCCGCGCGGTGCCGATGGCGACGTCGGTGTAGCCCGAGAAGTCGCAGTAGATCTGCATGGTGTAGGCGTAGAGCGCGACCAGGAGCTCGGCCGACGAGTAGATGCTCGGGTTCGAGAAGGCCCGGTCCACCAGGTTCACCGCCAGGAAGTCGGCGATGACGATCTTCTTCACCAGCCCGCGGGCGATGCGAAAGAGCGCCTCGCCCACGTCGGTGCGGGTCAGCCGGATCGGCGCCCGGAGCTGCGGCAGCAGGTCGGCCGCGCGCACGATGGGCCCCGCCACCAGCTGCGGGAAGAAGCTGACGTAGAGGGCGAAGCGCAGCAGCGAGGTCTCGGCCTTGATCTGCTTGCGATACACGTCGACCGAGTAGCTCATGGTCTGGAACGTGTAGAAGCTGATGCCCACCGGCAGCACGATGTGGAAGAGGGGGATCGGCAGGTTGCCGCCGAGCAGGCCGACCCCGTCGGAGATCGATTGCAGGAAGAAGTTGGTGTACTTGAAGTAGCCGAGCAGGCCGAGGTTCATCGCCAGGCTGCCGAGCAGCAGCCCCTTGCGCTTGCCGGGCTCGGAGTCCGGCGTCGCCTCGATGCGCTGCGCGACCCAGAAGTCGATGAGCGTCGAGGCCAGGATCAGCACGATGAAGTGCGGATTCCACGACATGTAGAAGAGGTAGGACGCCACCAGCAGGAACACGAGGCGCCACGCCCGCGCGCGCACGAGCGCCCACGAGCCGAGCACGGCCACGACGAGAAACACCAGGAAGAGCAGGCTGTTGAAGAGCACCTTGGCGCCTCTGCGAAGTCACATGCCCAGGGCTGGGCGGTCGGGGCAGAGGGCGTCGAGCCGCTGGCGTGCCGACCGTCTGACTGCCGTCACGTCGCGCACCGACGGGTGGGCTATCCCTCTGGCGTCGGTGCGGGTCCGATGACCCAGGCGTGCATCGCCGCCCGCACCTCCAGCCACTTGTCGGTGTCCAGGCGCAGACGCACGAAACGCACGTAGAGCCCGTCGATCATGGCCTCCAGCCGGTCGAGCAAGCCGAGCCGCTCGAGCAGCCGCTCCTCGTCGCCGTCTGTCAGCACCGTGGGAAGCTTGGCCGCGCCGAACGTGAAGTCGTCCGCCGCGAAGGTCACCTCGTAGTGCTGCTCGCCATGGTCGATGAGGATGCGGGTCTTCGCCACTTTCTTGCCGGTTTTCAGGGCCGTGCGGGCCTCTTCGGCGAGGGAGGGCGTCTCGGAGCGCACGGTGTTGCCCTCGGCGCCGAGCCCAGGCGCCTCGAGCACGAGGCTGTGTGCAAATGAGATCGCGATGTTACCGATGTCTTCGAGCTCGATGTGCCCGCCGGCGCGCTCGCTCTCGTACCAGAGCCAGGTGAGGAACTCTCCGCCCAGCCAGGTGGGGCGGTCGGACGATTCGGTGCCACTCATGGGGACTCCTGGGGACGGGGTGCGCCGTCGTGGGGCGGCTGGACCGCGGCGCGGTCGTCGGTCTGGGGCGGACAGCGACGCGCGCGGCCCGTCGCGGTCGTGGCTAGCGGCGCGAGAGGTGGAAGCGCTCGGGCTCGAGCAGCTCGAGCCGGTCGAGGTCCTCCTCTTCGACCCCGCGCAGCCAGAGCAGGGTCAGGGGGCCCACCTGGCGGAGCTGGAGCGCGAAGGACTTCTCGAAGAGCTCGACGAAGAGGCTGACCACCGACGACGAGGTGCTCATGAGCCGCAGCTCGCCGGAGCTCACGTTCCAGGCCGCCTCGATGAGCTGCATGCGCGCCAGGCTCCGCGTCCGCAGCTGCTTGCGGACCTCGACCTTCACCGTGTCGCGCTCGGCGCGGGTCAGCTTCTCGCGCTGGAGCTGCTGGAGGCGCTCCTTCTCGGCTGCGTTCGTGTAGGCGCGCAGGGTCAAGGCTGGGATCTTGAGGGTGTCGATGCGCATGGTGAGGACCACCACGCCACCGCTGGTGATCAGCTCACCGGGCTCCCACTCGGAGCGAAAGGGGTCCTCGAAGCGGACCCAGCCCGCGGAGACCTCCTCTTCGGAGTGCGGCTGGATCTCGCGAAAGGCGTGGCTCTCCAGGCACTGGATCCACGCCCCCTCGAGGTCGTCCTCCGGCAGCTCGCCGATGGTCACGAAGCGCGTGTAGCTGAGCGATCCCTTGAGCACACCCATGGCAGCCTCCCGTCGGTGGGCCGCCCGAAGAGGACAGCGACGCACAGACGCCCGGGTGCATAGTCGACAGGGACGCTCCTGGCAATCGCGTGGGCCCGCGCACCGGCCAGCGTCGCGGCGCGCGCCTACTGGGCCTGGGTCAGCCGCTCCAGCGCCGCGATCGCCGCGTCAGCGTGCCCCGCTGCCGGGGGGGACTCGGTGTCGTTGGGGATTCGGTGTACGACAGCGCCCTTGGGATCGAGGATCACGGTGACGCGGCTGGCGTAGGGCTGCATGCCGGTCCGGATCACGCCGTAGTGCCGCGCCAGCGCCTTGTCGCCGTCGCTCCACAGCGGATAGCCGAAGGACTCCTTGTCGCGGAAGGCCGCGTTCTCGGCCGGCGTGTCGAACGAGACGCCGATGACGTGTGCGCCGAGCTGGTCGAAGCGTGCTGCGTTGTCGCGGAACCCGCGACCTTCGGCCGTTCAGCCGCTGGTCTGGGCCTTGGGATAGAACCAGAGCACCGACCAGTGACCCAGGACCGCGCCCTGGGGAACCGGGGCGCCGCCATGGTCCCGCACCGCGTCGAAGAGGCCGGCGACGGGCTGGGTCGCGGCGCCCTTCTTGGGCGCGGTGCAGCCCCCGAGCACGCCAAAACTCAGCACCGACAGGGCGCTCAGCCAAAGGGCCCCGCGCCACCGGGCGCCGAAGCTCGTTGAGGTGGGTTCCATGGGGGCCTCCTGCGTGCGACGAACCGCCGCGCGAACAACGCGCGAACATCGCGCGCACGTCCTCGCGCCACGTTGGCCCCCACGCGGGCCCAGGTCAAAGCGTCGGCGGCTTCGCGGC
>JAUIAC010000734.1 GCA_030425545.1 bacterium | reverse complement strand
GGTGACCACGTCTACCAGCCGGGCCTGCTCTTCGTCCCCTTCGGCGACTACCGGCCGGACGAGCTGGTGCGCCCGCGCAGGCACACGGTGGACCCGGGCGTCGACCTCCGCCTGACGGGCGTCACCGTGGTGAACCCGGAGCGCAAGCAGGTCCACCTGGGCGACGGCAGCGCGTTGGACTACGAGCTGCTGGTCGTCGCCACGGGCTCGCGCATCGTGCCGGAGGAGGTCCAGGGCCTCACCGACGCGGGCTGGCAGCGCTCCGCCTTCGACTTCTACACCCTCGACGGCGCGACCCGGCTCGCGGCCGCGCTGGAGCGCTTCGAGGGCGGCCGCCTGGTGGTGCACGTGGGCGACATGCCCATCAAGTGCCCGGTCGCGCCGCTGGAGTTCGCCTTCCTGGCCGACGCCTTCCTGACCCAGCGCGGCCTGCGCGAGCGCACCGAGCTGGTGTTCACCACGCCGCTGGACGGCGCGTTCACCCGGCCCCGCGCGTCGGCCGTGCTGGGCGAGATGATGGCGCGGCGCAACATCCGGGTGGAGGCCGACCTGCTGGTGGAGGAGGTCTCCGGACACGACACCGGTGGGCAGCTGAAGGCTTACGACGGCCGCACGCTGGACTACGACCTGCTGGTGACCACGCCGCCCCATCGCGGCGCGCAGGTGGTCGCCACGAGCGGCCTGGGCGACGAGGGCGACTGGCTGCCCACCGACCCGCACACCCTGCAGACACGGGCCCACAGCGACATCTTCGCGCTGGGCGACTGCACGGACCTGCCCGCGTCGAAGGCGGGCTCGGTGGCGCACTTTCAGAGCGAGGTGCTGACCACGAACCTGCTCCGTCACATCGCGGGCTTGCCGCCGCTGCCGGAGTTCGACGGCCACAGCAACTGCTTCGTGGAGACGGGCTTTGGCAAGGCCATGCTCATCGACTTCAACTACGAGACCGAGCCCCTGCCGGGCCGCTTTCCCCTGCCCGGTGTCGGCCCCTTCGCCCTGCTCGAGGAGAGCCGGCTGAACCACTGGGGCAAGCTCGGCTTCCGCTGGGTCTACTGGAACATGCTGCTGCCCGGCGACGAGCTGCCCCTCGACCACCGCATGGTCCTGGCCGGCAAGCGCCGCTAGCCCTTTCGACCCGGCGCCTGGGCGCCGTCGCAACCGAGCTCTGGAGGCTCCCATGCCCGCCACATCGACCCCCGAGACCCCTGACCTCAACGACACCCTGCGCGCGCTCACGGGCGAGCTGCAGGCGCTCCGTGCCGAGGTGGCCACGCTGCGCCACGCCCAGGCCCGGCGGGACGACCTCTACGCCGAGCTGGGGCCCATCGGCCGGGAGGTCATGGCCGGCGCCACCGAGACCCTCGGCGAGCTGGAGGCCCAGGGCTGGTTCGACTTCGGGCGGGAGCTCTTCGGCGTCGCCGAGCAGGTGGTCGCCGGCTTCTCGCCGGAAGACGTGCGGGCGCTCGGCGCTCAGGTGGTGCCGATCCTGCAGACGGTGCGCGGGCTGACCCAGCCGGAGGTCATGTCCTTCGCCCAGGAGGCCACGCGCGCGGTCGAGGACGGCGAGGGCCCGGCGAGCGTCTGGGACCTGCTCAAGGCGCGCAACGACAAGGACGTTCAGCACGGGTTGGCGGTGCTGCTCTCGCTGGTCCGCCACGTGGGACGCGCCGCGCGCGGCGTCCGCACGCCGCCCAAGCAGCCCGTGGCCCACCCGGCCTACTCCAAGCTGGCGCAGCGCCTCGGCGCGTCGCGACCGCGCCCGGCGCCCGCTGCGCCGCCGCGCCGCCCTGCGCAGGCCGCTCCAGCCGCCCGCCGCGAGCCGCGCCCGGCGCCCGCGATCGGCGCCGGGCCGGTGCCGATGCCCGACGCCTTCGCCCACCTGTCGGTCGACGCCAACGGCCACCTCAGCGACCCGCAGGACTGGAGCCGGGACCTGGCCGCGGCGCTCGCCGAGCAGCACGGCATCGCGCCGCTCACCGACGACCACTGGACCGTCATCGACTTCGCCCGGGCCGACTACGCCGAGAGCCGCAAGAGCCCCAACGTCCGCCGGGTCGCGACCGGCTCCGGGGTCGGGACCAAGGCGCTCTACACGCTCTTTCCCCGCAAGCCGGGGGTGACCATCGCCCGGATCGCCGGGGTCCCCAAGCCCATCGGCTGCATCTGACCCCGCCGCCCCCACCCGACAGTCTGCCCACCGCCCGACCCCCACGCCGAACGAGGAGCTCGCCATGCAGCCCAGCCCTGACATCCCCAACCGCAAGGTCGCCATCATCTGCAGCAAGGGGGGCCTCGACGAGTGCTACCCCGCGCTGGTGCTCGCCAACGCCGCGCGCATGGAGGGCATCGACACCGTCGTGTTCTTCACCTTCTACGGCCTCGACGCGGTGACCGA
>JAUIAC010000101.1 GCA_030425545.1 bacterium | reverse complement strand
ACTTGGAGTCGTCCGAGCGCTTCCGCGCGGGGGACCGCGACGTGGCGTTCCCGCTGGGGACGTTTCGGCCGCTGGGCGGCTTCGTGCGCGCGCCGTTGCCGCGGCTGGCTGGGCCTGGCGTTGAGCGTGGCGCGGCCCACGTGAGGCGGCCGCTGGCGCTGCCGCGGTAGGACGTGCCTTGGCGCAGACTCACTTCGGCAGCTGACCACCCAGGGGGACCACACAGTCGACGGGTCAGGTGGACGCGCGCGGGCGCGATTGGCCACCTGTGTCCAACGTCCGACTTGCGGCCGCTCACAAGCGAAACGCCTGGCACCTACGGCCGGATACAAGCGAAACGCCTAGCACCTGCGGCCGCCCCACACGCGCCCCTACTCGTCCGGCGGAAAGTAGCCGCCCGCGCCGCCCGCGCCCGATCCCCACACCAGGCTGAAGCCCTGCATGAACCAGCTCCCCGCCGTCATGTCGACGTGGAAGTGGTTGGCGTGCGCGGCGTTGTACTCCGGCGTGAGGATGATGTTGAACACGTGCTTGGCATACATGGTGTCCGCGAACCACCTCAGCAGCTGACCGCTGGTGGTCTTGGGCTTGGCGACGCCCTTCTCCCAGTCCTTCAGCACCGAGTGATACGCCCCGTCCTTGGTCTTCAGCCCGGCGACGTCCAGCGCGTTGGCGAAGCTGTGCTGGCTCAGGGTCTTCGTGCCGCTGATGTAGCGACAGTTATACGTGCCGTAGTGCACCACCTCGACCACGCCCTTCTTGGCCAGGAGCTCGGCCATGTCGGCGACGGCGTGGGCGAACTCGCAGTTCATCTTCATCTTCAGCTTGCTGCCGCTCTGAGAGCTTGCGCGGAAGCCGACGCCGAGGATATCCGCGTCCACCGAGAGGAAGTTGGGGATGAAGCAGGCCGGTTTCGTGCCGCCCTTCGGGATGCCCTTCGGATCGGGCAGCGGTGAGAAGCCCACGCCGCGCGCGAGCAGCTTCTGCTGGCACTCGTTGAGCTTGACCCCGGCGCCGCTCTGTCCCGGCACGCAGGCGAAGACCTCCGTGCTGGGGTCGCCGTAGCGCTGCATCTTCACGCAGCTGTAGCCCGGCCGGCAGCCGGTGGCGCTCTTGCCGAAGTCGCAGCGTGCGGTGCACAGGCCCGGCGGCGTGCTCACGCCGACCTCCTTGCCCGTGATGCAGAAGGTGGTCGTCATGCCCGTCTTGTCGGGACAGAACTTGGTGCACGACTGGCTGCACATGCCTTTGGGGAAGCCCTCGGCCTCCTTGATACAGAAGCTGTTGCTGTAGTTGCACTGGCTGTCGGCGCTGCACTGCCCGCCGACGAAGCCGCCATTGAACTCGCTGCCCTGCGGCGTGGAGCCTCCGTCCGAGGAGCCCCCGTCCGAGGTGTCGGTCGTGCCCGCGTCAGTGATGCCCGTGTCGGTGATGCCTGTGTCGGCGCTACCCGTGTCGGGCGCACCCGTGTCAGCCACGCCCGTGTCAGCCACGCCCGTGTCTGGTGCACCGGTGTCCATGAGGCCGGTGTCCGTGACTCCCGTGTCGTTGGCACCTGAACCTCCAGCTCCCGTGTCCGCAGCCCCCGTGTCCAGAGCCGCCGTGTCCAGAGCCGCCGTGTCCAGAGCCCCCGTGTCCGCGGCCCCCGCGCCCGAATCGCTCGCCCCGACGCCCCCGGCGTCGAACATCGGCGCGCCGTCGGCGCCGGCCCCTCCGTCGGGCAGCAGCCCGCTGGCCGGCGCGTTGGGCGCGTCTGTGCCGCACGCCACGAGCGCGACGGCCGACAGGGTCACAGCGAGGCGCAGCCAGGCTTGCTGAAACACAGACATGAGGGACCTCCACATCGGGGCGCAACGGCGGTCGCGACACGGGTGCATGAGCAGACGTTGCGGGCGCGGGACGGTACAGCATCTCGGGTCGCAAGCCCAGCGCCAATGGCGTGCAGAACGCGTGATTCCACCCACACTTGCGGGGGCTTGGCGCTGACGGCAGGCCGCTGTCTCAAGAGGGTTGCCATGGCCCGAGCGTCGGAGGACGCTGACGCCACCGGAGGGAGACATGAGCGACTACAAGCGCATCCTGGCCATGGACGGTGGCCCAGCGTCGGGCACCTACGTGCAGGTGCTCGCGCGCCTGCGCGACCGTCAGCCCGGCCTCTTGCTGCGCACCGACCTCTTCGCGGGGACCTCGGCGGGGGCCTTCGCCGCGGCCTTCCTCGCCCACAACCTCAAGCGCAACGCGACCCTGGAGGACGAGGAGCGCGTGGTCTCGCGCCTGCTCGACGTCACCGCCGAGCTCCTCCACGCCATGATGCCGACGCGTGACGGCTACCGGCGGCTGGTCGCGGGCGAAGACGCCATGGTCCCGGTGGGCCCGCTCAAGGCGCTGCTCGAGCGCGACGACGTGCTTGGACGCAACACCCGCCTCGGCGACCTCGACTGGGGAGTCGTGCTCGTGGCAGCCCGCATGCTGCCGCCGTGGACACCACATCTCATGAGCAACGTCGGCCCCACCCCGGACATGAACCTGCGCCTCGTGGACGCCGTGCTCCGCTCGACGGCCTTCCCCGTGCTCCTGCCAGGCTGGCAGGGCTACACCGACGGGGCCATGTACGCCAACTCGCCCTCCGCCGTGGCCATCATCGAGCACTACGGTGGCCGCGTGCCCGACGACGTGATGCTGCTCTCCCTGGGCGCCGACGACGGCTCGTCGACGGTGTCGAACCTGTGGACGCCCGCGGACGGCGAGGGCGTCAACGACCCCGACGTGCACTCTCTCCGCCGCTTCGTCACCAAGACCGGTCAGTCCCTCTTCGAGGCGGTGACCGACAAGGTGGCCGACGTGTTGGGCATGGACCAGGAGCTCGAGCTCGACGAGCGGGTCAAGGCCGCGATTCAGCAGGTGGTGCGGACTGCCCCGGCAGACAAGGCCGCGGCGGTGGCCAACTGGCTCTACCCGGCGGCGATGCGCGCCGAGGAGATTCAGCAGCGCATCCACCAGTCTTGGACGCGAGAGTTCGAGTGGGCGGCCGAGCTCTTTCAGCCACCCGAGAGCACGGCGCTCGACGACTGGGGCTGGAAGGCGTGGGCCCTCTACCCCAACAACCCGGTGTTCGGCCTCCAGGTGTTCCTCAACAGCCAGGGGCGCGGCACCCATCACCTCAGCACCCGTCTGCTCGGCGAGGGCAACGCGCTTCGCATCGCCCCTGTGGCCTTTGTGTCGAGCAACTCGGTGTTCTTGTGCATGATCTTTGCGCTCGCCGACGAAGCCCTGGCCGCCGGTCGCGACACGGCCAACCTCTGGGCTGACCCCGTGATGAACGAGGTGCTCAAGTTCGACGTGTCGCTGGCGGAAGCGGACGCGTTCTGCGCCAAGTGGTTGACCTCGCCCGCTGCCAGCGCGGGCTAGGGTGGCAAGGGGCCGTGCAGTCGTAACCGCGGGCCTGTTGTCTCAGCACATGCACAGCGCCGGCGTAAGACCGTGACCTGGAGGCGGGCCTGCTTCCGCCACCCAGGGTTGCCTGCTATGCTCTCAGGACGTCGTGACGATCGACCTGGAGTGGCCAATGAAGGGGAAAAGAACCATCGTCGTCACGACGATCGAGGACGCAAACGAGCGGATCCGGGCCGAGACGCGCGCGATGAGCGGCGACGAGCGAATGATGCTGGGCGAGTCACTTCGCAAACTCTACGATCCCTTCGGCAAGCGAGGCAGCGATGGAGGCGTTCAGCGACTTCAGCGAGTTCTTCGAGTTGTTGAACGCCCATGAGGTCCAATACCTGATCATCGGTGGCGTGGCCTACAACTTCCATGCCGAACCTCGCCAAACCAAGGACATCGACGTCTGGGTTGCACCAACGAGAGAGAACGTTGCGAGGCTTCGCGTGGCGATTGCTGCCTCTGGGTATCCCGTCGACGAGCTAGATGACGAGCGTCTGCTCGGTCGTGCGTCCGTGGTCATGCTGGGCGTGCCGCCATGGCGGATCGACGTGCTGATGCGACCAAAGGGCGTGGAGTTCCCGTCCTGTCTCCCACGGGCAGTCCCAGCACACTACGGAGCCGTCCCTGTGAGGGTGTTGGGGCGCGACGACCTGATTGCCGCGAAGCTTGCGGCCGGTCGGCCGCAGGATCTCGTCGACATCGCTCATCTGCGCGACATGGCAGCGGACGAATAGCTGGGCAACCGCGAGGGACTTGCCGCCGCAAGGAACCGAAGTGCGCCTCTTCCAGGGCCTGGTCGCGCGGTGGCTCGCGACGAGCGGCCCAGCAGGCCGCACGCTGAATATTGCGAGCGCCGCTCGCGTCTGACACCACGGCCACTGGAGGTGTCATGGGTCGGACCAAGCAAGGGGTGAATCTCGGCGGCTGGCACGGCCTGCTCCAGCCGCTGTTCCTGGCGGTCGTGGCGGCGACCGCGGCCGGCTGCGGACCCTCGCTGGAGCAGGTCAACGGCGCCCCGACCTGGCTAGCAGCGGACCGACGCTGCGCCCAAGGGCCCTTCGAGATCCGCCTGCAGACGCTGGGCACACGCTGGGGCGAGGGCATCCGCGCGGACCTCTACGGGCGGCGCGCCGTCTTTGCCCGCTACGAGCTCTGGGTCGACGGCAAGCGACGAGGGCACGGCCGCATCCGCACGTCGGGCCTGGTGCCCAACACCTCTGCGCGGAAGGGCGCGCCGTCCAGGGTGTGGCGAAGGGACCGCGAGCCCGACAACGCGCGATGCGTCGAGCGCCCCGGGGAGCGGGTCGACCTGGCAGCTGGCGCGCCCGCGCCCACGCGCGACCCCGGCCCAGGGCCAGCGTCTACCGCGCCACCTGACCCGCCGCCGGCGCACCCGGACGCGCGACCGCGCGGCCCGGCGCCGGCTGAGGCCCCGGTCGTCCCGCCGGCCCCACGGCCGCCTCCGCCGGCCCCCATCCATCGCCCGCCCGTCGGACCCGCGCTCGGCCCGGTCGGACCCTCACGCTTGGTGGTGGTCGAGACGCCGGCGCCCCGAGACGCGCCACACCGCGCGCGCTTCCTGCGCTGGCGACACAGTGACCCGCGCCTCGAGGGGGCGCAGCCCCTGGCCAAGGGTCGGCCGGTCGTCCTCCGCATCTGGGCCGAGACCCCGCAAGACTGGGAGGGGGCCCGCGTGAAGCTGTGGCAGTTCGGCCTCCAGCCCGACGTACCCGAGGCCGAGTGGGTGGCGCACCTGGAGGCCGAGCGGGAGGAGCGCAAGCGGGAGCGCGCCGAGCGCCTGCGCGAGGCGCGGGAGCGGCGAGCCAAGTCCCGCAAGGCGTGGCGCGCCAAGTCCAAGGAGCGAGCGGCGCGGCGCGCCTTCTGCGCCTCGCACCGCGACGACGAGGGCTGCTGGGGCAAGGGCGGCTATGCTGGCCACGTCCGGCGCGCCAAGGCCCGGCGCGCGGCCTACCTCAAGCGACGCGCCGCTTGGCGGGCGGAGCGCGCTCGGCGACGCGCGGAGCAAGCCACCAGGCCACAGCCGCCCAAGGGCCCGCCGCCCATGGCCAAGACCGAGGACCCGGGCCCAACGCCAAGCACGCACGCGCGTTGGGTCGCCGGCTTCTGGCAATGGTCCGGCACCACCTGGATCTGGCTGTCCGGGTGGTGGCGCGTCCCCGAAGAAGACCTGCGGCTGCAGCGCACCGCGGTGGCGCCCACCGCCCCGCCGCCGGCGCGGGTCGAGGCCATCCCCGAGGCGCCCTGCTACGGCGCAGTGTGGCTGCCGGGCCACTGGGTCTGGCGCGCACGCACGTGGGTGTGGCTCGTGGGCCGTTGGACCCTACCGCCCAACTGGCGCTCAGGCGTGCAGGTCCGCTGGCGTACCCCGAGGTGGATCGAGTTTCGGGGCGGCGTGCGGCTGCTTCCAGGGCGATGGCTGCGGGGCGCAAGACGCCCAGCGGGTGCGTCCCCCCGCCCGCGCTGAGACGCTCAGGGTTCGCACCACACCCGACGCACATGATACCGTGGCGGCACTCTCTTTTCGGAGCTCCGCCATGCCGTCCCGCGTCCAGGGCCTCGCCCGTCTTGTACTCATGTTTGGGCTCGCGGTGACGCTTGGCCACGCGGGCTGCAGCCCCGGCGCGGCGGGCAAGGACGCCAACGGCGACGGCGCCGTCACCGACTCGGGCGCAGCGGTCTCCGACAGTGGCACGGGCAAGGCTGACGGCACCCCGGCTGACGACAGCGGCGTCTCCGACGTGCAGGTCCCCGACACCCAAGCAGCCGACACCCAAACAGCCGACACCCATCCAGCCGACGCCCAAAAAGCCGACACCCAGACCCCCGACACACTGACAGCCGACACCCAAGCCGCTGACACCGTCACAACCGACGTGCAAAAGCCCGACGCGGCCAAGCCCGACGCCGCCGCCGCCGACGGAGGCTGCACTGATCCGGACGCGTGCCCCCAGCCCAAAGACCCGTGCGTCGTCGCCACATGCATCAAAGGGACCTGCGGCACCGCGCCGCGCGAGGAGGGCGACGCCTGCAAGTCGCCCGACGCGTGCGTGCTCAGCGCCCGCTGCAAGTCGGGCGCCTGCGAGGCGGTGAAGTCGGTCTCCTGCGACGACGGCGACCCCTGCACGGTCGACGCGTGCGCGACGACCGGCGTGTGCACCCACAAGCAGGGCAACGTGGGCGCGGCGTGCGACGACGACAACCCGTGCACCAAGGGCGACACCTGCAAGGCGGGCCTCGGCTGCGTCGGCGGGCCGGCCGTCTGTCCGTGCACCACCTACGAAGACTGCGCGCTCAAGGACGACGGCGACCCGTGCAACGGCACGCTCATGTGCGACCCGAAGAGCAAGACCTGCGTGGTGAACCCCACCAGCGTCATCACCTGCGACACCGCCAACGACACGGCCTGCGAGCAGACCGTGTGCAACCCGAAGCTCGGCGTCTGTGAGTCCAAGCCCGCGCCGTCAAAGACCTTGTGCGAGGACGGTAACCCCTGCTCGCTGGACGAGGCGTGCGACGGCCTGGGCAACTGTGTCGCCGGCAAGAACATCTGCGCCTGCGAGAAGACCTCCGACTGCACCTCGCTCGAGGACGGAAACCTCTGCAATGGCACCCTATTTTGCGACAAGACCGCGCTCCCGTGGACCTGCGCTGTCAACCCCGCGACGGTGGTGGTGTGCCCCGACACCAAGGGGCAGGCCTGCCTGAGCAACGTCTGCACGCCGAGCACGGGCACTTGCGCCTTCTCCGCGGTCATTGACGGAAAGACTTGCGAAGACGGCGACCTGTGCACAAAGGGTGATGTGTGCCTCAAGGGCGCGTGCAGCTCCGGAACCGACGTCTGCGGCTGCACCGCGGACTCCGACTGCGCCTCGCAAGAGGACGGCGACCTGTGCAACGGCACCCTCTTCTGCAATCAGCAGACCCACGCCTGCGAGGTGAACCCGGCGACACAGGTCTACTGCCCCAAGAACGACCCCAAGTCCTGCCAGGGCTGGTCGTGCAAGAAGCTCACCGGCAAGTGCGTGCTCGGACCTGTCCCGGACAACGCGCCCTGCGACGACGGCAGCACCTGTACAGTGGGGGAGACCTGCGCCAAGGGCGTCTGCACTCCCTCTGCGACCGTGTGTGAGTGCAAGAGCAACGCTGACTGCGCCAAGAAGGAAGACGGCGACCTCTGCAACGGCACGCTCTACTGCGACAAGCAGACCGGCAAGTGCCTGGTCAACGACGCCACGAAGGTGACATGCCCTGGCAGCGACGACACGGCGTGCGTGAAGAACACGTGCGACCCGAAGAAGGGCTCCTGCGCGCCGACGCCGGTGAAAGACAACGCCCCCTGCGACGACGGATCGGCCTGCACGTTGGGAGACCACTGCGCCAAGGGTGAGTGCGCCTCAGGCACCAACCTGTGCAAGTGCGCGACCGACGCGGACTGCGTCAACCAAGACGACGGCGACGTCTGCAACGGCACGCTCTTCTGCAACAAGACCTCGGGCAGCTGCGACCTCAACCCTGCGACAGTGGTGGTGTGCCCTAGCGTGGACGACACCACGTGCAACAAGAACTTGTGTCAGCCCAAGACCGGCAAGTGCGCCTTGAGCCCGGTCAACCAGGGCCTCGGCTGCGACGACGGCAACCCCTGCACCAAGAGCGACAGCTGCCTGGCGGGCAAGTGTCAGCCCGGCACCAACACCTGCGAGTGCGAGAAGGACGCGGACTGCGCTAAGCAAGAGGTCGAGCCGAAGAACCCCTGCATCGCGCCGCTCTACTGCGACACGACTGGGCAGAAGCCCAAGTGCGCGCCCAACCCCGACAAAGACATCAAGTGCTCCGCGTCGTCAGACACCAAGTGCCTCAAGAATCTGTGCAACCCCAAGACTGGTCAGTGCGCGATGACGCCAGTGAACGACAAGCAGGTGTGCGCCCCTGGCACCCTGTGCGCCGCAGTGCAGATCTGTCAGAGCGGCCAATGCAAGACAGGCGCGCCGCTCTCGTGCAACGACGGCAACCCATGCACCGCGGACAGCTGCGACGACTTCAAGGGTTGCCAGCACAAGCAGACCAACGCCATCCAGTGCGACGACGGCAACAAGTGCACCATCGAGGACCTGTGTGTGCAGGGCTTCTGTACGGGCACCACCACGGACTGCAACGACGAGTCGCCCTGCACGCAGGACCTGTGCGCGCCGCTCATCGGCTGCCAGCACTTCGCCAAGCCCGGCAGCTGCAGCGACGACGACGCCTGTACCTACGGCGACGTGTGCAAGGACAAGGTCTGCCTACCGGGCAAGGCCGTGGACTGCGACGACGGCAACGTCTGTACCGCGGACAGCTGCGACCCGGCAAAGGGCTGCGTGGGCACGCCGCTACAGAAGGTGTGCACCGACGGCGACGCCTGCACCAAGGGGGACAAGTGTGTGTCCGGCGTGTGCTTCCCAGGAGCGGCCGACGACTGCGACGACGACAACCCGTGCACCGACGACAGCTGCGACTCGACCAAGGGCTGTGCGCACGACGTCATCGCTGACGGCACCGAGTGCGACGACGGTGATCTGTGCACGAACTCGGACGCCTGCAGCGGTGGCAAGTGTGCCGCGAGCAAGACCGTCTGCGACGACGACAACGCCTGCTCCACCGACGTCTGTGACCCCAAGACGGGCAGCTGCGTCTTCTCCCCGGTGAAAGACGGCGGGGTGTGTCACGTGGTCGGCGCCTGCCTGGCCGGGAACTGCGTCGACGTGAAGCGCGGCCAGGTTCGCGTGCCGGCCGGCCGATTCGCCATGGGCTGCAACGTCGCCGAAGACCCCTACTGCGGCAACGTGATCAACGAGAAGCCGCAGCACATGGTCGAGCTCGACGCCTACTGGGTGGACCTCACCGAGGCCTCGGTCGCCAGCTACAAGGCGTGCATGAAGTCCGGCGCCTGCGCCCAGCCGACGGCCCAGGGCAACGGCTACTTCATCAGCGCAAGTCAGAGCGACGACCTGCCCGTCAACGGGCTCAACTACGACGAGTCCGTGGCCTACTGTGCGTGGCGCGGCGGTCGGCTGCCCACCGAGGCGGAGTGGGAGAAGGCGGCGCGCGGCGGCTGCGAGACGGTCGCGGGTGGCGACTGCGCGGAAGGCATGCCGACCTGGCCTGCGGGGACCAAGCCGCCGCCGACGTGCCCAGACGTGATCATGCGCGGCGCCGACAACAAGAGCGGCTGTGGCAACGACAAGCCAGGCCCGGTTGGCGAACGACCGTCCAACGCGAGCCCCTACGGCGTGCTCGACATGGTCGGCAACGTGCGGGAGCTGGTCAGCGACCTCTACGACCCGAACTACTACCTCGCGTCGCCGCTGAAGAACCCCAAGGGCCCCGAGACGGGCATCTACCGCGTCACGCGGGGAGGCGGGTGGACCGACACCGCTTCGTCGCTCCGCGCCGGCCGAAGGAGCCCTCTCTACGCGAGCCACAGCAGCAGCTTTCGCTACGTGGGTGTCCGGTGCGTGCGCGACACCACGCCGTGCGACGACGCGAACCCCTGCACGCTCGACAAGCTGTCGCAGGGCAAGTGCGTGCACACGGCCAACGACGGCGCGGCGTGCAACGACGGCGACGGCTGCACCGTCAAGGACACGTGCAGTGCGGGCGCCTGCAAGCCGGGCGCTGCGCGCGACTGTGACGACGGAAACCCGTGCACTGTGGACAAGTGCGACGTGGCCAAGGGGGGCTGCTTGTTCACCAACCAGCCCTTGGGCACGGCCTGTGCGGGCGACGGCAAGGCCACGTGCGCCTCGGGGAAGTGCCGCTGGACGGACCGCAACGAGGTGCTCATCCCAGGCGGGACGTTGGCCATGGGGTGCAAGGCCAAGGACTACGGCTGCCAGGCCGACGAGCGGCCGCAACACCTCGTCGAGCTGTCGCGCTATTGGATGGGCGTCAACGAGGTCACCGTGGCAGGCTATCGCGCGTGCGTGAACGCGGGCGGCTGTCCGGATCCCGCGACGTTCTCGTCCAAGTGCGAGGTGGGCACCGGGGTCACGGTTGAGGTCGCGGACAACTGGACCTACAGCGACCGCGAGCTGCATCCGATGAACTGCGTGCCGCACAGCGCCGCCACCGCCTTCTGCGCCTGGCGCGGCGGACGGCTGCCCTCAGAGGCGGAGTGGGAGATGGCAGGCCGCGGCTCGTGCGCGGCGCGACCCGACGCCGTGTGCACCGAGGCGACGCCGCTGATGCCTTGGGGCAACACCATGTCGAACTGCACCCACCAGCACACCTTCAAGGGGGGCAGCAACGGCGCCGGCTGCGGCACACGCACGACGACCAAGGTCGGCAACTATCTGAAAGACGAAAGTATCTTCGGCGTGCGCAGCCTCGCAGGCAACGTGTCGGAGTGGACCCTGGACGGCTACGACAGCGCCTACTACGGCAAGAGCCCAAAGAAGGATCCGGTGGCGCCCTACATCGCCGGCAAGACCTCGCGCGTCGCGCGCGGCGGCAACCTCTCGAGCGTGCGCCGGCTGACCGACCGGGTCGCCTACAGCGACGTGGTCCGTCGCACGGGCGTCGGCTTTCGCTGCGTGCGGCCCTTCAACGTGTGTGACGACGGCGACCCATGCACGACCGACACGTGGGACGCGAGCGCGAAGAAGTGCGTCTACACCAACGCCAAGGCGGGCACGGTCTGCGACGACGGCGACCCCTGCACCACCACCGACTCCTGTGCCGGTGGCGCCTGCCAGGCCGGCCCAGAGCGCGACTGCGCCGACGACGACCTGTGCACCACGGAGGCCTGTGACTCGAACTCCGGCAAGTGCATCAGCAAGCCCACGGTCGACGGCAAGGTGTGCACCGCGGACGGCGGCAAGTGCGTCGCGGGGGTCTGCCAGCGGACGGAGGGTGGGCGCGCCCGGGCGCTCGTGCCCAAGGGGCTCTTCTACATGGGCTGCAACGCGAGCGTGGACACGCAGTGCACGTCGCTCGAGAAGCCGCAGCACCCCGTGCAGATCAGTGGCTTCTGGATGGATACGCACGAGGTGACAGCGGGGGACTACGCCAAGTGCGTCGCGGACGGCAAGTGCACGACGCCGTCCAAGTCGGGGTCCTACTGCTCGAGTGGCGCGCGCAACACGACGCAGAACGCGCAGTGGAAACGACCGGTCAATTGCATCAACCACGCCAGCGCGGAGGCCTATTGCTCTTGGGTGAAGGGCCGACTGCCGACCGAGGCCGAGTGGGAGAAAGCGGCTCGCGGCGGGTGCCGTGCGTTGGAGGGGAAAGCCTGCGCGACGTTGACCATGCGTCGCTACCCGTGGGGCAATGAGCCGGCGTCGTGCACGTACGCCCACATGCGTGAGGGCTCAAAGGACGGCTGCGGCAAGCTCAAGTTGGCGGACGTGGGGTCTTACCCCAAGGGCGTCAGCCCCTACGGCCTCTTCGACATGGCCGGAAATGCGCGCGAGTGGGTCGCCGACTCGTACAGCAAGTATCCGTCGAGCGGCGCGTTGCGAACAGACCCCAAGGTCGTGACGTCGTCGGTCTACCGCATCGTGCGCGGCGGCGACGCGACCCGGGCGGCGTCGTATGTCCGCACCTCGAGACGGGACTACGCGTCGAAGTCCAGCCCTGGCTGGCAGACCGGCGTGCGCTGCGCCTACGACTACACGGCGTGTGACGACGACAACCCGTGCACGGTCGACAAGCAGGACCTGAAGACAGGGCAGTGTTTGCACACAGCGTCGAAAGACGGCCTCGCCTGCAACGATGGCGACATCTGCTCCGAGCTCGACAGCTGCAAGGCGGGCAAGTGCGTCGGCAAGCCGGTGGTGTGCGACGACAGCACCCCCTGCACCACGGAGTACTGCAACAAGAACACGGGCGGCTGCAACTACAGCGCCGCCAAGGACGGCACCGCCTGCGGCAACGCCGGCAGCGCCTGCGTCGCCGGGACCTGCCATCGCCAGGACAAGAGCCGCGTGCTCGTCCCGCCGGGGACCTTCTACATGGGCTGCAACGCGGCGAAGAAGGAGGCGTGCACCAGCGACGAGAAGCCGCAGCACGCCGTCACGCTCAGCCGCTATTGGATCGACCGCACCGAGGTCTCGGCGAAGGACTGGCGGACCTGCGTTGCGGCCGGCGCCTGCACGCCGCCGACCACCACGGGCAGCAGCTGCAAGCCGGAGTCGAAGTCGTACACCTACGGCAAGAAGGACCTCCTGGACCACCCGATCAACTGCGTCTCGTCGGACCAGGCTGCAGCCTACTGCGCCTTCCGCGGGGACCGTTTGCCCACGGAGGCGGAGTGGGAGAAGGCGGCGCGTGGCGGCTGCGACCGCAACAAGGGCGCGAGCTGCGCCGAGGCCATGCGCATCAACCCCTGGGGCGACGCCGCGGCCAAGTGTCCGACCGCACACCTGTCCCAGAACGGCGTCGGGGGCTGTGGCACCGGACTGCCAGCGACCGTGGACGGTGGCGCGAGCGGGGCCAGCCCCTACGGCGTCCTGCGCATGGCCGGCAACGTCTCGGAGATGGTCAGCGACCTCTACGCCAGCGACGCCTACGCCAACCACGACGACACTGACCCCAAGGGGCCGAGCAGCGGCAGCTTCCGGGTCAGCAGAGGGGCGGCCTACTTCGCGGCGACCTCGCGCGCCGGCGACCGCGCAGGGCAGGGGACCGAGCCCTCGCTCGGCCTTGGCTTCCGCTGCGCCAGGGACTGGGACACGTGTGACGACTTCAACCCCTGCACGGTCGACGCGTTCGACAGCAAGCTGGGCAAGTGCACGCACAAGAACGCCGACAAGAAGGCGTGCTACGACGGCGATCCCTGCCTGACCGGTGACGTGTGTCAGGGGGGCAAGTGCGTCGGAGGCAAGGTCTCCCGGTGTGACGACGGCATGCCCTGTACGGCCGACACGTGCGACCAGACCGACGGAACCTGCGCGTTCAAGCCCATCAAGGACGGCGGCGCGTGCGTCGGCGGCGGCACGTGCGACGCCGCCGGGATGTGTGTCCATGGGCTGCGCAACCAGGTCCTGGTGCCCGCCGGCACCTTCTGGATGGGGTGCGTCACTGGCGACACCGCCTGCCAGTCCGACGAGAAGCCGCAGCGGTTGGTGACGCTCTCGGCCTACTGGATCGACCGCCTCCCTGTGACCGTGGACAAGTACACCTCCTGCGTGGAGGCGGGTGCGTGCAAGAAGCCGAACAGCCTCTACGCCGACAAGCCCTTGGCCACGTATGGCCGAGTCGGTTACGAGCATCACCCGGTCAACGGCGTCACGTGGGACCGGGCCGTGGCCTACTGCTCTTGGTCAGGCGGCCGTCTGCCCACCGAGGCGGAGTGGGAGAAGGCGCTGCGCGGCGGCTGTGAGACGATCTCCGACAACTGTAAATTTGGCACGAAGCGCTTCCCCTGGGGAGATGCTCCACCCACCTGCGAGCGTTCGGTGATCAAGACCGGCAAGGGTGACGTCGATTGCAAGAACTCCGCGACCCGCCCCGCGGGATCCCTGACGCTCGGCGCGTCGCCTTACGGCCTGCGGGACATGCTGGGCAACGTCACCAATTGGGTCCAGGACCGCTACAGCGCCACGTACTTCGCGTCCGCGCCGAGCACCGACCCCAAGGGCCCGTCGTCGGGCTCGTCCCGCGTCATCCGAGGGGCGTCCTTCGCGACCAAATACACGGGGGTCATCTCGAGCAACCGCATGTTCGCCGGCACGGGGACGCAGTCGACGACCCGCGGCTTCCGCTGCGCGCGTGACGTGGCGGTGTGCGACGACGGCAACGCGTGCACCAAAGACAGCGTCAACAGCAGCACCGGGTCCTGCTCACACAGCCCACTGAGCAGCGGCGCGTGCGACGACGGTAACCCCTGTACGGTCGCCGGCAGCTGCAACAAGGGCAGCTGCACGGCAGGCAAGGCCGTCTCCTGTGACGACGGCAACAGCTGCACCACGGACTCGTGCTCCACCTCCACGGGCCAGTGCAAGAACAAGCCTGTGGACAACGGCCAGGCGTGCGGATCCTCGGGAGCGGGCTGTCAGCTCGGCGCCTGTGTCGCCAAGACCGGCGGCATGACCCTGGTGCCTGCGGGCGACTCGTGGATGGGCTGCAACGCGGGTGGCACCTCCTGTGTCACCTCGTCGCAGCCCGGGCACCTGGTGAACGTGAGCAAGTTCTACATGGACCTCTACGAGGTGTCCGTCACCGACTACGCGGCGTGTGTGAAGGCCTCGAAGTGCCCGGCCGTCAACGTCTTCGCGTCAAGCTGTAAGGCCACGGACAAGCAGAACAATACGCTTGAGAACCGCGCCGACCACCCGGTGAACTGCGTCACCCACACCGGCGCCAAGAGCTACTGTTCGTGGGTCGGCAAGCGCCTGCCGACGGAAGCGGAGTGGGAGAAGGCGGCGCGCGGCGGCTGCGAGGTGCACCCAGCGGGCAAGTGCGACACCGCGCCGCACTATCCGTGGGGCGGCACGCCAGCGACGTGTGAGCGGGCGTGGTACGCCGCAGGCGGCAACGGCTGCGGCAGCAACAAGACGGTCAAGAACGAGAGCCTGTACCCCGGCAGGAGCCCCTACGGCGCTCGGCACATGGCGGGCAACGTGGCCGAGTGGGTGGAGGACCACTACTCGCTGACCTACTACGCCAACTCTCCCAAGAACGACCCCAAGGGACCGGCGAGCGGCAGCAAGCGGGCTGCCCGCGGAGGACACTGGAAGACGGGCCCGTCGAACATCACGGTGTACCGACGTTACAACTGGGCGCCCACACAGGCCAAGGCGGTCATCGGCTTCCGCTGCGCGCGCAACTGAGCGGCGGCCACGGAGCGGAAGACCGGGCAGTGGCCCTTACGGTGTCGGACGGGCAGGGCGATGGCCCTCACGGTGTCGGACGGACAGGGCTACGGAGGGGCAGGGCGCTGGACGGGCGGCGCTGGGAGGGCGGCTTGCGCGCCTAGGCCGCGGCGCACTGCGGGTGAACCTGCCGCAGCCAGGCCACCGTCTCGTCGATGGTGCGCTGGCCGTCGCGCGGGTCCCAGCCCAGGTCGCTACCAGCCCACCGTGAACGCAGGCCCCAGTAGCGAGCCGCCATCTCGAAGACCACCGGGTCGGGCAGGGGCGAGTGGCGCTCACCGGGCAGGATCTCGGCCGCGCGGGACAGCGCCTTCGACACCCGCAGCGCGGCACGCGGTGGCAGCTGCAGCTTGGGCGCCGGCACCCCCGAGGCCTGCTCCACCATCTGGAAGAACTCGACCACCGTGCAGGCCGTGCCCGAGAGGTGATAGACCGGCTTTGGCTCCGGCAGGAACATGGCCTCCACCAGCGCCGCCGCGGCGTCGCGCACGTCGATGAAGTGGATGCCGCCCTCGAGCAGGAAGGGCAGCTTGCCGCGCAGGTGACGGATGATGTTGCCCGTCGAGCGAAAGCGGTGGTCGCCCGGCCCCAGCATCACCGGTGGGCGGAAGATGACCAGCTCGACGCCGAGCTCGTCGGCCAGCGCGCGGGCCTGCTGCTCGGACTGGATCTTCGAGTCGTAGTAAGGCCACGAGGTCACGGGGTCGCCGCAGTAGTCCGCGGTCTCGTCCGCCCACTCGAAGGGCGTCGGAAAGCAGCCCACCGTGCCGCTGGTGGACACATAGACCATGCGACAGCCCTTCTCGGCCGCCAGACGCACCATGGCGCGGGTCCCCTCGACGTTGGTCTCGTACACGGGCTCGGAGCCCTTGCGGCTGTGCTGCACCATGGCAGCGCAGTGGAAGATGCCGTC
>JAUIAC010000733.1 GCA_030425545.1 bacterium | reverse complement strand
GGCCTGCAGGACCCGAACCGCCCGCTGGGCTCGTTCATCTTCCTGGGGCCGACCGGGGTGGGCAAGACCGAGCTGGTCAAGGCGCTGGCGGCGTTCATGTTCGACGACGACCAGGCCATGGTGCGCATCGACATGAGCGAGTACATGGAGAAGCACGCCGTGTCGCGGCTCATCGGCGCGCCGCCCGGCTACGTCGGCCACGAAGAGGGCGGCCAGCTGACCGAGTCGGTGCGGCGCAAGCCCTACTCCGTGGTGCTCTTCGACGAGATCGAGAAGGCCCACCCCGACGTGCTCAACATCCTGCTGCAGCTGCTCGACGACGGGCGGCTGACCGACTCCATGGGGCGGCAGGTCGACTTCCGCAACACCATCGTGCTCATGACCAGCAACCTCGGCGCCCAGGCGATCCTGGCGGCGGGGGAGGGCGGCTCCGGCAACAAGGGCGGTGAGGCCGCCACCCAGGACGAGGTCGAGACGGCCGTGCACGGGGCGCTGCGGGCGCACTTTCGGCCCGAGTTCGTCAACCGCATCGACGAGGTGGTGATCTTCCAGAGCCTGCGGCTGGAGGACATGACCAAGATCGTCGAGATCCAGCTGCGCCGGCTCGACAAGCGCCTGGCGGAGCGCAAGCTGACGCTGACCCTGGACGACGGGGCCAAGCGGCTGCTGGCGCAGGAGGGCTACGACCCGGCCTTTGGCGCGCGGCCGCTCAAGCGGGCGATTCAGCAGCTGTTGGAGAACCCGCTGGCCCTGGCCTTGCTCGAGGGGCGCTTCCCTGAGGGCAGCCACATCATGGCTACGGTGGAGGGCGACGCGCTGGCGTTCTCGCTGCCGAGCTGAGCGCCGCTACCGGGCCGCGCACCGGCAGCCGGTGGCGATGTTGCCGCCCTGCTGCCCGGCGCGGCTGACGATGCGGCTGGCGTCGGCCTTGCTGTTCCAGGCGCCGCCGCGCCGCGTGTGCGCGCCGCCCGCGCCGGTGGCCAGGGGGTCCACGGCGGGGAGCTTGCTCAGCGCGTCCGCCGCGTAGACGTCTCGCGCCCACTCCGCCACGTTGCCGGCCAGGCCGAGCACGCCGTTGGGGCTGACGCCGGCCTGCGGCACCGCGCTCGCGCCGAGCACCTTGCCGGGGCAGGTGCCGCCCAGCCCGAGGTTGGCCTCCTTGCACGAGACCCCCGCGCCGGGCCACGGGTAGCGGGCGTTGAGCGTCGACAGGCAGCTGGCGTCGCTCACGCTGTACGCACACGGGGCCCTTGCGGCGCGCTCCCACTGGGCCTCGGACACCACCTCGCCGCCGGCGTAGCGGCAGTAGTCCTGGCACTGCGCCCAGGTGACCTGGTTGAGGGCGGGCGAAGGCGACGCCACGCTGCCAAAGGTGCCCCCGGGTCCCAAGCCGTCGCAGCGCCCCGCTGTGACACACTGGGTGTACTCCGCCACGCTCACCTCGGTGGGCCGCACCCCGAAGCGGCTGACCCACACCACGCGCGCCGGGCCTTCCTCGGCCTTGCAGCCGGCCTCCTTGCCCTGGTTGCACCCCTGGCGGATGCGCCCGGTGGGCAGCTGCACGAAGCCGCCGGCGTCCCAGGCCGCGTGGGCGGTCATCGGCTGGGTGCGCAGGGTCTCGACCCCGGTCAACGCGCGGTCGCTGACGCGGAGGATCCCCAGCGGGCCGTCGTAGGCCGTCGACGCTGGCGCGCCGGTCTTGCCGCCGATGGACACCACGCTCACGCCCGCCTTGACTGGGTCGATGAGCTGCGACGACGTGGCGAGGTCGGTGAAGGGCGCGCTCTTGTCGTAGACCTTGCACACCGACCCGTCGCGCACGACCGCGTAGGCCGACCACTTGCTCAGGTCTGCCGGCGCGTTCACCAAGCCCTTGTCGAAGAAGGACGCGCCGACGGTCGCCCCCTGCGGGAAGCGGATGTGGATGCTGGGGTTCTGGGAGGGCCCGGCGAAGAGCACGGTCGCGTCCGTCGCCTTGGCCTGGGCCAAGCGGAAGTCGACGGTGAGGTTCTGGAGCGCCGCGAAGGCCGCCGCCGAGACGTCGACGAGGTTCTTGTCCTGGAAGGCCACGGCCGCCCCCGCAGGCCCGGCCACGAGCCTGGGCGGGCTGCCCACGGAGCGGCCGTGGTACGCCGAGGGGCCCAGGTCGAGCAGCGTCGCCTCGGGGGAGTGGCGCGCCGTCCAGAGCCCGCGGAGGCCGAAGCACGCGCTGAAGAGGCCCCAGCACGCCTCGGGCTTGGCCGCGTCGGCCCGGCGGGCCTGCAGGTGGGGGCGGAGGACGGCGGCCCCTCCCCACTGCAGGCGGTAGTCGCGCATGGGGAAGGCGTTGCCCGCCTTGGTGAAGGTCGACGTCGCGAGGAAGCGCACCCGCGGCAGGCCCAGGGCGCGGTCGCGGATGGC
>JAUIAC010000100.1 GCA_030425545.1 bacterium | reverse complement strand
GAGACGGACATCACGAGCAGCGTGAGCCCGACGAGGGTCGTGCCCAGCGTCGACACGAAGGCCCGCGTGAACTCCGCGATGGCGCTCCCCACGAAGCCGGCGGCGTCGTGACCCAGCGGCCGCAGCGCGGCGGCGTGCGCCACCAGGTGCACCAGGACGAGCGAGCCGAGGGTCGCGCCGATGCCGCCTGCGACGGTGCGCACCGAGGGCACCAGATCGCGCCCGGTGAGCGTGCGCACGCCGAGCAGAAAGAGCAGCCCGTCCAGCGCAAAAGCGCCCACGCCCACCAGCTGCAGCAGCAGGTCGGCGATGCGGGCGCCCACGGGACCGATGAGGTTGACGACGTCGTCGCTGGCGCCGCGGCCCGCGTGGATCGCCTCCATGTCGGCGATGTCGAAGGTCACCAGGGCGGTGCCGAAGAGCAGGGCCGCGCCGATGATCGCGACGCCGAACATCTCGCTTCGTCGCTCCAGGCTCTTGGGATCAGGCGGCTCGCTGACGCTGCTCAAGGCGGACAGGGCCGCGGAAGAGACGCGCGAGACGGCGCTGACCGCGCTCACGGCGCTGGCCGCGGAGGTCGCGCGACGGCGGTTGCTGCTGCTGCGTTTGCTGGGCTTCGCCATGACGCTCCATGACAGGCTCGAGTGAGGGCTCCGGACGGGCAGGTCGACGCTAACAGCGCCCGCCGATCGCGCCAGATAATTGAGGTCAACCCAGACCTGCCCGTCGGCGCGCTCGTGGACGCGCGCTGCGCCGGCCGCGAGGCCGTGGCGAGCCGCGACCCGCGCGGCCGTGGCGAATGCCGGGGGCGGGTGCGGCGTTGCAAGGGCAGACCGCGGGTGCCCATACTCCCGCGCCCGACCAGGAGAGGACCCATGGCCAACCACAGCCGCATGATGACCGCCACGCTCACCGCGCTCGTGTGGCTCGTTGGCGGAACCGACGCCACCGCCGCCAAGCCGCGGCCGGCGAAGGCGCGCCCGGCCAAGGCGGCGCCGACGTCCGCCGCAAAACCAGCCGCGTCGGCCGCGACCAAGGTGGCCGCCACGCGGGCCAAGCCGGCCCAGGTCGACCCGGCCGCGCAGGCGATCGCGCTCGGCATCCAACGCTTCTACGACACGAGCGCGGGCTTCGAGGCGGCGTTCACCCAGGTGGTCAAGAAGCGGGGGCTGAAGAAGGGGATCCGCCGCAAGGGCCGCGTGTGGCTGCGCAAGGGCGCGACGGTCAAGGGGCCGGACGGCAAGCCGCAGGTGAACAACGGCAAGATGCGCTGGGACTACCCCGACGAGGAGATCTTCTACTTCTCCGACGGCGAGATCCTCTGGTCCTACGAGCGCCGCGAGCGGCTGGCGGTGAAGCTGCCCGTGAAGAACAGCCGGCTCTACCAGGCGACCAGCTACCTCGTCGGGCAGGGCAACCTGGCGCGCGACTTCGTGCTCTCGGAGGACAAGTCGCCGCTCAAGGGCACGCGCGCGCTGAAGCTGATCCCCAAAGAGGGCACGGGCGTGATGCGCTCCCTGACGCTGGTGGTGGACGCCAAGACCTTCGCGGTGAAGGCGTCGATCCTGGTCGACCCCCTCGGCGACTCGACGTCCCTGGTGTTCAAGG
The DNA here is from genome assembly GCA_030425545.1 of bacterium. GTDB lineage: Bacteria > Myxococcota_A > UBA9042 > UBA9042 > UBA9042 > UBA9042. The sequence continues at coordinate 14,619 of JAUIAC010000100.1, read as the reverse complement.
ACGCCAAGTACGGCGACATCGCGGACAAGGTCTTCGCCTGGAAGCCGCCGAAGGGCGTGAAGATCAAGACCATGTGACTCGCGCCTGCGCGATTGACGCCGCGGCCAAGCGCACGCCACCCTTGGGCCCCAAACCCAAGGCTACGCCGTGCCCCACGCTCACTCCCTGCCCCTGCCTTCCCCGCGCGCTCTGCGTGTCGCCGCGCTGACGCTGGCGCTCGTCGCGGCGACGCCGCTGGCCCACGCCGCGCCGGGGCCCGACATCAACGCCCAGAGCTTCGAGCTCGCGCCTGGCCTGCACGACGGCACGCTGGTGCGCAGCGCGCGCAAGCAGGGCGATCTGCGGTGGCTGCTCGCTGCCGGGCTCCACTACACCCGACGCTCTCTGGTGTTCGCCAACCGCAGCGGCACCGTGCCGCTGGTGCAGACCGTGCACGGCGACCTGTGGATGGTGGACCTCGCGGCGTCCACTGGGTGGGGGGCGTGGACCTTCGAGGCCGCGCTGCCCGTGGCCCTGGGCATCCGCGGTGGGGGCCCCGACCTGATCGCGGTGGACCGGCCGCTGGCGCCCGCCTTCGGTGATCTGCGCCTCGGGGCGCGCCGACATCTCTGGCAGGGCGGGCTCGCTGGCAAGGGCGTGCTCGACGTGGCTGTGGGGGCGCTCTGGGCCGCACCGACAGGCGCAGCCGGCACCTGGCTCAGCAACGGCGGCGCGCGGGTCGATCTGATGGCGCTGGTGTCATGGCGCTACCAGGGTTGGCAGTTCGACGTCGTGCCAGGGCTGCGGCTGCGGCCGCTGGCCTCGCTCGACGTGGTGCTGGGGGATCCCGCCACGGGCCAGGCCAAGACGGACGCCGAGGGCGACCCGGTCACCGAGCGTGCGCTGTCGGTGGGGAGCGAGGCGCTGCTGCAGATCGGCGTCTCCACACGCTGGCTCGACGACCGGCTTGGCACCCGCGCTGAGCTCGCGGTTCGCGGCGCGATCGCCGCGGAGGCGACGCCGGGCCAGACCCTCGCCGACGTCTTGCTGACCGCGGACTGGGCCTTGCAGCGCGGCGCGTGGCGCCTCTTCGCGTCGCTGGGCGGCGCCCCCACGTCGGGGTACGGATCGTCGCAGGTCCGGCTGGTGGCTGGCATGCGCTTCGACCCCCACCTGCGCCCACACGACAGCGATGGCGACGGCCTGGACGACCGCGATGATCGCTGCCCGAACCAGGCCGAAGACAAGGACGGCTTCGAAGATGGCGACGGCTGCCCTGATCTCGACAACGACAAGGACGGCGTGCCGGACGTCAGCGACAAGTGCCCGCTCACGCCCGAAGACAAGGACGGGCGCGACGACGCCGACGGCTGCCCCGAGCTCGACGACGACAAGGACGGCGTGCCCGACAGCCGCGACAGGTGCCCGACGAAGCCGGAGGACAAGGACGGCTTCGAGGACGGCGACGGCTGCCCCGAGCCGGACAACGACGGGGACGGCATCCTCGACGTGGACGACCTGTGCCCGGACGCGCGGGAGGACAAGAACGGCTATCAGGACCAGGACGGCTGCCCCGACGTCCCGCCTCCCGCGATGGTCAGCGACGCCGGCGCGCGTCTCCGGGTGCGCGGCCGGGTCACGTTTGTGCCCGGCACGCCTGACCTGACCGCCGACGGCCGCAAGGTGCTGACCGCGGTGGCCCGCTTCATGGCGGAGCACAAGGAGCTGACGGCCTACGAGGTGACCGTGCACACGGACACCAACGGCGACCGCAAGGCCCTGTTCGTGCTGTCGAACAGCCGCGCCCGCGCGGTCAAGGCCTTCCTCGTGCGCACGGCGAAGCTCCAGGTGCATCAGGTGCGCGCCGTGGGGCGCGGGGCGCTGGAGCCGATCGCGGACAACAAGACCCTGGCTGGCCGCTCCGCCAACCGCCGCGTGGAGTTCAAGGTGTTGGCTCGCACCGCGCCGCCACCGAAGGAGCAGCCAGCGACGAAGCCGGCAGCGAAGACGCAGCCAAGCCCGACCCCAACGCCCAAGGCCGGCACCCAGCCCGCGCAGCGACCTGGGCCGACCTCGGCGGCCGGCAAGGAGCCCGCGCCGCAGAAGCCGAAGGCCGGAGCGCCGGCCACCGGCGGACCGCCCGCCGCACAGCCCACGTCGCCCAGCCCGACAGGAGGCGCAGCGGCGCCGCAAGACGGCCCACCCCCCGCGCGACCCACGCCGTGAGCGGCCCAGGGCGCGGCTGAGCCGAGACGTGGGCCCGCGAGACGCCGGTGGCGTGCGAGGTGTCCCAGCAGACTGCGGCGAAACTGATTGTCGCCGCAATCAGCTAGCTTTTGTCTCTCTGGGGGGCTACGAGCGCCCCCAGCCACGGCAAGCCGTGGCTTCCCCTTCCCAGCAGACTGACCGGCGTGGCCGCAAGAACGGTAGAAGGGCGCAGTCTGCTAGAGGGGAATGTTGCCGTGCTTCTTGGCGGGCAGCCGGTCCTGCTTGCCCTCGAGCAGCGACAGCGCCGAGATGAGCCGCGGGCGCGTGTCTTCGGGGGCCAGGACCTCGTCGATGTAGCCGAGCTCTGCCGCCTTGAAGGGGTTGGCGAAGAGGTCCGTGTACTCGCTGACGTAGGCGTCCTTGGTCGCGACGGGATCCTCCGCCTGGGCGATGGCGTTGCGGTGGATGATCTTGACCGCGCCCTCGGGTCCCATCACCGCGATCTCCGCGCTCGGCCAAGCGTAGTTGAGGTCTCCGCGGATGTGCTTGCTGCTCATGACGTCGTAGGCGCCACCGTAGGCCTTGCGCGTGATGACCGTGACCTTGGGCACGGTGGCCTCGGCGTAGGCGTAGAGCAGCTTGGCGCCGTGGCGGATGATGCCGCCGTACTCCTGCGCGGTCCCGGGCAGGAAGCCGGGCACGTCGACGAAGGTCACCAGCGGGATGTTGAACGCGTCGCAGAAGCGCACGAAGCGGGCCGCCTTGACCGAGGCGTCGATGTCGAGGCAGCCGGCGAGCACGGCCGGCTGGTTGCCCACGACCCCCACGGAGCGGCCGCCGAGGCGCGCGAAGCCGCACAGGATGTTGCGCGCGTAGTCGGCGTGGACCTCGAGAAAGCGGCCGTCGTCGACGATCTTGCCGATGAGCTCCTTCATGTCGTAGGGCTTCATCGGGTCGAAGGGCACGAGCTCGGCGAGGTCGGCGTCGCGCCGGTCCGTGGGGTCGCTGGTCGGCACGACGGGCGGCGCGTCCAGGTTGTTGGCGGGCAGGTAGCTGAGCAGCTCGCGGACCACGGCCAGGGCCTGCTTCTCGTCGTCGCACGCGAAGTGCGCCACGCCCGACGTGCCAGCGTGCCGGTCGGCGCCGCCGAGGTCCTCCTGGGTGACCTCCTCGTGGGTGACCGTCCGGATCACCTCGGGTCCTGTGATGAACATGAAGGAGGTCTTGCGGACCATGATCACGAAGTCCGTGATCGCCGGCGAGTACACCGCTCCGCCCGCGCACGGGCCCATGACGACCGAGATCTGCGGCACCACGCCCGACGCGGCCACGTTGCGGTAGAAGATCTCCGCGTACCCCGCCAGCGACTGGACCCCTTCCTGGATGCGGGCGCCGCCCGAGTCGTTGAGACCGACGACCGGCACACCAGAGCGCAGGGCGAGGTCCATGACCTTGCAGATCTTGCCGGCGAAGGCCTCGGAGAGAGAGCCGCCGAAGACGGTGAAGTCCTGGGCGAAGACAAAGACCTTGCCGCCGCCGACCTCGCCGTAGCCGGTCACCACGCCGTCGCCGTAGATCTTCTGCTGATCCATGCCGAAGTCGGTGCAGCGGTGAGTCACCAGCCGGTCCATCTCGACAAAGGTGCCCTCGTCGAGGAAGGCCGCGATGCGCTCTCGCGCGGTGAGCTTGCCCTTGGCGTGCTGCCGCGCCTTACGCTTGTCGCCGCCGCCCGCGAGCGCGGCGGCGTTGAGGGCGTCGAGCCGGTCGAGCACTGCTTGTTTGCGGTCAGCCATGGGGTCCTCCTGCACGGGAGCGCGCGCCCGCGAGGTCGGGTTGGTAGCAGCGGACCTCAGGTGGGGCAAGGGGCGCGCGCGTTGGCCGGGGTCGAGCCGCGCGGGGGAGGTCGCGCCGACCTGCGAACCCGTGTGAAGACCCCGCCGCTCCCCCGGCTTTCGGCTCGCGGGCGCTCGGCCCGCTGTGGTACCGTCCGCCGCCTCGTGTGACCGCCTCACCTGCGCTCCGCCGCCCACGCGACGGGGTGCAGGAGCGACCGCGTCGCCCCCCAACTTCGCCCACCTCGCGTCGCGCGCTCGCCGCCACGCGACCTCGCCGGACCTTCGCGCCATGAGCCGACCTCCCTCTTCCAGGCGCACGCGCCTGTCGCTCCGCCGCATGACCCGCCGCTGTGCCGCCGCGGCGCTGGCGTTCTCGCTCTGCGCGCCGGTGGCCTCGAGCGCCACTGCCTGGCAGCTGCAGTCCAAGTCGGCGTTCGACGCGCGCGCGCTGACCCTGTCGACCGGAGCGGTGGACGTCGGTCGGCCCCTCCCGTCCGACCCCAACGCCGTCCCCGCTCTCACCGCTGTGGAGACACGGCTGCGGCTGGGCTCCAGCCTCGGCTGGGTGCGCGGCAGCGGCTTTGTCCGCTCGGTGTCGCTTGCGGTGCAGGCCGACGTCTTCCACGGTCCGCGTTGGCGCGACGGCGCGTCGGATCTCCTGCGCCACGACCGCCTCGCGCAGCGACCCACGGGCCTCACCGACCCCGAGCAGCTCCGCCTGCGCCAGTTTCGCGTCCAGGTCGACACCGAGCTGGGCCGGCTGTCCGCTGGTCGCATGCTCTCCAACTGGGGGCTCGGCCTGCTCGCCCAGTCCGGCACAGCCGACCCCTACCAGTTCGGCGTCAAGCGGGACGGCGTCATCGTCGACCGCGTGCAGCTCGCCTCGGCGCCGCTGCTCAGCTGGAAGGGCGCCCGCCCCACCGGCACGCCACTCTTCATCGTCGTGGCCGCCGATCGCGTGGTGTTCGACGACCTGGCGGACCTGCGCCGGGGTGACGAGGCCTACAACATCGTCGGCGCGCTGCTCTACCGCGGCGCCAAGGTGCAGGCCGGTGGCTACGTGGTGCAGCGCTGGCAGACCGACGAGCTCGGGCTCAAGATCGAGGCGCGCGCCATGGACGTGTACGCGCGCTGGTCGGACACGGTGAGCGGGTGGAAGGTCAGCGCGGCCACCGAGCTGCTGATGCTCACGGGTGAGACCACCTACTTCCGCACCGCGACCAACCCGGATCTCATGAAGGTGCACCAGATGGGCGGCGTGCTGCGGCTGGGCGCCGAGCGCGGCGATCTCGGCATCCGCCTGGAGACCGGCATCGCCAGCGGCGACGACGCGCCCTTCGACGACACGGTGTCGAACCTCAAGTTCAGCAGCGAGTACCGGGTCGGTCTGCTCATGTTCCACGAGGGCATGCGCCGCACCACGGCGGTCATGGCCGCCAACCTCGACGACCCACGCTACGTGGGCCAGGCGCCCGTGGGCTTCGAGCGCGCGGCGAGCAACGGCTCGGTGAGCAGCGCCCACTACATCGCGCCGACGGTGCGCTACCGACCGCTCAAGCAGCTGACGCTCCTCGCCGGCCTGGTCTACGCCCACGCGCCGGTGCCGGTGGTAGACGCCTACCAGTCCGGTCTGCAGGGCGGCGCGGCGATCGGGCCCGTTGGCGGCGCCGCAGGGACCGGGCTCGGCTGGGAGGTCGACGCGGCCGTGCAGTGGAAGCAGCGCATCGGCGACCACCTCGCGCTCCTCGCTCGGGCCGACGTCGGGCGCTGGCAGCCAGGTGACGTGTTCAACCACGCGGACGGCAGCGCCGCTGCCGCGGTGACCGGCTGGATGGGCCGACTCACGCTTCAGGGGAGGTGGTAATGCGCCACGCACACACGACCCAGACCCACCTCGCCTCCGCGAACGCCGGCCGTGCGCTGGTGCTCAGCGCCCTCGTGCTCAGCGCGACCCTGGCTGCGTGCACCGCCACCGAGGAGCGCGGACTCCACGCCACCGACATCCCGGGCACCACCTTCGGTCCCTCTGTGGTGTTCGAGCCCTTGGCGGAGCCCAACCCCGAGATCCCCTTCCCGAACGACCTGGCGACCGCCATCAGCGCCGACGGTGGCAGCCACATCAGCGTGCGGCGGCGCGGCGTCACCGACTTCGAGCGCCGCTACCGCCACCACCTCAACGAGGTGCCCGGCTTCTCGGGCATGTCGCCGATCACCATCCGCTTCTCGGGGCCGCTCGACCTCAGCACGGTCACCGACGAGAGCGTGCTCGTGGTCAACATCGAGCCAGGAAGCCAGCGCTTCGGCGAGGTCATCCCGCTGGACCTCGGCCGCGGCTGGTTCCCCCATCGCGCCAACTCGACGCAGTACTTCCCCAACGATCCCTTGGCCAAGTTCGACAGCTTCGTGCTGCCGCCGGACAACAAGGTCGACTCCACGGGCGACGGCAAGCCCGACCTGTGGGTGAACCACTACGAGGTCGAGACCCACACGCTCGAGCTGCGGCCGCTGCTGCCGCTGGAGTCCGGGTCGCAGTACGCCGTCATCCTCACGCGGGCCGTGCAGGGCTGGAGCGGCGACGAGGCGGGGCAGGGCGACAAGGGCTCGATTCGCAGCCCCTTCCCCTTCGTCAACCACGACAGCCAGACGCCCGCCCTGGAGCGCGCCCTGGGCACCCTGCAGGACCGGGGGCTCACGGAGGCCGACGTCGCCTTCGCCTGGACGCTGACCACCGGCGACCTCTCCAAGACCTTCTCCGCGTTGCGTGAGGGCCTCTACGGTCGCGGCAAGTTCGCCTGGCTCAAGGACAAGTTCCCACCCCAGATCACCCACATGTACGACATGGACGTCGACTTCGACGGGCTCGACGACAAGCACCCCGACGCGCACCCCAAGAAGAAGGGCTTCCCCTTCGAGCCGCGGGACCATGACTACACGCTACAGGGGCCGTTCATGGACGGCATCTTCAAGATCGTGAACAGCTTTCAGCCCGGAATCGCGGGGGAATTTCAGCACGTGGCCTACGCCGTCTTCGGCGACATGACCACCGTGAACCTGCGCGCGCCCAAGCGCACGGACCTGACCGAGCGCAACGTCTGGCAGATCGACCTCGAGCAGGGCAAGGCGGTCGCGGAGCAGGAGCAGGTGCCCTTCATGCTCACGGTCCCGAAGACCACGGCGAACCACAAGCCGCCCTTCCCGGTCATCGTCTACGCCCACGCCACGGGCACGAGCCGCATCGAGGCCCTGCTGCTGGCCGACCGCTTCGCCCACGCGGGCATCGCGACGTTCACCATCGACGCGGTCGGCCACGGCCCGGTGCTGCCCAACGCCGAGCGCCTGATCATGGACTTCCTCGGCGACGGCATCGACGAAGAGACGGCGCTGACGCTGGCCAAGACCTTGCTCGGCGACCTCATCTACAAGGACGCGGACAAGCGCTTCCCCGAGGGCACCACGGTCAAGCAGTTCTTCAAGAAGCTCGAGTCCAACGGCTTCCTGCAGCAGCTGCTGGTCAAGGGCCGCGCCACCGACGACAACGGCGACTGCGTGCTCAACGACAGCTCGGGCGAGGCCTACTACGCGCCCAACACCTTCCGGCTGCGCGACTCCATGCGCCAGACCACGCTCGACTACATCGTCGCCGTGCGCATGCTGCGCTCGCTGGGCAAGAACATCCCGCCGGCCATCGACAACCCGCGCGCGGCCAGCAAAGAAGACCTGCTCAAGCACTGCCTGGCCGGCGACTTCAACGCCGACGGCGTGCTCGACATCGGTGGACCCACGGTCCCCTACTTCATGACCGGCATCAGCCTTGGCGGCATCCACACCGCGCTGACCTCGCCGCTCGAAGAGCACATCGTCGCCGCCGCGCCGGTGGTCGCGGGCGCGGGCATCGTCGACATCTTCATCCGGACCAAGCTCAAGGGGGTCATCGAGAAGCTGATGTGGAAGGCCTCCGGGCCGGCCATCGCCTCATGCCCCAAGAAGGGCGCCAAGGACGGCACCCTGCTGCTCTCGTGGAACAACGACTCCGACTACTGCAAGAAGGAGGAGCGCGACAGCTACAAGGGCGACGACGGCACCTGCCTGACCGAGGCGGTGAAGCGGCCAGTGTGGCAGGCGAGCGCGAAGATTCAGGAGGGCGACACGGTGCGCGCGACCAACCTCCGCAACGACGAGGTGTCGGAGACCAAGGCAGGCCCAGGCGGCCGCATCCTCCTCGCGCTGAAGTGCGACAAGGGCGACGAGGTCGAGCTGGTGGTCACCGCGCCGGACGGCACCGAGCGCGAGCGGGTGAACCTGGTGTCCCCCTACGAAGGCGCCGCCGAGCCCCGCAACACGCCGGAGTTCCGCCGCCTGGTGCAGACCAACGCCAACGTGCTCGAGGGCGCCGACGCGATCACGGTGGCCGAGCGTGCCTTCCAGCGCCCGGACCCCGGCATGCCCGCGACCAACATCCTGATGATGCTCGCCGTGGGCGATCAGACCGTGAACTTCGCAGCGGGGCTCTCGCTCGCGCGCGCCATGGGGCTCTTCGGCAAGGGCAAGAGCTACGTCGACACGACCCTGTACAAGGCCTGGACCGAAGAGGTCATCCGTCGCGGGCTGCTCGACGACACCAACGGCGCCAAGATCAAGGCAGGCGTGGTGCAGCCGGACGAGAACCGGCCGCCGTTGCTCAACCCGGCGCTGCCCGACTCCGGCGCGGGCAACTGCAACGTCGTGCCGCACGACGCGAACGACCCGAAGGCTGGCGTCTCGGGGCTCTGCCTGGCCAACGTCGGCGGGCGTCACGAGTACATCGCGCAGCCGGACAAGAACGACATCCACCCGCCGCTCAAGGGCTACAAGCCCACGTACACCGAGTATCACCGCAACCTGATCGTGAGCTTCTTCCACAGCCTGGGCACCAAGGTCCTCACCGACCCGTGCTGGGCGGACGCCCAGTGCGTCAAGGACAAGAACCTGCGCTCCGAGTGGGAGCAGCCCGTCGGCAAGTGAGGCGGGTGTGCTCAGGGGCGGCGGCCGCGTAGTCCCCAGACCGGGTGCTGGAGCCGCGCCACATCAGGCCGCGGCGTCCTCCGCCGACCCCGTGGGCCGCGTTCGCCCCGCCGCCGCCAGCTCTGCGTCGATGTCCATGCCCTCGTCGAGGGTGGCCGGGTCTTCCAGCAGCCGCCGCGCGTCCCGCGCCAGCACCGAGGCCTGGAAGCCGTCCACCACGCGGTGGTCCAGCGTCACCATCACCGGCAGCATCTTTCGCGCGACCACCTCGCCGTCGATCACCATCGGCGCGTCGTGGGCCTGGCCCACCAGCACAGCGCCCAGCCCCTTGGCCGAGGGGAACATCGGCGCGTAGGCGCTGGTGACGCCGAGCATGCCCAGGCTCGTCACCATCAGCGAGCCGAAGGGGTCGACCGGGATGCCCGCCCAGCGCAGGTCGAGCCCGACGTCGTGGGACAGGTACGAGGCCGTCTTCAGCGCGTAGTACATCAGGCTCGGCGGCATCCACGACAGGTTCTTCTTGGTCGCCGCCAGCATCGGGTCGTCCTTGGCTCGGATGCGCTCGGCCTTGCGCTGCACCTCCAGCGCGACCCCGACCGTCGACAGCTGGTCCGCGCTCCGCAGCATCACCCCGGAGAGGTCGGCCGACTGGGAGTCCTGCTCGCCGCTCTCGTCCGGAACGGCGACCTGGCAGAAGAGGTCGGCGCTCGTTCTCTGCCACAGCTTTCCGCGGCGAATCGTGCAGTTCAGCCCCGGATTGCGGGCCAGGGTGAGGGCGAACGCGCGCACCACGGCGTGGGTCGGCGTGACCTTGACCCCGGTCTTGGCGCGGAGGTCGGCCAGGTAGGCCATCAGCGCCTCGGCGTCGACCTCGTGGCCCCCGTAGATGGTCGGGTCCCGCGGCGGGTCCCAGCTCACGGCAGCCATGGTCCGAAACATGGAGAGGTTCTTCGGGCGGACAAAGCGTGGGGCCATCACAAGATCCTGAGGTGGTGCGCGCGCGATCGGGGCCGCGTGGCAGGGCTGAGAGCGCGAGCGTAGCTTCGTGCGTCGCAATCATGGGCAGGGAGCCCTTTCCTTGGCAAATGCGACACCTGAGGTTAGGGTGCGCGCGACCCCGTTTTTGGGGCTTTTTTGCGCTTGTTGCGCCTTGGATTCGCCACGTGGGTTGGTTCGACGGATTCATCTCCAGCGACCTCGCCATCGACCTGGGAACCGCGACCACCCTCATCTACATGAAGGGGCGGGGCATCGTGAGCAACGAGCCCTCCGTGGTTGCGGTCCAGACCGACCGCCGGGGGGACCGCCGTGTCCTCGCTGTAGGCAAAGACGCCAAAGAGATGCTCGGGCGCACGCCGCTCGGGATCGAGGCCGTGCGTCCGCTGCGCGACGGCGTGATCGCTGACTTCGACATCACCGAGGCCATGCTGCGCTACTTCATCATGAAGGTGCAGCCGCGCCGCACGCTCGTGCGCCCGCGGGTCATCATCTGCGTGCCCAGCGGCATCACCGGTGTGGAGAAGCGCGCGGTGCGGGAGAGCGCGGAGGCCACCGGCGCCCGCGAGGTCTACCTGATCGAGGAGCCCATGGCCGCGGCCATCGGCGCCGACCTGCCGATCACCGAGCCCGCCGGCAACATGGTGGTCGACATCGGCGGCGGCACCACCGAGATCGCGGTCATCTCCCTGGCCGGCATCGTGCACGCCGAGAGCTTGAAGGTGGGCGGGGACCGGCTTGACCGCGCCATCGTCGAGCACCTCGAGCGCAAGTACCACCTCCTCGTGGGCGAGCGCACCGCCGAGCAGATCAAGCTGCGCATCGGCAGCGCCTGGACCACCCGCGACCTCGAGAGCATGGAGGTCAAGGGCCGCGACAAGAACCACGGCGTGCCCAAGACCGCGGTGGTCCACTCCGACGAGGTCCGCGAGGCCCTCGGCGAGCCGCTCGGCGAGGTCGTGCGCGCTGTGCGCCGGGCCCTCGAGCAGACGCCACCCGAGCTCTCGGCGGACATCGTCGACAAGGGCATCGTGGTCACCGGCGGCGGCGCGCTGCTGCCGGGCATCGACACGCTCATCCGCGAAGAGACCGGGCTGCCGGTGTTGATCGCGGACGACCCGGTGAGCTCGGTGGTCATCGGCGCAGGCAAGGTCCTCGACAACCCGGACCTGCTGCGCGAAGTGGCGATCAAGTAGCGAGGGCGCGCCCACGCGGGCGGAGCGCGGCGGCTACGTCGCTTCCAGGAGCCCGGTTCGCTCCCAGCCCGGTTCGCTCCCAGCCCGGTTCGCTCCGGCCACTCCGTACGGTTCAAGCACCTCACGGCACGCCAAAACGAGCCGACCCCGCGCGCCCTGGGGGAGATGGGCGAGCGGGGTCGGCGTGTTGGCTACGACGTCTGCCGGATCGGGTGGCCTCGCTCGCGGAGCGGAGCTCCGTTCCCACGCCGAGCGTGGGTATCAAGCGGGGCTACCAGGCGCGGCTGCCTGGCGCGGCTGCCGCACGTGGCTGGCAGTCCCTGCTCACAGGTCCTGCTGGCCGGCGCGGCCGCCTCGGACGGCGCTCAGGCGAGCACCGGGTCGTCGTTGGTGTCGAAGAGCTCCGGGTGCTTGTCGAGGCGCGCGTCCATGGTCAGGACGGCCTCGGGCGCCGCGGTGCGGTCCAGGCGACGCGCGAGGGAGCGCGCGACGAGCTGATGCTCACGCTGCGTGGCCGAGCTGCCGCTGCCGTTGTTGTGCAGGAAGAGGTCGAACTCGCCACCGCTCGCCACCGGGTTCCGGCGGGAGCCACTCCGGCAGGCCTCCACCCGCAGGCGCTCGCCTGTGGTGCGGTTCTCCAACGTGAAGGGCACGGCGCCGCGGTCGACAGCGCCGACCTCAGCGATGTGCCACGACCGCAGATCGGGCTGCGAAGACGTGGCCGACGGAGCGCCAGCGTAGCGGACTGCGGCGGCGACCGCGGTCGCTCCGGCAACCGAGGTCCCAACCAGGGACATGAAGTCGCGACGTGAGATGGACATGGTGCGAACCCCCCAAGAATTCTGAATGCGGCGTTGTCTCTTTGGCCCACGACGCGAGGCGCTTGCCCCGCTGGCCTGTGTTGCGCTGTCGAGGTTCAGGCCGCACTGCTGTGGCCCAAACGCGCGTGATTCCGCACGTGAAAGGGTAGGTCCTGCCGCCGCGCAGTGTCAAATGATCCCTGCGGTGGTTTGCGCCTGCGCCGCCGCCTATGCTCGCGCCTCCACGGCCGCTTCCACCCCCGCTGCCCGCCCCTCGTCTGCGGGCCGACGGTGCGGGCACCACAGGAGAGCTCGGTGACCCCTCTTCGCTTGTTGGCGCTGGACACCGCCGCCGTGCCCGCGACAGACGCGGGCGGTGTGGCTCGCGTGCGCGCGCTGGCGCGTCGCGCGCGCTGCCGCGGCGTGCTCCTGGGGCCGTCCTGGCCGACGACCGCTCAGGCAGCGGCGATGCGCCGCGCTGGGCTGGTGCTGGCCGCGCAGCGCACGCCAGAAGAGCTGGCGCAGTCGGGCGCGCTGGCGGTGGTGGCCGAGCTCGCCGCGTCGGGCCCGCTCCTCTTGGTCGTGGCCGGCGGCCGCTCGAGGGACACCCTGCGTCGCGCGCTCGAGGGGCTCGCGAGGCTGCGTGCGCCCACGCTACGTCTGGCGCTCGTCAGCGTCCCGGTGTGCCATCGCGGCGACACGCGGGGCGATGTCGGGGTCGAGGTGGTCGCGCATCGCTCGGCGCGGGCGTGGCTGGCTGGGGTGGCAGAGGTGGCATGGGCTGCGCAGTGCGATGCCTGTGGCGTGCGGGCCGCCTGCGCCGGCCCGGTCGCGGAGGCCGCGGTGGCGCCGCAGCCCGCCCCGGTCAGCAATCAGTTCGATCTCGTGCTCGCCCGCGAGCCATCCCCAGGGGAGGTCGCGCTCTCGAGCGCGGAGGCCGCGCGTTGCGCCTGGATCGCGACGCCGAGCGGCGGCGCGCTGGCCCGGTGCGACAACGCCGGCTGGACCGACGCGGACCTGCACCTGGTGCTCGACCAGCTTGGCCAGCTGTGGCTCGACACGTCCGACAAGGCGCGCCTGGACGACTTCGCCGCGGACCTGCGGCCCTTGATCCAAGACGCGCCTGCACGCGAGCTGCCCACGGGCGGCGTCGCGCCTGCGCGCTGGCGCCCGACGACCGGTGACCCCTTCGCGGTGGAGGAGGCCTACGTCGAAGCTGCGCTGATCGCGATGCGCGGCACGGTGGTCGACATCGGCGCCGGTCCGGTGCGCTACCTGCGGCTGCTCGCGGGGCGCATCGCGTCGGGCGAGGTCCGCTACGCCGCGGTGGAGCCCGACACGCCCGCGCTCCGTCGGTCGGGGGACGCCCTGCCGGGCGCTCGGCTCGCCCGCGGCGTGGGGGAGCACCTGCCCGTTCGCGACGCGGTCGCGGACCACGTGCTCATGTTGCGGAGCTTCAACCACCTCCGCGATGTGGCGGCCGCGTTCGCCGAGGCCTCTCGCGTGGCCGCAGACGGGGCGAGCCTGCTCGTGGTCGACAACGTGGCGTTCGGGTTGGTGCGGACGTCGGCGCAGATCGACCGTGCGCGCGCCGTGTCGGTGCTCGAGACGCCGTTCGAGCACTACCGCAACGCCAACGCCGACGCGGCCGTGGCCGCCATCGAGGCCACCGGCTGCTGGCGGGTGACCGAGGTGCGCGCCGTGGCGCCAGGTCGCGCCAATCAGTGGACCGTGCGCGCCCGGCGGCGACCTCGCGAGCCCGGCTGAACGCGTCCGGTCGCGGGCCCGCGATCGGGCCGCCGATCCGGCCGGTCTGAGTCAAGTTGAACGGCCCCGGCGCCGCGGGTACTCTGCCGCGATCCCGCGCTCCAGCCCGTGGCCGAGTCGCCCGTGCTTTGAGTCACCGTCGGAGGACCCGTGCCCTCGCCAGTCTATGCCCCTCTCATCGACGCGCTCGCGGCGCGCCGGACTCGCGCCGCGACGTCCGGGCTGCCTCGCCTCGCCCCGCCGCTCGGCGTGGCGCTGGCGCTGGCCGCCTCGCTGCTGCTCACCGGCTGCCTCGAGACCACGTTCAGCCCCGACCCCAACGCGGCGAAGGGCGACGTCGTCACGGACGCCGGCGTCGACATCGCTGGCGACGCCACCGCCACAGACGACGTGGTCGCGACCGACACGGGGACCACCGTGGACACCGCGACGACGGCCGACACCGCCGTCGGTCCCGACACCGCCCTCGGCGACACGGCCGACGCTGGGCCCTCGGGGCTGCCCCTGGGCGCCACCTGCACCGTCGACGACGACTGCGCTGGCAAGCTGTGCGTGCAGGTGGCCGCCGACCTGCAGGTGTGCAGTGAGGGCTGCGACGGGGAGTGTCCCCTCGGGTTCCGATGCGGGCTCGCGCCCTTCACCGGGTCGACGTCCCTCCATTACTGCCTGCCGCTGCCGGGTGATCTGTGCAAGCCGTGCACCGACGACGCCGCGTGCACGGGAGGCAAGTGTGTCACCGATCTAGGTGGCCAGGACGCGGTGTGCGGCCTCTTCTGCGACCAGGCGGCCGGCGGGGCGGCCGCGTGCCCGCACGGCTTCGTGTGCCAGAGCTTCCTC
>JAUIAC010000099.1 GCA_030425545.1 bacterium | reverse complement strand
GGCCGGGCCATGGCGAGCGGCGAGGGCTGGGACCTGGAGCTGCCGCTGATCACCGCCAAGGGGCGCGAGATCTGGGTGCGGGCCATCGGTCGCCCCGACTTCAAAGACGGCGTGCCGGTGCGGCTGTGGGGGGTGTTCCAGGACATCACCGCGCGCAAGAAGCAGGCGCTGGATCTGGAGGCGGCCTACCGGCGCGCGCTGGACTTCGAGCGCCTCTTCGAGACCGGTCGCGCCATGGTCTGCACGGCCACCTTCGACGGCTACTTCGACCTGCTCAACCCGGCCTGGACCCGCGTGCTGGGCTGGAGTCTGGACACGCTGCGCGCGCAGCCCTTCGTCGCCTTCGTGCACCCCGACGACGTCGAGCGGACGGCCAGGGAGGCGGCTCGGCTCGGCGAGGTGGGCCAGGAGACGATCCACTTCGAGAACCGCTATCGCCACAAGGACGGCGGCTGGGTCTGGCTGAGCTGGCACGCGGTGGCGCTCGACGACCGCATCTACTCCGTGGCGCTGGACATCACCGAGCAGCGGCAGTGGCGCGAGGAGCGGGCTCGGCTGGCGATGATCGCGGAGCGCACCGACAACGCGGTGCTGGTCACCGACCCCGACGGCGTCACCGTGTGGGCGAACGCGGGCTTCACGCGGGTCACCGGCTACAGCGTCGAGGAGGCCGTGGGCCGCACGCCAGGCTCCCTGCTGCAGGGCCCCGACACCGACCCGGCCGTCAGCGCGGAGATGGCGGAGCGGGTCGCGGCAGGCGAGGGCTTCCACGCCGAGGTGCTCAACTACCGCAAGTCGGGCGAGGCCTACTGGGTGTCCATCGAGGCGCAGCCGCTGCGCGACGAGCACGGCACGCTCACCGGCTTCATGGGCATCGAGCGCGAGATCACCGACCAGCGCGAGCACGAGCAGGCGCTGATGCAGGCGAAGGAAGAGGCCGACACCCTCGCCACCGCGGCCCTCGCCGCCGCCAAGGCGCGCTCGGCCTTCCTGGCAAGCATGAGCCACGAGATCCGCACCCCCATGAACGGCGTGCTGGGCATGGCTCAGCTCCTGGCCGACACCTCGCTGAGCCCGGAGCAGCGGCATTTTGTCGACCAGATCTCGGCCTCGGGCACCTCGCTGCTGCGCCTGCTCAACGACCAGCTCGACTTCTCCAAGGCCGAGGCGGGCATGATGCGCATCGAGCCCGCGCCCTTCGAGACGCGCGCGGTGCTGCGGCTGGTCACCGACCTCTACCAGGGGCCGGCGAGTGAGCGCGGGCTGCAGCTGGTGCCGCACTGCGACGACGCCGTGCCGCGCTGGCTCCTGGGCGACGCCGGGCGGCTGCGGCAGGTGCTCTTCAACCTCGTCGGCAACGCGATCAAGTTCACCGAGCAGGGGCACGTCCGCGTGGCGATGACCGCGCCGAGGCCGGGGGTGGTGCGCTTCGACGTGGAAGACACGGGCATCGGCATCCCCGAGGGCGAGCTCGAGCGCATCTTCGACCCCTACCAACAGGTCGACGACGCCACCACGCGTCGCTTCGCCGGCTCGGGGCTCGGGCTCGCCATCTGCCAGCAGCTGGTGGGGCTGATGGGGGGCACGCTGCAGGTGGACTCGGTCGAGGGGCGCGGGTCGCGCTTCGGCTTCGAGCTGAGCCTCGCCGAGGCGACCGCGGTGAGCCAGGGGGAGGTGCCGAGCAGGGCCAGCCTACCCGCCGGGATGCGGGTGCTCGTGGCCGAGGACAACGTCATCAACCAGCAGGTGGTCGCGACCATGCTGCGGGGGCGTGGCTGCACGGTGGACATCGTCGACGACGGCCAGAAGGCGGTGGACGCGGTGGCGCAGACCCACTTCGACGCGGTGCTGATGGACTGGCACATGCCGCGCATGGACGGGCTCGAGGCGACCCGGTTGATCCGCGCCGCCGAGCGGGGGTCGGGGCGGCATGTGCCGGTGCTGATGCTGACGGCTCGGGCCTCGCAGGCCGACGCGCGCATCTGTCTCGAGGCCGGCGCCGATCACTACCTGGTCAAGCCGGTGGAGTGGGACGCGCTGGCGCGGGCGCTCACTGGGACCTGAGCCGAGGCGTCGGTCTCCGCGGGCCTACAGGCGTTCGCATCAGGTTCACATCGGCGACCTAGGCTGTGGGGTGTCGGGCTGCTCCCGACGACGGAGGTCGACCATGGGGAACGCTCTGAACGCCACGCAGCCCGCTCGCTCGCCGGCACGCCCTCGCCTGCGCCGCGGCGCCGCGCTCTGCGCCACTGTGCTCGCCGCGACCCTGATCAGCGGCGCGGCGGTCGCCCAGCCCACTGCAGCGGAGCCGAGCGCCGCCGCGCCCGCGGAGCGCCCGCTCCGCACCGTGGTCGCCTCGCTGGGGATCGGGCTGCCGGCGCTGGTGCACGCCGAGCTCGGGGGCTTCTTGACCCCGCGCCTGCTGGTGGAGCTCCACGCCGGGACCTACGTGTTCAACCTGCTCACGGGCCTGCGAGCCGAGATGCACCTGCTCGGCGAGGGCGCGCAGCCGCGGCACGCGCTCACCGTTGGGGTCGGCGGCTTCGTCAACCCGCTGATGTCTCCCAGCGAGTGGACCGACCCCGGGGCCGAGAGCATCGGCGTCGGCGGCGAGGTGCTGGTCGGCTGGCGCCTGCTCACCGACGGCGGGTTCCTGCTCCGGGCCCGCGCTGGCGCGCTGGTCTACGCTGGGCCGAGCGGCCTCGAAGGGGGCCCCTCGTTCCTGCTCTCCGCGGGCTGGGCGCTCTGACAGGGGGCCCCTCGTCCCTGCGCTCCGCGGGCTGGGCGCTCTGACAGGGTCGGGCCGCGGGGCGTCGCCGACGCCGCAGGGCGTGCGCGGGTCCGAGGCCCGGCCGACGCGCCGGGTGTCCCAGCCGGCCGGTGATGCGTAGGCTTGGGCCGCCGCCTGTCGCGGTCCGAGGGCCCAGTGCTTCACCACGTCTCCCGCGTCGCGCGCTCCGCGCGCTCCACGCGCACCTCCCATGCCGCGCTCGCGGCGCTGATCCTGCTCGCCGGGTGGCGCGCGGCACCGGCGCTGGCGTCGCCCGCGCCGCCTGCTGCACCCGCGCCGCCTGCTGAATCCGCGCCGCCTGCTGCAACCGCGCCGCCTGCCGCGCCGCCCGCCGCCGCAGCGCGGCCCGCGCCGCCCGCGGCCGGCGGTCGCGCAGCGCGTCGCTCCCCGGTGGTGCGCCCGGTGTCCGCGCTGCGTCGGACCCTGGCCGTGGGCGCGGCGGTGGTGCCCGGCGCGGCGCTGCACGGTGCGGGCCACGTCGCCCTCGGCGAGCACCGCACCGGCCTGCGTCTGCTGGCCATGCAGGGCGTCGGCCTGGCGGGCCTGGCGGCAGGGGCGGTGGTGCTCGCGGTCTCGGGCGCGTCCGACCGGCTGAGCGTGCCCTCGCTCTGGGTCACCACCGCGGGCGGCGGCCTCTTCGTCAGCGCCTGGCTGGCCGACATCGTGGGCGTGGCGGCCGGACCCGAGGGCACCGGCGAGCCCGTGCGTCTGCAGCCCCGCTGGTGGCTGTCGCAGGGCTACCGGCACGTGCGCAACCCGGCGCTGGCGGGGGGCCACCTGAGCCGGACGCAGGCCGAGCTTCGCCTCGGCGCGTGGTCGCTCGCCACCGACGTGCAGGGCGTGGTGGACGCCGAGCGGTGGCGCGTCCGAACCCTGCTGGCGCGCCGGATCTACGGGGCGACAGCGACCCGCCGCGGCCGGGACGGCAGCTTCGTCGACGCCTGGCTCGGCTACGTGCACGACCGCATGCCCGGCGTCGGCGTGACCGAGTCCGTCGGCGAGCTCGCGGTGCGCGGCCGCCTCGATCTGCGCCGGCTCGGGCCTACCCTGGCCGGGACCTTCGTCGAGGCCGCCTGGGGCGTGGGCATGGGGGCGTCGCGCTACGACCGCTTCGGCAGCGAGTACACCAACCTCGTCATCGCCGAGGCACGCTTCGGCCTCTACCTGGGCCACGACCCGGCGGGGTGGTCCGAGGTCTCCGGCTACTACAGTCAGCGCCACGACGGCTTCGTCGGCGGCAGCAAGATCCCCGGCGCGGGCAGCGGCGCGCTGGGCCACATCGGCGCAGAGGCGCGGCTGGCCCTGGGTCGGTCTTGGGGGCTCACCCTGGAGGTCGCCCTGGGTGGGGCGCGCGTCTTCGGTGTCGGCTTCGTCTACCGCAGCGGAGGGGCGCGATGAGCCACAGCGAGCTGGGCACACACCCACAGGTCCGCGACGCGGAGGAGATCGGACCACCGTCGCCGACGGCGCGTCCCGCCAGGCACACGTGGACGGCCGCGCTGGCGCTGCTCGGCGCGCTCGCGTGCGCGGGGTGCCTCGACGTGGGCGACAAGCGGGCGGAGGCCGACGCCCTCGTGGGCCAGGCCAGCGTGGGTGGCGCCCGCATCACGGTTCAGGACGGGCTCGCCGCGCTGCGCCGCTTCACCCCCGGCGACGTGCTGCTCTGGGGCCAGGCGCCGCGGCTGCGCTGGACCCTCCACACCGACGCCGCCGCCCGCACCTGGCGCTTCGAGGCCCGCAACATCGTCCGCGACGCGCAGCTGACCTGGCAGACAGCGGCCGATCGCAGCGCCGGTCGCGCGCCGCAGGTGGTCCCGCGCACAGCGGTCGCCGACGTGCCGCCGACCTACGTCACCACGGCCACCTGGTCGCTCGACCTGCCGGCCGACACCGAGCTCGTGTTCACCCTCGCGGCCCCGGACGGCGACGCGGTGCGCCCCTTCCACTTCATCGTCTTCGCCGACGTGCAGGAGGCCATCGCGGGGGTCCAGGACCTCTACGAGGCCATGAACCTGGAGGACGGGCCCGAGTTCTGCCTCATCAGCGGGGACCTGACCATGAACGGCACCGCGGCCGAGTTCGACCGCTTCGAGCGCGAGCTGCAGCGGTTGCGGCTGCCCTGCTTCGCCACCCTGGGCAACCACGACGTCGCCGACGAAGACACCGCCTGGCACCGCCGCTTCGGCCGCGGCAACTTCAGCTTTGTTCACCGTGGAACGCGCTTCACCCTGCTCGACTCGGCCAGCGCGACCCTGTCGCCCAAGGTCTGGCCGTGGCTCGACAGCTGGCTCGCCGCGGGGCGCACCCAGCCCCACCTGGTGATGATGCACATCCCGCCGCTGGACCGGGACGGCGCGCGCAGCGGCGCCTTCGCCAGCCGGGCCGAGGCCCATCAGCTGCTGACCAAGCTCGCCGCGGCTGGGGTCGATCTGACCCTCTACGGCCACGTGCACACCTACGCCAGCTACACCAACGCCGGCATCCCGGCGCACATCAGCGGCGGTGGCGGGTCGATCCCGATGCAGCTCGACGGCATCGGGCGGCACTTCCTCAACATCGCGGTGCGGCCGAAAGATCAGCGCTTCAGCGTGGCGGTGGTGCGGGTGTACCCGGAGTAGGGGGCGACGGCGGGCGCCGGCGACTCAGGGCGTCAGCCCCCG
Organism: bacterium; assembly: GCA_030425545.1. GTDB lineage: Bacteria > Myxococcota_A > UBA9042 > UBA9042 > UBA9042 > UBA9042. The sequence continues at coordinate 10,800 of JAUIAC010000099.1, read as the reverse complement.
CCTCTTCACCAGCCCGATGTCGCCGATGCTCGGGTTCTTGAGGCAGCGCTTGCCGCCGCTGCCGTCGTCGACACAGGCGTGCAGCACGTCGTCGAGCGTGGCGATGACGTGCAGGTAGGGCACGTCGTCGCCCGCCGCCACCATCACCCGGGCGTCGCTGCCGACGCCCTCTTTGGCCATCAGCCCGCTGAGCGCGCTGCGCAGGCCCTCATGGTCGTGGCGGCGGTAGCGCTCGGTCTCGCCTGCGCAGGCCGTGGCCCCACCGGCGGCGCGGGCCCCCCGCTGGCCTCGGCACAGCGTCAGCTCGCCCAGGGCCGGCACCTTCTGCGACACCAGCAGCGCCTCGGGGCCGCCGTGCACGTTCACGGCGAAGCCAGCCCGGGTCACCGCGACCTGGATCGTCGGCGGCGGCTTGGGCGGGGTCTTGTTCTTGTCGGGCGACGCCGCCGGCAGGGCCTGGTCGACGTCGATGCGCGACAGCGAGGTCCACACCGCCGACACCACCAGAAAGCAGATGAGACACACCAGCAAGTCGATGAAGGGCACGACGTTCAAGTTGGCGTCCGCGACCTGCGACGCGCCTGTGGTTGCTCCACCCATGGGGATCCTCCTGCAGCTCCGGCCACCGCCAGGAAGGGCAGCGCCGGTTGCGAGATCGGGCCTCGGTGACCTCGGGGGCACAGACGCGCGCTGACCGGGGGGGATCTCGGCCGGAGCCGCAACGACAAACTCCTTCACAGATCGGGCGTCTCGCGGCAGCGCCAACCGTCGCAGCGCCACCTCGCTGCCGGGCACAGATCAGCGACCCGCGTCGCGCGTCTCATCAGAGGGCACCCAGCTCAGGCGCTCACCTGCGGCCCAGTCGACCCGCGCCCAGCCCGCGTCCAGGCCGCGTCCAGCCCGGAGATTTGACCCTCGCAAGAGCACGACCCACCCTCTCGCGCCGCGAGAATCCGGCCTGCACGGCCCTTTCAGCCGCCCCCTGTCCCCGGAGCCCCCGATGCCCGCCCCACATCCCTCAGTCCCCAACACCCCCGCCGACTTCGCGCGCCGCGCCGCGCGCCGCCTCGGCGCCGTCGCTCTGCTCAGCAGCTGGCTCGTGGCCTGCGGCGCCCCCGCCGCGCAGTCCACCGGCGCCAAGGTCTCCACGGCCTCCGCCGGCGCCGCCACGGCCGCCACGCCGGGCGCGAGCTCGGCCGTCGCCACCGCCGCCCGCGCCGTCGCCGCGGGGACCCTGCCGCTCGACCCGCGGGTGCGCACCGGCAAGCTCGCCAACGGGCTGACCTACTACATCCTGCCGCACAAGAAGCCGGAGAAGCGGGCGCTGCTCTGGCTCGCGGTCAACGCCGGCTCGGTGCTCGAGGACGACGACCAGCGCGGCCTCGCCCACTTCCTCGAGCACATGGCCTTCAACGGCACCCAGCGCTACAAGAAGATGGCCATCGTCAACTTCATCGAGCGCATCGGCATGCGCTTCGGCGCCGACCTCAACGCCTACACGTCCTTCGATCAGACCGTCTACCAGCTGCAGGTGCCCACCGACGACGCCAAGCTGGTGAGCCAGGGCTTCACCATCCTCAGCGAGTGGGCCCACGCCATCGCCTTCGACCCCGACGAGGTGGAGAAGGAGCGCGGCGTCGTGCTCGAGGAGTGGCGTAAGGGCCTCGGCGCGCAGAAGCGAGTGCTCAACAAGCAGCTGCCCGTGCTGCTCCACGGCAGCCGCTACGCCAAGCGCCTGCCCATCGGCACCCCCGAGATCATCAAGGGCGCGCCCCGCTCGGCGCTGACCCGCTTCTACGCCGACTGGTACCGCCCGGACCTCATGGCGGTGGTGGTGGTGGGCGACATCGAGCCCGCTGACATCGAGGCCCGGGTCAAGGCCACCTTCGGCCCGCTGAAGAACCCGGCCAAGCCGCGCCCGCGCGCCGTGCTGACCGTGCCGGCGCACCGCGAGACCCTGGTGACCACGCTGACGGACCCGGAGCTCGAGCGCACCACGATTCAGCTGGTGCACAAGCTGCCCCACCGCACCATGACCACCCAGGCCGACTACGCCCGCATGCTCACCGAGCGGCTCTACGCGAGCATGCTCAACGAGCGCTTCGGCGAGCTGCGGCAGCGGCCGAAGGCGCCCTTTCTCGGCGCGTTCGCGGGCATGGCGCGCTGGGTGCGGACCATGGACGCGTTCGTGCTCTACGCCGCGGTCAAGGGCGACCAGGTCGACACCGGGGTGCGGGCGCTGGCCACCGAGGTCGAGCGGGTGACCCGCCACGGCTTCACCGCTGGCGAGCTGGCGCGGGCCAAGGCGCGGCTGCTGCGGCGGCTGCAGCGGGCGGCGGCGGAGCGCAACAAGCAGAACGCCCGCAGCTTCGCCAGTGAGCTGCTGCGCTACCACTTCGCCGGCGAGGCCATGCCCGGCACCGAGCGTGAGGTGGCGCTGGCCGAGGCGATCCTGCCCAAGGTGCAGCTGAGCCACGTCAACGGCCTGGCCAAGGGCTGGCTGAAGGCGGGCAGCCGGGTCATCGCCATCTCGGGGCCCAAGGGCGCCAAGGTGCCGGACGACAAGACCCTGGTGGCCCTGGCGACGCCGGCGGCCGACGCCAAGATCGCCCCCTGGGCCGAGCAGAAGAGCGACGTGAAGCTGCTGGCCAAGGCGCCGGCCGCGGGCAAGGTGGTGAAGACGCAGACCCTGGCCAAGCTGGGCGTCACCGTGTGGACCCTGAGCAACGGCGCCAAGGTGGTGGTCAAGCCGACGACCTTCAAGGACGACGAGGTGCTCTTCCGCGCCTTCTCCAAGGGCGGCCACTCGCTGGTGAGCGAGGCCGAGCTGCCGAGCGCCGAGCAGGCGGCGGCGGTGGTGGCCCTGGGCGGGGTCGGAAGCCACAGCGCGGTGGCCCTCGGCAAGGTGCTGGCGGGCAAGGTGGCGGCGGTCACGCCCTACATCCGCGAGCTCGACGAGGGGCTCAAGGGCAGCGCGTCGCCGCAGGACCTCGAGACCCTGCTGCAGCTGGCGCACCTGCGCTTCGTGGCGCCGCGAAAAGACCCGGAGGCCTTCGCCGCGTGGAAGGCGCGGCAGGCCGAGGCGCTGAAGAACCGGGGCAGGGCGCCGCGGCGGGTGTTCTTCGACCGCTTCACCACCTTCGTGAGCCAGAACCACCCCCGCCGGCAGCCGCCCTCGGCCGCGCAGCTGGCCAAGGTGGACCTCGACAAGGCGCTGACCTTCTACCGGCAGCGCTTCGCCGACGCCGCGGACTTCACCTTCGTGTTCGTGGGCAACGTCAAGCCGGCCGCGCTCAAGCCGCTGGTGGAGACCTACCTGGGCAGCCTACCGGGGCAGCCCAAGGCCAAGCGCGAGGCCTTCGTCGACGTCGGGGTCAAGCGCGTGCAGAAGGGCACGCTGACCGTGCGCAAGGGCATGGAGCCGGCGGCCTTCGTGCTGGTGTACTTCACCCTGCCGAGCGCCTGGTCGCTGGACGCCGAAGACGACGCGGCCATGCTCTCGGCCGCCCTGCGCATCCGCCTGCGCGAGGTGCTGCGCGAGGAGATGAGCGGGGTCTACGGCGTCAGCGCGCGCAGCTCCGTGGTCCGCTGGCCCAAGGGGCGCGCGACCACCTATGTGGCCTTCGGTTGCGCGCCGGACAACGTCGCGCGGCTCAAGGACGCCGCCCTGAAGGTCGCGGCCGAGCTGCAGGCCAAGGGCGTGAGCGCCGAGATCCTCGAGAAGATCCGCACGACGCGGAAGCGCCAGTACGAGGTCAAGCTCAAGCGCAACAAGCACTGGCTCGGCCAGCTGAAGACCCACCTGTGGTTCGGCACCGACCCGGCGCGCATCTTGGACACGAAGTCGCGCGTCGACCGGGTGACCAGCGCGCGCATCCAGGCCACGGCCAAGCGCTACCTGACGCCGAAGTCGTTCATCTTCGCGCAGCTGCTGCCGGAGGCGGGCGCGCCGCCGGCCAAGTAGGTCGGCGCCGGCCAAGCGCCACCTGCCCGGCCCGCGACCCGCTCCTCGGCCGGGTTGGTGCGCTCCGCGGACCCCTTGTCCGTCGGCTCGCGGGGGCCGCTGACGAACGCGCCGTCGCCCCACAGCGGCGCTCGGTACGAAAGAGACAGCCCCATGCACACCCTCATCGCCGCGTTCTACCACTTCGTCGCCCTCGAAGAGCACAGCGCGCTGCAGGCGCCGTTGCTCGAGGCCTGCCGGCGCCACGGCGTGCGCGGCACGATCCTGCTGGCGCCCGAGGGGGTCAACGGCACCATCGCTGGGCCGCAGGACGGGGTGCGCGCCGTGCTGGCGAAGCTGCGCGCCGACCCGCGCCTGGCCGAGCTGGTGCACAAGGAGAGCTGGGCCGACGCGGTGCCCTTTGTCCGGCTGAAGGTGCGGCTCAAGCGCGAGATCGTCACCATGGGCGTGCCCGACACCGACCCCACCCGCGCCGTGGGGACCTATGTCGACCCCAAGGACTGGAACGCGCTCATCTCCGACCCGGAGGTGGTCGTCGTCGACACGCGCAACGACTACGAGCACGCCATCGGCACGTTCCAGGGCGCGGTGGACCCGCAGACGCGGTCGTTTCGCGACTTCCCCGCGTGGGTGGAGCGTCACCTGGACCCAGCGTCGCGGCCCAAGGTGGCGATGTTCTGCACCGGCGGCATCCGCTGTGAGCGGGCGACCTCCTACCTCAAGCAGCGCGGCTTCGACGAGGTCTATCACCTCCGCGGCGGCGTGCTGAAGTACCTGGAGGAGGTGCCGGCCGACGAGAGCCTGTGGCAGGGCGACTGCTTCGTCTTTGACCAGCGCGTGTCGGTGGGGCACGACCTCAAGCCCGGCGCGTTCGACCTGTGCTTCGGCTGTCGCTGGCCGATCTCCGCCGCCGACAAGGCCTCCGAGTCCTATGTCGAGGGCGTCTGCTGCCCCCGCTGCGCCGACTCGGTCACCCCGGAGCAGCGCGCGCGCTTCGCCGAGCGACAGCGCCAGATGGACCTCGCCGAGGCCCGCGGGCAGGCGCACCTCTTCGAAGGGGAACCCCATGGCTGAGCTGCCGCTGCTCTACAGCTTCCGCCGCTGCCCCTACGCCATGCGGGCGCGCATGGCGCTCGACGTCAGCGGCCAGACCGTGACGCTGCAGGAGGTGGCGCTGCGGGACAAACCGCAGGCCCTGCTGGACGTCTCGCCCAAGGCCACCGTGCCGGTGCTGGTGCTGCCCGACGGGCAGGTGCTCGACGAGAGCCTGGACATCATGCTGTGGGCGCTCGGGCGCGCCGATCCCGAGGGGTGGCTGGCGCCGGACCGCGGCGCCATGCTCGCGCTCATCGCCGAGAACGACGGCCCCTTCAAGCGGCACCTGGACCGCTACAAGTACGGCAACCGCTTCCCCGGCGAGGACCCGGCGGCCCATCGCGACGCGGCGGTGGAGCGCTTGTCCTCGCTGGACGCGCGGCTCGGCGCGGGCGCGCTCTTCGGCCCAGAGCTCAGCCTGGCCGACGTCGCCGTCGCGCCCTTCGTGCGGCAGTTCGCCAACACCGACCGGACCTTCTTCGACGGGCTGCCCCTGCCGAGGCTACAGCGCTGGCTGGCGCAGATCCTGGCCTCGCCGCGCTTCGTCCGCATCATGGCGAAGCCGCCGAGAGCGCCGAAGTCCTGAGTCTGCTAGCCGGCCATGGCCTTGTCGCGCGCGGCCTTCTCCTTCGCCGCCTGGCGGGCCTTCACCTTCTCGCGTCGCGCGGCCTCTTTGGCTGCCTTCTTCATGGCCCGGTCGCCGGCGCCGGCCTTGTGTGTGTGGTGAATGGCCATGGAGATGCTCCTCTTTGTAGGTGGCGTGGCGTCGGCCCTCGTCGGTGTGAGGGCAGGTCGTCCAGCGGCTCGAAGGGGTCGCCGAAGCGCGGCGGTCGCTGACAGGCAGGACCCGCTACGCCTCCGGTTTCACCAGGGTCATGTGGCCGATGTAGTCGCGTTTGCCAAGTTTCACCCCCGCGCCGCGCAAGATCGCGTAGGTCATGTTCACGTGAAAGTAGAAGTTCGGCAGCGCGAACTGACGGACATAATTCTGAAAAGTCGCACCCATGCCCTTGAGGAACGCGGGTCGCAAGATCTGCTCGTCCTTCCCCTCGAAGCGGGCCGCGTCCAGGCCGCCGAGGAAGGTGCGCACGTCGGCGATGCGCGCGCGCAGCTCGGCGAGGGTCGCTGGGCCGTCGGCGTGCTTGGGGGCGTCGACCCCGCTCACGCGGGCGCAGGCGAGCTTGGCGGCGTCACAGGCCGACTGCACCTGCCGCGTGAGGTCGAACTGGTCGGGCGCGAGCCGCAGGGTGGTGAAGTTCTCCGCGTCGAAGCCCCCCTCCTCCGCCACGGTGGCGGCGGCTTGGAGCCAGCGGTCGACGTTGTCGAGCATCTGCGAGAAGTGGGGCACGGTCTCGTCGTACAAAGACATGGGGGCTCCTTGGGGGGCGCGATCGACCGCGTCGCCTGAGCGCGCGTCGGGGGCGAGTGGGGCCGGGAGCATTGGCGCGGCCAGGGCTCGGCGCAAGGCGAAGCCCGCTGAGCGCTTGATCCCACGGCCTTTCAGCGGCTCGACCGCCGGCTCGGCTGGGCGGCCCAGGAGCCGCTGGCTCACGGCGGAGCCCAGGTCGCCGTCGGACCGACGCGCTTCGGGACCTGGCCCTGGGGCATAAAACCGATGGACAGTCGGTTTTATCCTGCCTAGCCTGTCCGCACCGGACGGCGGCCCCCGCAGGCGCCGCGACACCGGGGTCACGCTTGCCACCGCAGGAGCTCACCATGACGCGTCCCCCGGCCTTCTTGGGTGACCTCGAGGTCGCCGTCATGGACCACTTCTGGGACCGGGGCGAGGCCGACGTGAAGGCCGTACACGCGACCCTGAGCCACCGCGGCATCACGCTCAACACCGTGCAGTCGACGGTCAAGCGCCTGCTCGACAAGGGCCTGCTCCGGCGTCGCAAGGTCAGCCACGCCTACCTCTACAGCGCCGAGGTCAGCCGCGCGCTGCACCAGCGTCACGCGCTGCAGCAGGTGGTCGACGAGGTCATGGACGGACAGCCGCAGGTGATGCTCGCCGCCTTTGTCGACCTCACCGAGCAGGCCGGCGCCGACGAGCTCGCCCGCCTCGAGGGCATGATCAGCGCTCGTCGTCGGGCGCTGCAGGCGGGCCAAGGGGACACGGAGTGACCGGCGCCGTGCTGCCCGAGCTGCAGTTCTTCCTCGCAGCTGCGCTGCTGGTCGGCGCGCTCACCGCGCTGCTGGTCGGCGCGCTCTGGCCGTGGCTGCGGCCGCGGCTGCGGCGCGTGGCGCCGGCGCAGCGCTTCCGTTGGCTCCTGGCGCTGGCCGCGGCGCCGCTGCTCGCCGGCGTGGGGCAGGGGGCGCTCTGCGTGCTGCCCAACGTGGTCTCCAGCTCGTGGCACGAGCTCGACCACCACGGCCTGGCCGGCGGGCTCGGCCTGGGCAGCGACTTCGGCCTGCAGCTCGGGCATCCCCACGCCCATGGGGCGCACGGTCACGCCGGTGCTCACCGGCACGGCGCGCACGTGCACGGCGCGCACGTGCACGGCGCGCACGTGCACGGCGCGCACGTTTCCGGCCCCATGGTGCGCGGGGGTGCCGAGCCGGTCGCCCCGCACGCCCACGGCCCACAGCACGCCTGCGTGTCGACGCCGCCGGCCACGGCCGGTGGCGGCGTCGCGTGGCTGACCACCCTGCTCGGCTTGCTGCTGCTGAGCGCCCCGTTGGCCCTGCAGCTGCGCCACCTGCGGCGCCACCAGCGCGGGCTCGCCGCCTTGCGCCAAGGTGCCGACCCCTCGCCGCTGGCCGGGCAGACCGGCCACCCTGTCCGCGAGCTGGCGCTCGACGCGCCGCTGGCCTACGCCGACGCCCCGACCTTCGCCCGAGCCGCCGTGGTGCTCTCCCGCGGCCTGGTCGCGGGGCTGGACGCCGCCGCGTTGGCCGTGGTCATCGCCCACGAGCAGGCTCACCTCGACCGCGGCGACCCCTGGTGGCGCGCGGTGGGCGCCCTGCTCTCCGCGCTGCACCTGCCGGGCGTCGGGGCCGCGCTCCGCGCTGACCTGGCCCTCGCGTCCGAACAGGCCTGTGACGACGCCGCCGCCGCACAGGTCGGCGACCGGCTCGGCGCCGCCGAGGCGGTGCTCGCGGTCTCGCGCCTGCGGGACGCGTCGCCAGCGCCTCGCTTTGCGCCCTGCCCAGGCTTCCTGGGGAGGCGCGCGAAGGCCGCGGCGGAGAGCCACACCGCCGCCCGCGTCGAGGCGCTGCTCCAGGCGCCGCGCCCCACGGTGGGGCTGCACATGGGACGCGCCCAGGTCGCCCTCGTGGTGCTGGCCGCGGCGGCGCTGACCCACCCGCTCCAACACTTCGCCGAAGGGCTCGCCGTCGTCATCGGACGCTGACCAGCAGACCGCGGCGAAATGGATTGTCGCCGCAATCTGCTAGCTTTTCTGTCTTTTTTGGGGGAGCAAGCCCCCTGAGGCGCAGCCGAAGGAAACGGGCGCGCTAGATGTTGAATTGCCTGGTCGCGACAGCGAACTGGCACGCCACATACGAGCGCCCCCAGCCACGGCAAGCCGTGGCTTCCCCGTCCCAGCAGACTGACCGGCGTGGTCGCAAGAACGGAGAAAAGGCGCAGTCTGCTAGGCCCCGGCTGCCGCCGTGGCAGGAGTCTCCATGGGCAAAAAAACGACCGTCGGTCGGTGTTGCATCGCGGCGCTGGCCGTGACCTGGGGCGCGGCCAGCGCCGCGCTGGCTGACGCCCCGGCGGCCTCCCGGTCGCAGGGGCCCCCCGCCGCGGGCACCTCCGCCGCCGGGGCCGTTGTTGTTGCGGGCACCTCCGCCGGGGCCGCTGCCGCCGCGGGCACCTCCGCCGCCGGGGCCGCTGCCGCCGCGGGCACCTCCGCCGCAGGGGCCGCTGCCGCGGTGCCGGCCGCGCCGTGGACCCTGTCGCGCGCGCTGCGCGCCGCCGAGACCGCGCCGGGGCGCGTCGCGCTCGCGCAGCTGCGCGCCGCCGAGGTCGCCGCGCAGCAGGCCGCGGCCCGCGCCCGTTCGCGCTGGCGCAACCCTCAGCTGACCTGGAGCATGAACACGGTCCCCGACCTCGAGACCGAGCACACCGTGCTGGTGAAGCAGCGGGTCGACCTCAGCGGCCGTCGCGCGCTGCGGTCGACCGCCAGCCGGCTCCGCGCGCAGTCCGCGCAGCTGCGGGCGCAGCGCCGCCAGAGCCTGCTGCGGCAGCAGGTGCGGCGCCGCTTCTACGCCCTGTTGGCGGCGCAGCAGCGCCACCGCGCGCTCGTCGCCTGGCTGGCGCGCCTCACCGAGGCGCAGCGGGTGGTCGCGGCCCGGCACCGCGTTGGCGAGGTGGCGCGCTACGACGACCTGCGCCTCGCCCGCGAGCGCCGCGTCGCCCGGGCCCGACTCGCCGAGGCCGCCGCGGCGCGCGAGGCCGCGTGGCAAGGGCTGTCGGTGTGGCTGGGAGAGCCCCCCGCGTCGGGTTGGCCCCGGGTGCAAGGGGCGCTGCTGCCCCAGGCGACCGCCGGCGGGGCCCCGCGGGCGGCGCTGGCCACGCTCGCCCGGCGGCCCGACCTGGCGGCCCGCCAGCTCGACGCGCGCGCCCTCCGCAGCGAGGGCCGCGCAGCGGCGCGTCGCTGGTTTCCCGCGCTCACGCTCGGCGCGGGCTGGCGCCACCTCAGCGGAGCCGAGGGCGGCGGCCACGGGCTGGCGCTCCAGCTCGGGCTGCCCCTGGGGGTGCAGGACCGGGGCGGCGCCGCCGCTGCCGCGCTGAGCGCCCGGGCCGACGTCGTCGACGCGGCGCGCTCGTTCGACCAACGACGCGCCCTGGCTTCGGCCCGCTCCGCCGCCACCCGCGCCCACCTGCTCGCCACGGCCGCGCGCGCCTTCGAGCGCGCCCGCGCCACCGAGACCCCCGCGCTGCTGCGCACCGCGACCGCCGGCTACCGCGGCGGCGTCGTCAGCGTCACCGCGTGGCTCGACGCCCATCGCGTCGCCACCCAGGACGCGCTCCGCAGCGTCGCCATGGCGGCGCGCGCGCGCGCCGCCGCCCTCGTCCTCCACCAGACCCTGGGAGGCCAGCCATGAGCGGTCGCCGACACCCTCGCCTCCGCCCGGCCCTGGCCTTGCTCGCTGGGCTCGCGCTCAGCTGTGCGGCCCAGCCGAAGCCCGGTGCCGACAGCGCTCCCGAGCACGGCCACAGCGAGCACAGCCACAGCGAGCACGGCCACGGGGCGCACGGCCATGGGGGGCCCGGTCACGGTGAGCACGGTGCCGGCGCGTCGGGCCACGGGCCGCACCACCAGGGCGGCCCCGAGCCCCACGTCTTCACCCACTTCGCCGCTGGCACAGAGCTCTTCATGGAGCTGCCGCAGCTCGTGGTCGACCAGGAGGCGACGCCCGCCGCCCACGTCACGCTGCTCGGCGCCACCGAGCGCCCCCTGAGCGCGGGCGTGCTGCGCATCGAGCTACGTCCGCGGGCCGCTGGCGCCGCGCGCGACGACGTGCTGCGGGTCACCGCGTCACGGCCGAGCCGCCCCGGCGTGTTCACGCCGCCGCTCCGCCCGCAGGCCGCCGGCGACTTCGACCTGCGGGTGGTGGTCCAGTGGCAGGGCCAGACCGCTGTGCACGAGCTCGGCGCGGTGAAGGTGTTTGCCGACGCACACGCCGCAGCCCACGCGCCGGCCGCCAGCACCGCCACCACCGCCAACGAAGGCGTCGCCTTCCTCAAGGAGCAGCAGTGGCGCCTGCCCTTCGCCACCGCACCGGTGGAGGTC
>JAUIAC010000732.1 GCA_030425545.1 bacterium | reverse complement strand
CTTCAGCTACACGCCCACGCCCGGCGTCAAGCAGGTGCTGCTCGCCGGTAGCTTCAACGGCTGGGCCGGCACGGCCGACAAGGCCCACGTGCTGCTCGACGACGACGGCGACGGCGTGTGGACCGTGGTGGTCCAGCTTGAGCCCGGCACCTTCCAGTACAAGTTCGTGGTCGACGGCACATGGCTCGCAGACCCCAACAACCTCGACACGGTCGACGACGGCTTCGGCGGCAAGAACTCGGTGCTCACGGTCGACCCCTGCCCCGCGGCGCTCGCGCTCGACAGCTACACCGTGGACACCCAGCTCGGCGCCCTCGACGCGACCTTCACCACGCCGGCGGGCGCCCTCGACCCGAAGACCGTCAGCGTCACGGTGGACCACAGCCCGACCAAACCGGGCACGGCCACCTGGGCGGACGGCGCGCTGAAGGTCCAGATCTCCGGCCTCGCCAAGGGCATCCACGACGTGCGCGTCAGGGTCACGGGCGGGCTGCCCAGCGGCGACGACCTGGTGCTGCTGCTGAAGGTCTACGTCGACACCAGCACCGACTGGCGCGACGCCCCGATCTACTTCGTCATGACCGACCGCTTCGCCAACGGCGACCCGAGCAACGACAACCTGCTGCCGGGGGTCGACAAGCGCACGAACTTCTCCGGCGGCGACTTCAAGGGGGTGCTCGGCCAGCTCAAGAGCGGCTACTTCACCAAGCTCGGGGTCGGGGCGCTCTGGCTCTCATGGCCGGTCAAGCAGCCGGCGGCGGCCGAAGACGGCACCTTCCCGGACGGCACGGGCTGTGGGCTGGGGCCGGGCAAGGTCAAGTACTCGCCGATGAAATACACGGGCTACCACGGCTACTGGCCCGCCGACACCACCAAGACGGAGCCGCGCTTCGGCACCCTCGAGGAGCTGCAGGAGCTGGTCACGGCGGCGCATCAGCAGGGCATCCGCGTGCTGCTCGACTACACCGCCAACCACGTGCACACCGACAGCGACTGGTGGAAGGTGTTCAAGGACCTCGGCTGGTTCCACACGCCCGCGGAGGTCTGTCAGGACGTGGGCTGGGACAACAAGCCCGTGACCTGCTGGTTCACCAGCTATCTCGCCGACCTGAACTACAGCAACCCCAAGACCATCGCGGCGTCGCTGGACTCGGCCTTCTGGTGGGCCAAGGCCTCGGGGGCCGACGGCTTCCGCCTCGACGCGGTCAAGCACATCGAGATGGACTTCGTGAAGGCCCTGCGCAAGCGAGCCAAGGCCGAGATGGAGCTGACGGGCGTCGACTTCTACATCGTCGGCGAGACCTTCACGGGGGACGCCAAGGCCATCCAGAGCTTCGTCGGGGCGGACAAGATCCACGCCCAGTTCGACTTCCCGGCGAACATGCAGCTGCTCGAGGGCTTCGCCAAGGAGTCCAAGGGGCTCGACGCCATGGACGCGACCATCCGCGGCATCCGCAGCGTGTACACCGACAGCGGCGCGCTGATGTCGACCTTCATCGGCAACCACGACATGGCGCGCTTCATCAGCCACGCGTCGGGGAGCCTGCCGTGCGGGGTGTGGGACATCGTCAGCAACCAGGCCGCTGGGTGGAAGAGCCCGCCCAAGCAGCCGACCGACCAGGCGCCCTATGACCGGCTGAAGCTGGCCTTCGCCTACCTGTTCACGACGCCGGGTATCCCGCTGATCTACTACGGCGACGAGTTCGGGCTGCCCGGCGCCGGGGACCCGGACAACCGCAGGATGATGCGCTTCGGCGCCGCGCTGAACGCCAAGGAGGCGGCGACGCAACAGTGGATGCAGCAGCTGGGCGCGCTGCGGGCCCAGCACCCGGCGCTGCGCAAGGGCACGTGGAGCCCGCCGCTGTGGAAGGAGGCGACCTTCCTGGCGTGGGGCCGCGTCAGCGGGGGCGACCAGGCCGTGGTGTTGCTGAACCGCGCCGACACGGAGAAGAAGGGCGACCTGACGGTGACGCCCGCGGGTGTGGCCGACGGCACCGAGCTGACCGAGTGGTTCACCGGCGCCAAGGCCAAGGTGGCCGGGGGCAAGCTGGCCTTCGCCGTGCCGGCCCGTACCGCGCAGGTCTGGACGACGCCCTAGCGTGTCGCTCAGCTTGTCGCTCAGCTCGCCGGGGGAAATAGCGGACATTTTGTCGTCGGAGCGCACCGACCACCGAAGCGGCCCCAAGAATGCCGAACCCCCCGACCACCAGCTGTGGTCGGGGGGTTCGCGTTTGCGCGGCGGTGCTTTGGGGAGGGAGGATCACACCAATCGGCAAACGAGGGGGGGAGGGGTTGCAAGCTCCTGTCGAGGTCAGCGCGCAGCTGACCGGGACCGGCGTCGTGCGGCGACGAGCGCCAGCCCACAGAGGAACAACGCCGCGGCGCCACCCGGCATTCCCGGCCCCCC
>JAUIAC010000731.1 GCA_030425545.1 bacterium | reverse complement strand
GCGGCGCCCGTCGTCGCCAGATGTTCGCCGTGGTGACCGACCGCACCGACCGCGACGGCGTGTCGCTGCTGGTCACCCTGGACCCGCGCGAGTCGGTGGCGCGCGAGCAGCACCCGCTGTCCATGTTCCGTGTGGTGCGCCACTATCGGCTTTCGTCCGCCGACCTCGTGCACGCCAGAGCCAAGCTCAAGATGCCGCGTGCGGCCGAACGGGGACGGCTGCTCTGAGCCAGGTGACGCTGCTGCCCCAGTCGTCCCAGCTACCCCAGCTACACGCTCGCGCGTCTGCGAGGAGGGCTCCCATGTCCACGTCGCCTCCCCCGGAGCAGCTCGCCGTGGAGCGGGCCCACGCGGCCGCGGTCGCGCAGGAGGTGCGCTTTTACGTCGACCCGCGCTCCGGCTTCCGCGTGATGACCGAGCTGCACCACCGCGCCCGGGGCTTCTGCTGCGGCAGCGCCTGTCGGCACTGCCCCTACGACTGGGCCAACGTCGACGCGGACCGCTTCGAGGCCGTGGACGCGGCCCGCCAGGCGCGTCGGACCACGCGCGCCGCCTACGCGGCAGCCCTGGCCGCGGAAGGTGCGGCGGCAGACGCCGCCGTCGTGGCGGGGCGTGCGGACGCGCACGACGCCGACAGGGCAGCGTCGCAGCCGGAGCAGCCGTGACCGCGGCGATCGACGTCGAGGCCCTCGTCGAGCGCTACGACGGCTTCCTCATCGACGCCTACGGTGTGCTGGTGCACGGCGAGGGTCCCCTGCCCGGGGCGGGCGACTTTCTCCGGCGGCTCACCGCCGCGGGTCGCCCCTGGCTCATCGTCACCAACGACGCGTCGAAGCAGCCCGAGGTCGCCGAGGCGCGCTATCGCGCGTGGGACCTGCCGATCCCGGCGGACCGCATCGTGGCCTCCGGCAGCCTGCTCACGCCCTGGTTTCGCGCCGCCGGCCTCGTCGGTGCCCCGACGTGTGTCATCGGTCCCGCGGGCTCGGCGGCTTGGGCCCGCCAGGCCGGCGCACGCCTGGTCGACCCGTCCGACCCGAGCTGGCAGGTCCTGGCCTTGTGCGACGAGGCGAGCCCGGGCGGCTTCCTGGCCGACATGGACGCCGCCCTCACCGTGGCCATCCACCGGGTCGACAACGGGCTGCCGGTCCGCATCGTCGTGCCCAACCCCGACCTCATCTACACCGCGGCGCCTGGTCGCTATGGCTTCGCCGCCGGGACCATGGCGGCCATGGTGCGCGCCGCGCTGGAGCTGCGCTTCGGCGACGGTGCACCGCAGCCGGAGTTCCTCGGCAAGCCCCACGCGCCCATCTTCGAGCAGGCGTTGGCCCGGCTCGACGTGGCGCGGCCGGTGATGCTCGGAGACCAGCTCGAGACGGACATCCTCGGCGCACGCAGCGTCGGGATCGACGCGGTGCTGGTCGGCAGCGGCGTGGCGCGCTGGCGCCCTGGACGCGTCGGGTCGACGCGAGCTCCCACCTGGCTCCTAGCTCACGTCTAGCGGCCGGTCTGATCCCAGGCGTGGCCGCGTCGGGGCCGCGTGTCGACCGCGGCGGCGTCAGGGGAGGTCGCCGTCGACATAGAACCATTGTCCGCGCACTTTCTCGAAGCGGGAGCGTTCCAGCATCGCCGAGGTCTTCCCGCCCGCTGTGAAGTGGGCCATGAACGTCACCGTGCCGCGGGTGTCGTCGGGCCGACCCTCGGTGGTCTCCAGGATCTGAAGCTCGGTGAAGGTCGCGTCGTCTGCCGATCCGGCGACGTCCTCCCGCGGGGGACGGGTGCGCGCGGCGTGCGTCTCCATCAGGTAGTCGACCTGGGCGAGGGCGTAGGCGGTGAAGCGCGAGCGCATGAGCTGCTCCGCCGTCGTCGCGCGGGCAAAGCCGTCGAGCAGGGGGGCGCAGCACTGGGCGAGCGGGGCGCCGCTCCCGCAAGGGCAGGCTCGCATGGGACCTCCGTGACGCGCCGGTCGGCGGGTCGGCGTGGCGGGATCGTCGCGAGTTTCCCTTCAGTCGGCAAGCTCCCGCAGGCGTGGGCGAGCGTCGGCCGCCGCAGACAGGGCGTGTGACGCTTCGTGGCGACGCCTCGACCCTGCGCGCGTGCCTTTGCTAGGCTGGCGCGCGCCTGGAGGTCTCGATGCATCTGCCGTCTCGTGTTCGTTGGTCCCTGCTCTGCTCGTTGAGCCTTCTCGCCTTGGCGGGCTGCGGAGCAGACGACGAGGGCGTCGTCGCTGGTCCAGAGGACGACGTCGCTGTGGCCGCAGACGCGGTCGCTGACGGCAACGTCAGCGACGACACGGGCGGTGGCACGGCAGACGCCGCGGGGGATGACGCCGCCGCGGGCGCCGAGCTCGGCGCCGCGTGCAAGGCCGACGGCGACTGCGCCAGCGGGCTGTGTGGCTGGAGCCGCGCGGGCCTGGTGTGTG
>JAUIAC010000730.1 GCA_030425545.1 bacterium | reverse complement strand
CCCAAGCGAGACTCGTCCCAGGCCCACGACGCGCAGGCGCCGGTGCTCTCCAAGCGCTTTCGCCTCGGTGAGCGCATCGCGTCCGGCGGCATGGCGAGCGTCTACGCGGGCGAGACGGTGGCAGAAGGCGACGCCCTCGCCGGGCGGCCGCTCGCGATCAAGGTCCTCCACGACCACCTAGCCGAGGACACCGCGTTTGTCCGCATGTTCCGGGACGAGGGTCGCATCGCCGCCCGCTTCGAGCACGCCCACATCGTGCGCGTCTTCGCTGTCGGCGAGGACCAGGGCCGGCACTACATCGTCATGGAGCGGGTGTTTGGCTACAACCTCGCCGAGCTGCTGCAGGCCTATCGCAAGCGTCGGCGGGTGGTGCCCAAGGCCGCCGCTTTCGAGATCCTGCGGCAGCTGCTCGGCGCGCTCACCTACGTCCACGGGTTCAAGGGCCGCGGCGGGCGTCGGTTGGGCATCGTCCACCGCGACATCAGCCCCCACAACGTGTTGGTGGACGTGCAGGAGCGTGTGCGTCTGACCGACTTCGGCATCGCGCGCGGCCAGCACCGCAGCGACGTGACCCGCACCGGGACGGTCAAGGGCAAGCTCCACTACATGTCGCCCGAGCAGGCCCGGGGCAAGCGGGTGGACCTGCGCGCGGACCTCTACGCCCTCGGCGCGGTGGCGTGGGAGCTGTTCACGGAGCGGCCGCTGCTCCAGGCGGACCGCACCGAGGCCCTGCAGGCCCGTGTGATGTCCGGCGCCATCGACCTCCAGAGCCGCAAGTTCGACGCCCTGGGCACCGACCTGCAGGAGTGGCTGCGCAAGGCCCTCGCGCCCGACAAGGACGACCGCTTCCAGAGCGCGGAGGCCATGCTCGCGGCCCTGAGCAACGTCAAGGGCGCCGGCGCGGCGCGGCTCAAGCCGGGCACGCTCAGCCGCCTGCTCGAGCTGCTCGACACACCGGAGAGCCCGGAGTCGACGCAGGAGCCCCTGTTGGACCCGGCCGAAGGTCGGTCCAAGCCCAAGGTGGGCGTCAGCAGCGCCGACGCGCCGAGCATCATCATCCGCACCCCGCAGCGGCCCATCTCCGGCGTGTTCCTGGGCCCCGACGCGGTGTCGCGCAGCCGCAGCACCCCGTCGCAGCGGCTGCAGCAGCTCGACCCGGCCACGCTGGAGGCCGGCGCGCGGCGGTCGTCACGCCGCGGGCGCCGCGCGGCCCGAGCGGTCGACGTGGGCGCCGCCGCCGTGCGGATGAGCGAGGTCATCGCGCTTCAGGCCGCTGGCCTCGACGACATCGACGCCGCGCCGACGGCCGCAGCGAGCGCCAAGCCAGCGGCGCAGGACGCCAACAAGCGGGTGAGTCGTGTCCTCGTGCAGCGCCAGCGCGGCGTCGCCCTGGCGAGCATGGTGGCCTGGTCGTGCGGCGCGCTGCTGCTCTTCGGCACGCTGCTCGAGGTGTGGAACGCCCGTGTCGAGCTGCCGCGGGTCACCGAGACGACCTTCGCCAGCCTGGCCAACTTCAGCGCGTGGGACGCGCCGACTGAGGACCCGGAAGACGACGTCGTTGTCGTCCGTGGCGCTGGAGCTGGCCCTGGCCTGGGCGAGCGGGCCGCCATCGTCGAGGCCGCGAAGGGGGCGGCCCTGGGCCGCGGTGAGGGGGCCACGGGCTCCGCTGACCAGGGCGCGGCGCCGGCGCAGCCGACGATCCGCAATGACCGGTTCCTGCCGCGTGACGCCCCGATGCCGACGGCGGCGAAGGCCGGCCGCAAGCCCGGCGACGTAGCCAAGCGGCGCAAGGAGCCGAAGCGTGGCCAGCGCGCCGTCGCCAAGGCCCCGTCGCATCGCTCTGGCGCGAAGCAGGCCGCCGCGAAGCCGGCCGTCGCTCGGAAGGCGGGGCGCAAGCGGGCGGCGGCCAGGAAGGCTGCGGCGCCAAAGGCTGGCGTGAAGCAGGGCAGGGCGCAGAACGCGCGCCGACGCAAGGCCCGCGCCAAGCGCGCCCCGTAGCCGAGCGTCTCGGCACCATCCGCTCGGAGCGCCAGCGAGGTCGCGGGTGGTGACGCCACGTGACCTCACTGCACCTGCGCCTGACACCGCGGGATCCCGCCTGTCAGCTGGCGCGCGCGACGGTCCGTAGCGCGGATTGGCGGCGCGGGTTGAATCGCCCGGAACCCCCCGCTAGAGTCCGCGTCGCTCGCGCCCCAGGTGCGCAACTGGAGTGTCCCCATGTCCGACGAGAACAAGCAGGAAATCCCGGCCACCGACGAGGCTGCCGCACCCGCCCCCGAGGCCGCTGAGGCCAGTGAGGCCACCGCGGCCGCCGAGGTCGTCGCGGAGCCGGCGACCGACGCTGCGCAGGAGGCCGCGCAGGACGCGGCCGAGCAGGCGGAGGAAGAGGAGGACGCTCGCGAGGCCATCGAGGCGCTGCAG
>JAUIAC010000098.1 GCA_030425545.1 bacterium | reverse complement strand
CCGACGCGCCAACACCGACGCACCGACCCGTCCGCCCACGAGAGGAGCCCATGGCGTCGCCGGTCGCTACCCCACCCCTGCTCACCTCCCTCGTGCGCGGCGCGTGGCAGGGCGTCACGGGCTGGTTCGGCCAGATCGGCGCGGTGATCCTGTTCGCGCTGCGGGCCTTCTGGCGTCTCAGGGCCGGGCCCTTCCGCTGGCGCGAGATCATCCTGTCGATGGAGTTCGTGGGCGTCGGCTCCCTCCCCATCGTGCTGATCACCGGCGTGTTCACCGGCATGGTGTTCGCGATTCAGACCGCGGTCGCCTTCGAGATCTTCAACGCCAAGAGCCTGATTGGCGGCAGCGTGGCGATGAGCCTGGTGCGCGAGCTGGCGCCCTCGCTGACGGCGCTGATGGTTGCGGGTCGCGTGGGTAGCGCCATGTGCACCGAGCTCGGGACCATGCGGGTCACCGAGCAGATCGACGCCATGGTGACGATGGCCGTGGACCCGGTTCACTACCTGATCACGCCGCGACTCCTGGCGTGCACGCTGATGCTCCCGCTGCTCACGGCAGGCTTCAACGCGGTGGGGATCGTGGGTGCCTACTTCGTGGCCACCGGCATGCTCGGCGTCGACGACGCGATGTTCTTCTCGCGCATCTACGACTGGGTCGACCCCGTGGACATCGCGATGTCCTTGGTGAAGGCCTTTCACTTCGGCATCGTCATCGGCGCGATCGCGTGCTTCAACGGCTTCAACGCGACGGGGGGTAGCCGCGGCGTAGGCCTGGCGACCACCCACACCGTGGTGACCAGCTCGATCTCGGTGCTGGTGGTCGACTACCTCATCACCACGCTCTGGCTGGGCTGAGCCCCTGCACCCTGGCGACCCTCAGCGAGGGGACACCCACCAGCACGCTGCACCTCTGCCGCCGGCGGGCGTGGAGACTTTGCCGCCGCCATGGCAGGATGCGGCCCCTTTTGGAGGTATTGATGGCAACCATCGCCGAGCTACGGTCCCGTGCAGCCCAGGTCGCAGAGCGCCTGCTTGTGCTGCGCGGGCATCTTTGACGTCGCTACGAAGAAAGAGCGCATCGACGAGCTGGAGCACCTCAGCGCCGAGCCCGGCTTCTGGGACGACCAGGAGCGCGCCCAGCTGCTGATGAAAGAGCGGCAGGACATGGTCACCGCCGTGGAGTCGCTGGAGGCCTTCGAGGCCAGCTGTACCGATGTAGAGGAGCTCCTCGAGCTGGCCGAGATGGAGGAGGACGACAGCTTCCTCCCCGAGGTCGAGCAGCAGCTCGCCAACGTCGAGGTGTCCTTGGACCGCTCCGAGTTCGAGCGGATGATGAGCGGCAGCAACGACCGCAGCGACGCCCTCGTGCAGATCAACGCCGGCGCGGGCGGCACGGAGAGCTGTGACTGGGCCAACATGCTGCTTCGCATGTACACCCGCTGGGCCGAGTCAGAAGGCTTCAAGGTGTCCATGGTCGACATGCTCGCGGGCGAAGAGGCCGGCATCCGCAACGCCGTGCTGCAGGTCACGGGCCCCTACGCGTACGGCTACTTGAAGGCCGAGAACGGCGTGCACCGGCTCGTGCGCATCAGCCCCTTCGACTCGCAGGCCCGGCGACACACGTCCTTCGCGTCTGTGTTCGTGCTCCCGGAGCACGACGACGAGATCGACATCGACATCAACCCGGCCGACCTCCGAATCGACACCTACCGCGCGAGCGGCGCGGGCGGTCAGCACGTCAACCGCACCGACTCCGCCGTGCGGATCACCCACCTGCCCACGGGTGTCGTCGTCGCCTGCCAGGCCGAGCGCTCGCAACACAAGAACCGCGACAAGGCGATGAAGGTCCTCGCGGCGCGACTCGCAGATCTGGAGCGCAAGCGCCGCAACGCCGAGCGGGACGAGATCGAGGCGGCGAAGAAGGGCATCAACTTCGGCAGTCAGATCCGGAGCTACGTGCTGCAGCCCTACCGCATGGTCAAGGACCTGCGGACGAGCCACGAGACCAGCAACACGGACGCGGTGCTCGACGGTGATCTGGACGGGTTCATCAAGGCGTATCTGATGATGAACGCCGAGAATCCGGAGGCCTGAGCGCGCTGACTGGTCGCATCGGCGGCGGCGACAAGCACCTCCGCACCAGCGCCCGCTACCCGCGGTAGGCCGAGAGCACCCGGTCGACCTCCGCCCAGGGGGCGTCTTCTCGTTCGGCGAGCGCCATGGCCGCCACGTTCTCGTGGACCTGTGACGCTCGCTTGGCGCCCGCGATGGCCGCGGTGATCCCGGGCTGACGGATGACCCACGCCAGGGCCAGCGCTGCGACCGGAACGTCAAGCCGGCGCGCGAGCAGCGACAGCCGGCTGACGATGGTCAACGCCCGAAGGAAACGCGAGCCGGTGAAGCGCTCGTCGCGGGCGCGAAGATCGCTGTCCGGAAACGTGCTCCTCGGGTGAAACTTGCCCGTGAGCAGCCCGCGGCAGAGCGGCTCGTAGGCCAGCACGCCAAGCGGCGGCTCGCTGCGCGTCGCCGCCTCTCGCAGCGAGGACTCGAACTCCCGTCGAAGTGCGCTGTAGGGCGTCTGCAGGCTGTGGACCTCGCCGTGCTGCTGGGCGAGCCGCAGCCCGTCGGCGTTGTAGTTGCAGAGCCCGACCCAGCGCACCTTGCCCTCGGCCCGGAGCGCGTCGAGCGTGCCCATGGTCTCCGCGAGCGGCGTCGGCCGCTGGCAGGGCCAGTGCACCTGCAGGAGGTCGATGCGGTCGGTCTTCAGCCGGCGCAGGCTGGACTCCACGTCTTCGCGTAGCCAGCTGGGCGACAGGTCGGAGCGCGCGTGGGCCCCCGCGCCGTCCCAGCGCACGCCGACCTTGGTCGCGATGACCACACCCTGCCGACGACCCGCGAGCGCCCGGACCAACACGTCGTCGGCGTGGCCGTGGCCGTAGAGCGGCGCGGTATCGAACCAGTTGACCCCGGCGTCCAGCGCGGCATGGACAGCGCGAACCGAGGCGCCGTCGTCCACGTCGTCGCCCCACCACTGCCCGCCGATGGCCCAACAACCAAAACCGACCGTCGACAAGTCGAGGTCGGTTCCGGGGATTCGGCGTCGCGTGGACGACGGATCGGTCAGCATCGCAGGCTCCGCTGCGGGAGCGCCGCGCCTACTTCTTCTTCTTCTTGTCGTCGAGGTCGGCGATCGACAGCGAGAACTTCTTGCGCAGCTCGTCCGGGACGGGCGGCAGGTTCTCGAACTTGTCGCCCACGTCCATCTCCGGCATCTCGCTCGGCGTCAGGCCACCCTCTTCGTACGTGACAGCAGACATGAACCAGGAGGTCTCGCTGAACTTCTTGCTGCTGCGCTTCTTCGGCTTGGTGGCCGGCGCGGCTGCCATGTTCGGCGTCGACGCGGCCTTGCCGCCGCCCTGCGCGGCCTTCCACGCGTCCGAAAGCTCCGCGACCTGCGTCGCGCCTACCCACTTCTGAGTGCGCCCGTCGAAGACGTACTCGTCGGCGCGCAGCTGACCATTCTTGACCATCTCGGAGAGGGCCTCGATGGAGTACTGCTTGGGCTGGCCGTCGCGCTGAATGTAGAACGTCATGAGCTTTTCACTCCACTCTCGAGTCGGGTGCCCGAGACTGCTCGTCGTTGCGGCCTGTCCCCCCAAGGGACCTGGCGGTGGTGCGCCCGGCTGGACGCCGGTTCACTGGCGGGGTGCCGGTTCACCGGAGATTGCCTGACACGCGTTGTCATCGCAACGCGATGAAGTCGGTCTCTTTGGATGCCTGAACACCCCGGCGAGCTCAACCATCGCGCCATGCACGCCGCGGAGAATAGTGCGTCGTGAACGGGCACGCAACAGGGTGGGGCGCGTTTTCGCGTGGACCTTGGGCTGGGGTGCGGCTGCGCATTGAGGGCGCTCTCCGTCGACGTGTGAGCCGCGGGCCGCAGGGCGGTGAAAGCGCTTCACTTCCTGGCGGGCGCGCCGCCTTGCTGGCCGGTCAAGGCGGCAGGGGTCACGCGTGCGGGCGGGCGAGCCGCCAACGACCGGGGGCGGGCTGCTCGGCGAGGCCCTGGGCCTCGAGCCAGGCCAGGTGCGCTCGCATCGCACGCAGCGCCAGCGGCCAGAGCCGTCGTGGCGTGTCGGCGTAGGCGGCGCTCAGGAGCGCCTCAGCCGGGCGGGCCGTGGCGGACAGGGCCTGGACCACTGCGGCCTCGCGCGCCAGTCGGTGGCTGACGTAGCCCTGGATCACCGCCGCCGGGTCGCGGAGGACCGGGCCGTGCGCTGGTCCCAGCCACCGCGGCTCGAGCGCAGCCATGCGGCGCAAGCTGTCCAGATAGTCGCCCATGTGTCCGTCCGACGGATCGATGAGGATGCTGCCCTGCCCTGCCACCATGTCTCCGACGATCATGCCGCCCTTTGGCCCGTGGACGACGAGATGACCGGGGGCGTGGCCCGGCGTGTGCCTCGCGAGCCAGTCCCCCTCCGCGCTCGTCGCGACGGGCTCGCCGTCGGCCACGTGCCGGTCCACCAGCCCCGGAAGAAGCGCGGCCGTCGCGGCGTGCGCCCAGATCGGCAGGCCCAGCTGATCCCGAAGCGTGGCCGCTGCCCCAATGTGGTCTCTGTGGTGGTGCGTGAGAAAGAGGGCGGTCACCGGCGCGACCTCTCGCTGCCACAGCGCGACGATCGCGCGCAGCGAGCGCTGGCTACGCAGGTGGGGCGTCGCCGGGTCGACGAGCACGGCGCGCACATCACCGACGAGGTAGTGGTTGGTGGTCACGGCGGGCGGCAGCGTGGGGGTCCGGAGCGGGATCCGCGCGACGTCCGGCGCCACGAGCTCGGCGTCGGCGACGAGCTCGGCCAGCGCGGCCTGTCGGGCCCGGAGTCGGTGACGCTGTGTGCTGCTCGACGCACCGCCAGGCGGCCCCTCCGGGTCGTCGTGTCGCGGCGGTGGGCCAGGGTTGGGCTTGGACATCGGAGGTCGCTCCGAGGCGCGCGTCGTTGGGGCGCGCGGGGATGGGGGCGCGGAGACCTCAAGCCTAGCACGCGCTGTGGCAGGCCTGGCGTGACGGGACGGGACACGACGCGGCATGGCGGGGCCCGCGATGCCTGGCCCCAGCGCCAGGTTCCGCTTGACAGAGACAGGTCGTGCAAGTAGACAGCGCGTCCCCAATCGGGCCCCCAGCGCCCTGAAGGAGAGACTCATGGCTCGTCGATGCGACCTCACTGGCAAGGGCCCCCTGTCCGGCAACCGGGTCAGCCACGCACACAACAAGACGCGGATGCGTCAGCTCCCGAACCTCCAGTCCAAGCGGATCTGGGTGCCCGAGCTCGGCGGCTTCGTCCGGGTGAAGCTCACGACCCGCGCGCTGCGGAGCATCGCCAAGGTCGGGTTCGTGCCCTTCTGCAAGAAGAACGGCATCGACTACAAGAAGTTCGCGCCCAAGGGCTAGGTGAGCCCGCGGCCAGGCGCCGCGATGCGGACGGGGCGACCCGCCGCGCTCACAGCTAGGACCGACGCGCTTGCGGCCTCCCACGTGTGGGGGGCCGCAAGCGCGTTTTGCGTGTTGGCGGCCTCGCGCGCCGCAGCGCGCCGGCTCGGACGCCGGCGTGGCACAGCTGTGAGGGGTCCGCGGTCGCCGAGGCGAGGGCTCAGAGACCCAGCCGCTCGCGGAAGTAGGCCACGGTGGGCACCAGCCCTTCGCGCAGCGAGACCTGCGGGGCCCAGCCCAGTTCGGTCTTGGCGCGCGTGATGTCTGGCTGGCGCCGCTTGGGATCGTCGGTCGGCAGCGGGTGATAGGTGACCGCCGGCCCACCGACGACCTCCCGCACGAGCTCCGCGAACTGGCCGATGGTGAACTCCCCAGGGCTGCCCAGGTTGAAGGGCTCGGCGTCGCCTCGCTCCAGGACGGCCAAGATGCCCTCGACCAGGTCGTCGACATAGCAGAACGCGCGCGTCTGGCTGCCGTCGCCGTACACGGTGAGCGCCTCACCGCGCAGCGCCTGACAGATGAAGTTCGGCACCACGCGGCCGTCGTCGGTCTGCATGCCGGGACCGTAGGTGTTGAAGATGCGGATGATGCGTGTGTCGACGCCGTGGTGGCGGTGCCAGGCCATGGTCGCGGCCTCCGAGAAGCGCTTGGCCTCGTCGTACACGCTGCGCGGCCCGATGCTGTTGACGTTGCCCCAGTAGCTCTCGCGCTGCGGGTGCTCCAGCGGGTCACCGTAGATCTCGCTGGTGGACGCGACGAGGAAGCGCGCACCGTGAGCCTGGGCGAGCTTGAGCGCGTGCATGGTGCCCTCAGAGCCCACACGCAAGGTCTCGATGGGGCGCTCGAGGTAGTCGGGCGGTGACGCAGGCGAGGCGAAGTGCATGACGTCGTGCACTGGCCCGTCGACGGGGATGCCGTCGCTCACGTTGGCCTCGATCACCTCGAAGCCGGGCTTGCCCTGCAGCGCCTCGAGGTTCCGCAGGTCGCCGGTGCAGAGGTTGTCGACCACGACCACGTGCCACCCGCGCTCGTACATGCGCGTCGCCAGCCGCGAGCCGACGAATCCGGCTCCTCCGGTGATTACGGCGCGCCGTGGCTGAGTCGCTGACATGAGGCCTCCCAAGGTTGGTTGGGTCGGTGGATACGGGCTCCCGTGGGGCCTTGTCAATGCGGGAGCGCGGGTCTCCGCGCCGGTGGCCCAGGGGCCGCTGTCGCTGCGTGTCCTCAGGCACGGCAGGCGCCGCTCCCAGCGACGCTCGTCGTCGCCGCAGGTCCCTCGTGCGTCGTCATCAGCGCGCCCAAGCGGGGTACCGCGCCACGATCCGCCGTGCTAGCGTGCCCGCCCCGCGTTCCGGGCGTGCCTTTTCTTGACGGCGACGCCCCTCCCGAACACGTTCGATCCCCCGCGCTACTGCGCTTTCGGTGCTCTCATGACGACCCTGTACTCGCGCGTTCGCGACGTCCTCTCTTCCGCGACCGTGGCGGCGCACGCCGCCGGTGATCTGCCGGCGGCGCTGGCCAGCCACGAGGTCCCGCTGGAGCGGCCTCGGCAGGCCAGCCACGGCGACCTGTCGACCAACCTGTGCTTCACCATGGCGCGGGCCGCGCGGACCAACCCGCGGGCGCTCGCGGAGGCCTTTGTCGGCCACCTCAAGGCCAGCGACACCGACGGGCTCCTCGACGAGATCAGCGTCGCGGGCCCGGGCTTCGTCAACCTGCGCTTGTCGGGCGCCGGCTGGACGGGCGCCGTGGCTGACGCGGTGCGAGACGGCGCGGGCTACGGCCGGTCCAGCGCGGGCGGCGGGGAGCGCGTGCTGCTCGAGTTCGTCAGCGCCAACCCGACCGGGCCGCTCCACGTGGGGCACGGCCGCGGCGCGGTCTTCGGCGACGCCCTCGCACAGGTGATGCGCGCGGCGGGCTACGACGTCGACACCGAGTACTACATCAACAACGTCGGCAATCAGATCGCCAAGCTCGGCGAGAGCGTGTGGCACTGGGTGCGTCTGCTCAGCGAGGTCCCCGACGACGCCCGAGACGAGCGCGTCGCCGGGGAGCGGCCTGAGCTGCCCGACGGCTTCCCCGAGGACGGCTACCGCGGTGGCTACGTGGCGGAGCTGGCCCTGTCGCTCGTCCGCGGCGAGGCAGGCGACGTGCACCTCGGCGTCGACGCGCCGAGCTGGGACGACAACGCCTGGTGGGCCGCCAAAGAGCCCACGCGCGCAGGCGGTCGCCAGGACGACCGCGCGCTCGCCGACCACGCCTGGCGACTCATGGTCGCGCGCATCGAGCGCGATCTCGAAGGCCTCGGCATCGCCTTCGACGGCTGGTACTCCGAGCGCAGGCTCCACGGCCTCGAGCCCGCGCCGGGCGCGGCAGAGGCGGTCGACGCCGTCGCGTCGTGCGTGTCGCGCCTGCAGGCCGCCGACTGGTGCTACACCGGCGAGGCCAACGACGCGGGCGAGTCGCCGGTGTGCTTCCGCGGTACGCGCGACGACGTGCCCAAGTCCTTCCGCGACACCAAGGACCGCGTGGTCGTCCGCTCCGACGGCCGGCCCACCTACTTTGCCGCTGACATCGCCTACCACGACGACAAGCTGGCGCGCGGCTACGACCACTTGATCAACGTGCTCGGCGCAGACCACCACGGCTACGTCCCGCGGCTGAAGGGCGTGATCCACGCGCTCGGCGACCTGCGGCGAGCCGAGGGAGACGCCAAGGCGGAGCGCTGGTCGGGCGAGCGCCTCGAAGTGCAGCTGATGCAGATGGTGGCGCTGCTGCGCGACGGCGAGCCGGTGTCCATGGGCAAGCGCTCGGGCGACTTCGTCACGCTGGCCGACGTGGTGCGCGAGGTGACGACGACCTCGCCAGAGAGCGGGCGCGACGCCGTGCGCTTCATCTTCCTCACCCGCAAGGGCGACGCGCAGCTCGACTTCGACCTCGAGGTCGCCCGCAAGACGAGCATGGACAACCCGGTGTACTACGTGCAGTACGGCCACGCGCGGCTGGCGTCGATCCTGGCCCGGGCGCGGGAGCAGGGCATCGACTGGCAGGTGGGCGGGGTGACCCTAGAGCCCCTCGGTCACGAGCTGGAGCGGCAGCTGGCCATGACCATCGCGGCCTGGCCAGAGGTGGTCGCCCGCGCGGCGCGCTCCCGCGAGCCGCACCAGGTCGCGTTCTACCTCCTCGACACGTGCAAGCTCTTCCACAGCTACTTCACCCAGGGCAAGCAGGCCGGGTTGCGGGTCATCTCAGACGACGTGGTGACCAGCCGCGCTCGCCTGACCCTGATCGCCGCGCTGAAGCAGGTGGTCGCCAACGCGCTGGCGCTGCTGGGAGTCTCGGCTCCCGACCGCATGGCGCAGCTCGAGCCCACCCAGACCCCAGAGGCCGAGTAGCCGATGGCCTTGCGCGACTTCGACCGTGTCCAGGAGCGCATGGAGCTCCACGTCGAGCGACGCCATGTGGCGTTGGTCGCTGTGGGGGCCAGCGCGCTGCTCGGGGTGGCCTTCTGGGCCGGGTGGCGGGTCGCGAGTCATCAGGCTGCGGGGCCGCAGGTCGTCGCGACCGCGCCCACTGCGCCCGCGACGACCCTCGCGCCGCCGCCCCTGCCCGCGCCGACCGCCGCCCACATGGCCGATCGACCGCCGCCGGTGTTGCCGACCCCGGTGGCCGCCGCCGCGCGCGATCGTGAGCTGCAGCGACGCCGGCGGGTGGCCCGCGCGCCCCTGGCGCCGATGCTCGAGGACGTCGCGCGCAACGCGGGCAAGGCGGCCGTGGCCGCGGACGAGGTGACCGAGGCACCCGAGACCGCAGAGGCCGAGGCGGACGCCGAACATGGCGCGCCCAGCGACGCGCCGCGGTCGATGTTGGGGCGCCTGCCGGTGCCAGCAGTGGTGCGCCGCGGTCGGTCGACCAAGGGCGCAGCGCTGGCGGAGGCCTTTGGCGACGCAGCCAAGGCTCCGGCGAGCTCGCTCAGCGCGGGCGTCCCCGCGGAGTGGGTTCAGAGCCTGCCGCCACGCCCCGACGCGCTGAGCGAGGACCTCAGCGTCACGGGCCGGTCGACGGTCGCCGCGCTCGGTGTGGCGCTGCCGCTTTCGCCTTCGGGTGCGGCGCTCCACACGCCGATGCGCGCGGGCGGGCTGACCTTGGATCGCCCGCAGCGCAGCGTCGCGCCAGTGCGCGAGCGCGCGCGACGTCAGCTGGTGGACGAGCTGGACGCCGCGGAGGCGCGGGAGCGGGCGCGCGTCGCCGCCGAGGCCAGGGCCAAGGCCGAGGCGGAGGCGCAGGCAAAGCGGCTCGCCGCCGCACGCGAGGCTGAGCGCGTGGCGAAGCTGGAGGCGGCGAAGGCCGCGCTGGCGGCCAAGGCAGAGGCGCAGCGTGCAGCGGCCAAGGCAGAGGCGCAGCGTGCAGCGGCCAAGGCACAGGCGCAGCGTGCAGCGGCCAAGGCCGCGCTGGCGGCCAAGGCGGAGGCGAAGCGGGCGGCGGCGAACAAGGCGCTGGCCGAGCGAGAGGCGGCGGCCAAGGACACGGCCCTCGCGCCCCCGTCTCGCCCGGCCAAGACCACAGCGAAGCGGGCCCAGGGGCGCGTCTACTGGGTGCAGCTGAAGAGCCTGCGCGACGGCAAGGAGGCCAAGGTCTTTGCCCAGGCCATGCGCGCCAAGGGCTACAAGGTGCGCGTCCACCGGGCCGAGGTGCCGAAGATGGGCAGCTTCCACCGCGTGCGCATGGGCCCCTACCCCACCCAGGCCAAGGCCAAAGCCGTGGAGCAGCGCTTTCGCAAGCGTGAGGCCATGGAGGCCATGGTCATGAGCGCCCCGAGCCTGTAGCGGACGGGCTGCGTTGCCCCAGGGGTCAGCGATATGGTAGGCACCGCGGCCCGCTTTCCGGGTTCGGAGCCACCCATGCCACAGCATCGCACCGCCCAGCGTCCCGCCGGACTCACCGCCGACGTGTGCACCGTTCAAGTCGACCCCGACGGCCTGAAGTTCGAGACGACCGCCGAGGTGCCGATCCTCGAGTCGGTCATCGAGCAGGACCGTGCGCTCCGCAGCCTGGACCTCGGCCTGGCGATCTCGCGTCCGAACTACCACATCTATCTCGCCGGGGCGTCGGGCACCGGCAAGCGTAGCCAGCTTCGCGCTGTGCTGGAGAAGATCGCGCCGACGCGCCCCGTGCCCCCGGACTGGGTCTACGTACACAACTTCGAGGACTCCGACTCGCCGCGGGCGGTGTCGCTCCCCCCCGGCAAGGGCACGCGCTTCAAGAAGGACCTGGAGTCCGTGCTCGAGCAGCTGCGTGAGGAGATGCCCAAGGCCTTCCACGACCGGGCGCACCAGGAGCTGCTCCAGCGCGCGGTCTACCAGGGCAACATGGCCAGCACGGAGGCCTTCCGTCATCTCCGCAAGGAGGCGGAGTCGGTGGGCTTCGAGATCAGCGCGGGCGGCGACGGCGAGCTGATGACGCGGCCGATCGTGGACGGTGAGGCGCTCGACGAGGCCGGCGTGCTGGCGCTGACCGACGAGCAGCGCCAGGCGATCGACACCGCGCGGGAGCAGCTCGAGCCCTTGTTCACGGACTTCGTGCAGGTCAACCGTGGCATCGAACGCGACACGCAGCAGCTGCTGGAGAAGTACACCGAAGAGCTGGCCGGGCAGGTCGCGAAGAAGCCCTTTGGCAAGGTGCGGCGGCGCTACGGCAAGGCGGGCCCGAAGCTGCGGCAGTTCCTCACGGCGCTGCAGAAGGACTTTGTCGACCACCTCGGCCGCTTCCTCCCGGACGACGACGACGACGACGACATGGACCGCCGCGGGCCGGACCCCTTCCGCGCCTTCCGCGTGAAGGTGGTGGTCGACAACGCCAAGACGGAGGGCGCTCCCGTCATCTTCGAGACGCACCCGACCTTCTACCGGATGTTCGGGCGCATCGAGCGGCGCGTCGAGCAAGGCATCTACTTCACCGACCACACCATGATCCGCGGCGGCACCCTGGCCCAGGCCAACGGTGGCTACCTGGTGTGCCACGCGGCGGATCTCTTCCAGCTCCCTGGCGTGTGGGAGAACCTCAAGTCAACGGTCCGCAACCGCGAGACGGCCATTGAGGACCTGGGCGAGAGCGCCGGCCTGCTGCCGACCAGCGGGCTGAAGCCGGAGCCGATCCCGATCGACCTCAAGCTGATCCTCATCGGCTCGAACACGCTGTACCACCTCGCATATCGGACCGACGACGACTTCCGCAAGATCTTCCAGGTCAAGGCGGACTTCGACGACGAGATCCGGCGCACGGCGGACTCCATCGACAAGTACGTCCGCTTCATCGCGACCGCGGCCAAGAACAACGGCTGCCGCTCGCTGGACCGGCCGTCGGTGGCCGCCGTCATCGAGCACGGCTCGCGGCTCGTGGAGTCCCAGCGCAAGCTCACGTTGCGCTTCAACGACATCTCGAACGTGCTCGTCGAGGCGAACTATCACGCCGGACTCGAGGGGGCCGAGCTCATTGGGCTCAGCCACATCCAGACCGCGATCCGGGAACGTCAGGCGCGGTCGAGCCTCATCGCCGACAAGATGCACGAGGATCTGCTCGACGAGCAGCTGCTGCTGCGGAGCTCCGGAGACGAGATTGGGGTCATCAACGGGCTCGCGGTCCTCAGCGTGGGCGAGCACGACTTCGGTCGGCCCTTTCGGGTCACGGCGCGCTGCTTCGCCGGGCAGGAGGGCATCGTCAACATCGAGCGCGAAGTCGGCATGAGCGGCGACATCCACGACAAGGGTGTCCACATCCTCGCTGGCTTCCTCGGGCACCGCTTTGCCCAGCGGAAGCCGCTCTCCCTCACGGCTACCGTGACCTTCGAGCAGAGCTACGGCGCGGTGGACGGGGACAGCGCGTCCAGCACGTGGCTCTACGCCCTGCTCTCGGCGCTCTCCGGCCTGCCCATCGACCAGGGCATCGGTGTGACCGGGTCTGTGAATCAGCTGGGCGAGATCCAGCCCGTGGGCGGCGTGAACCACAAGATCGAGGGCTTCTTCCGCTTCTGTGAGGCGCGGGGGCTCAACGGCGACCAGGGGGTGATGATCCCCTGGCAGAACGTGCAGCACCTGATGCTGAGCGGCGACGTGCGCGCGGCCATCGACGCCGGCAAGTTCCACGTGTGGCCGGTGCGCAGCATCGACGAAGGCATCAGCATCCTGACCCGGACGAGCGCGGGCGAGCCGGACGACTCAGGTGCGTATCCGGCGGGCACGGTGATGGCGGCGGTCGCTCAGCGGCTCGAGCAGCTCCGCGCGCACCTCGACACCCCGAAGAAGGGCAGCTGACCCCAGCGCTCGACCTGCGAAGGTCGAGCCGACGCTCATCGTGCCGTCTGTCGCCGCGCGCGCAGGAGCGCCGCGAGCGCGAAGAGGAGCCAGAGCGGCCCCCCGCCTGGGACGCGCTCGGTCTCGGCGCTGCTGCAAGACCAGCCTTCGTCGACCGCGCCCGTGCAGCCGGCCTCGTCGGTGAGCCCGTCACAGTCGTCGTCGATCTGATTGTCGCAGGTCTCCTGGCTCGCGGCGGGCGCCGGTGTCGCGTCGCAGTGGGCGTCGGTGGCAGGCGCCTGCGGACAGGTGTACTTGCCGGTCACCGCGCAGGCGCCGAGGCCGACCGTGCACTGCTCGCCGACGTTGAAGCCCTCGTCGGTCTCGCCGTTGCAGTCGTTGTCGAGGTTGTCGCCGCAGATCTCCTGGACCGGCTCGCCCACCTTGCCGTCGCAGAGCGTGCTGCCGTTGGGCGCGCACTTGATGACGCCCTCAGCCGCGCACTGCCCGCGGCCGATGATGCAGGTCTGAGCCAGGCCCAGCTCCTCGTCGGTGAGGCCGTCGCAGTCGTTGTCCACGCCGTCACAGAGGGTCTCGGTGACCTCGTGGGAGGCCGGCAGCTGACACGAGGGCACACCGTCGCTGTCGCACATCGGCTGAGCGAGGTTGCACACACCCTCGCCGCCACACTTCACGCCGCCGAGCTCCGGATCCTCGTCCGTGTCGCCGTCGCAGTCGTCGTCCTTGCCGTTGCAGAGCTCCAGCGGCAGCGGACCGCAGCCCCCACAGGCGTTGAGCAGCCCCTCGTCGGTGGCGCCGTCGCAGTCGTTGTCGAAGCCGTCGCACAGGGTCTCGTTGACGCTCTCGAAGCCGGCGGGATAGGTGCACACGAAGCCGTTGGCGCCGTCGCACTGGGCCACCGGCTTGCCGCCTGGGAGCAGCCCGGCGCACACGCCGTCGGTCAAGCAGGTCCCCGCCGGCGCCAGGACGCCCTCGTCCGTCTGGCTGTTGCAGTCGTCGTCGACGCCGTTGCACTGCTCTTTGGCGATGGGGTTCACGGCCTTGTTGTCGTCGTCGCAGTCACCGGTCGTCGCGGTGTATCCGTCGCCGTCCAGGTCACACGGCAGGTTCACCTTGCCCGGCGTCGGCTTGGTCGGGCTGTCGGTGGCGGTGGTCTCGCACCACAGCGTCGGCTTGTCGCTCTCGCAGAGGTCGGCGTGGGCCGGATCGAGGGACTGCACGGTCTGCCAGCTGGCCTCGGAGGGCGGCTTGCCGCCCGCGCAGAGGTCCCACGAGTGGGAGTCGATGATGCCCTTGGGGCCGATGAGCTCTGCTTTGACCTTACACAGCGGCAGCACGAAGGTGGCGCCGATGTCGACCATGGTCAGGGCGTAGTAGGGGCTGCTGCCGCTGCTCTCTGGGATGTGACCGAGGAGCAG
Source organism: bacterium (assembly GCA_030425545.1). Lineage (GTDB taxonomy): Bacteria > Myxococcota_A > UBA9042 > UBA9042 > UBA9042 > UBA9042. The sequence goes on along the minus strand of JAUIAC010000098.1, from coordinate 2,190 downwards.
GACCTCGCCGCCGGGCACGCTGCCGACCTTCTGCGCCAGCCCGAACTCCAGCGTGTCGCCCGCCTTGCCAGCGATGCCAGGGGCGGACACCCGCAGCACGACGTCCTGCAGCGAGATGGTGCCCGTGCCGGGGTTGAGCACCTCGATCCACCGGGGCTGGGGGCCCTTGCCGACCTGATACTCGTTGAGCAGGAGCGTGTTGGCCGGCATGGGGCAGCCGCCCGCGGGCGCCGATCCGACCACGCTCGCCTCGCTCGGCAGCGCCACACAAAGGCCGATGACCAGCGCGAAAACGCTGATTGTACGGGCCCAAAGTCGTGTGGGGGTGTGCGGCAGAGCTGGGTGGAGGACACTCACCCGCCGAGTCTAGCGTTCACCCGAGAGTGATCCAATTTAGGGCACGTTCTGGCGGCGGCGGCCGAGGGCCTCCAGCTGGCGCGTCGGCGCTACTCCCACTCGATGGTGCCGGGCGGCTTGCTCGTGATGTCGTAGACCACGCGGTTGAAGCCGCGGACCTCGTTGATGATGCGGGTCGAGATGCGGCCGAGCACGTCGTGCGGCAGGTCCACCCAGTCGGCGGTCATGCCGTCGACGCTGGTCACCGCCCGGACGGCGCAGGTGTGCTCGTAGGTGCGCTGGTCGCCCATGACCCCCACCGACCGCACCGGCAGCAGCACCGCGAAGTACTGCCAGAGCGCCGTGTGGCCCGGCCAGGCGTCGATCTCCTCTCGGACGATGGCGTCCGCCTCCCGGACCAGCGCGCATCGCTCTGCGGTGATGTCCCCCAAGATGCGGACCGCGAGGCCGGGCCCGGGGAAGGGCTGACGCTGGACCAGATAGCCGGGCAGTCCCAAGGTGACGCCCAGCTCACGGACCTCGTCCTTGAAGAGCTCGCGCAGCGGCTCGACCAGGTCCATGTTCATGCGCTCAGGCAGGCCGCCGACGTTGTGATGGCTCTTGATGGTGGCGCTCGGCCCCTTGAAGGACACGGACTCGATGACGTCCGGGTAGAGGGTGCCCTGGGCCAGGAAGCTGTAGGTGTGGGGCAGGTCCCGCGCCGCTTCGTCGAAGACCTCGATGAATGTGTGACCGATGATCTTGCGCTTGCGCTCGGGATCCGTGACCCCCGCGAGGCCGGTGAGGAAGCGCTCAGCGGCGTCGACGGTGATCAGCGGCAGCCCCATGCCCTCGCCGAAGATGCGCTGGACGTCTGCGGCCTCGTCCTTGCGCAGGAGGCCGTTGTCGACGAAGACGCAGGTGAGCCGGTCGCCGATGGCGCGGTGGATCAAGGCGGCCGCGACCGACGAGTCGACCCCACCTGAGAGGCCGCAGAGCACCCGGCCCTCGTCGCCGACCTGCGCCTGAATCGCGGCGACGGCTTCGTCGACAAAGGCGGCCATGGTCCAGGCGTTCGGACAGCCGCAGACGTCGTGCACAAAGGCCGCGATGAGCGAGGGGCCGCCGGGCGTGTGCGCCACCTCGGGGTGGAACTGCAGGCCGTAGAAGCGCCGCTCGGGGTTCGACACCGCCGCGACCACACCGTCGTGGGTCTTGGCGAGCACCGAGAAGCCCGGCGCGGCGGACGCGATGCGGTCGCCGTGGCTCATCCACACCAGCTGCTCGGCGTCGGCGGTCCAGCGGCCCAGCACGCCGCTCGCCTCGTCTACGTGTACGTGGGCCTTGCCGTACTCGCGGGTGTCGCTCGCGACCACCTCGCCCCCGAGCATCGCCGTCATGACCTGGAGGCCGTAGCAGATGCCCAGGACCGGCACGCCGAGCTCGAAGACCTCCGCCGGCGGCCGCGGTGAGCCCGCCTCGGTCACGCTGGACGGGCCGCCCGAGAGGATGATGCCGGCCGGCTGCCACGCCACGATGTCGGCCATGGGACGGGTGCAGGGCCAGATCTCGCAGTAGACCTGCTGCTCTCGGACGCGCCGCGCGATGAGCATGGTGTACTGCGAGCCGAAGTCGAGGATGAGGATGCGTTTCATGCGGCGGGTCCTGCGCGGTGGATGGGGTCGGCGGAGCGTGAGGCCGTCAGCGTCGCGGCGCGTAGTTGGGCGCGGGGCTGCTCATGACCACGTCGTGGACGTGGCTCTCGGCCAGGCCAGCGTTGGTGATGCGCACGAACTGCGCCTCGCGGGCGAGGCTGGCGAGGTCGGCGGAGCCCGTGTAGCCCATGCCGGCCCG
>JAUIAC010000729.1 GCA_030425545.1 bacterium | reverse complement strand
CGGGCGGAGCGGATCCTGCGGGCCGTGGACATCGCCGGAGCCATGACCATCGAGGGCATGCTCGGGTCGGTGCGGGCCTTCGACGATCGCATCCAGAAGCTGCGGCCCCACGCCGGTCAGGCCGTGGTCGCGGGCAACCTGCGCCGGCTCTGCTCCGACTCGCCGCTCATCGCCAGCCACGCCGACTGCGATCGCGTGCAGGACCCCTACTCGATGCGCTGCATGCCGCAGGTACACGGGGCGACGCGCGACACCTTGGCCCACGTCCGCAGCGTCCTGGAGGTCGAGGTCAACGCGGTCACCGACAACCCGCTGATCTTCCCGGGCGACGACGACGGCGATGTGCCGGAGGGGGCCGTCATCAGCGGCGGCAACTTCCACGGCATGCCGGTGGCGGCGGTGTGCGACTTCGCCCGCATCAGCCTCACCAGCCTCGGTTCGATCAGCGAGCGGCGGGTCGAGCAGATGGTGAACCCGCACCTCAACAACGGGCTGCCCGCCTTCCTCACCCGCGACTCCGGCTTGAACTCCGGGCTGATGATCGCCCAGGTGACCGCGACGGCGCTGGTGTCGGAGTGCAAGGGCCTGTCGACCCCGTCGAGCGTCGACAGCATCCCTTCGAGCGCGAGCCGCGAGGACCACGTGTCCATGGGGCCCATCGCCGCGCGCCGCTACCTCGACGTGGTCGAGAATGTCGAGCGGGTGGTGGCCATCGAGCTGCTGTGTGCGGCGCAGAGCATCGACCTGCGCGCGCCGCTGGCCCCGGCGCCGGGGACCGACGCGGCCCGCGCGGCGGTGCGCACGGCCATGCCCTTTCTGGCGCAGGACCGCATCTTGTACGAGGAGATGGAGGCGGTCGCCGAGCTGCTGCGCTCCGGGGCGCTGGAGCGCGCCGTCACCGCGGTGGTCCCGCTGGATTGATCCCTCCCGCGACGACGCGCGCTGGTCGGTCTGGCCGCGCCAAAGGTCGTCCCCACCCGCGGAGTTCCCTGATGAGCCTCATCGACCTGCCTGCTCCCCTCGTGCTCGCGTCGACCTCGCGCTACCGCCGCGCGCAGCTCGAACGCCTGGGCCTGCCCTTCACCGCCCTGGCCTCGCCGGTGGACGAGCACAGCATCGTGGCGGACACGCCGCGCCAGACCGTGTCGCTGCGGGCGGCCTTCAAGGCGTGCGCGGTGCAAGAGGATCCGGCGTTCAGCGAGGCGTGGATCATCGGCGCCGACCAGGGCGTGGTGCTGAGCACGCCTGGCGGGCAGGCCGAGCTGCTGGGCAAGCCGGGGTCGGCCGAGGCCGCCGTCGCGCAGCTGATGCGTCTGTCCGGGCGCACCCACGAGCTCTTCACCGCCCTGGCCTTGGCGCTGCCAGGCGGTCGGCTGCTCGAGGCCGCGAGCGCCGTGCGGGTGACCATGCGCGCCTTCTCGCTCAGCGAGGCGGAGGTGGTGGTGGCGCAAGACGAGACCTGGGACTGCGCGGGCGCCTACAAGATCGAGCGAGCCGGCCCGTGGTTGATGGAGCGCATCGACGCCGACGACCCGACAAGCATCGAGGGTCTGCCGATGATCGCGCTGGGGCAGCTGCTGCGTCAGGCCTGGGCCGGCAAGTAGCCGCGGTCGCTCGCGCCTCACCCGGCGCCACGGACCACTGTGATTCTCCGGGCGCGGCGGGGCGCGGCGGGGCGAGCCGCGAGGCGGCGTCAGGTCACGTCGAGCGCCGCGCGGCAGGCCGCGTCGAAGGCGTCCATGGTGGCGGACACGGTCAAGTGGCTGGGGATCTCGGGCGCCTCGCGCTGCGGCACGCGCCCGCGGGCGATGACCGCGTCGAGGGCAGCCCGTACCGCGCCGGCGTCGTCGGGCGCCACCACGTCGACGTCGGGCTGACCGGCGAGCAGCGCGCTCGCGTCGGCGCCGGGCGGCGCGACCACGAACATCGGCCGGCCCGCCGAGAGCTGCTCGAAGAGCTTGCCTGGCACCTGCCGGACGTGGCGCGCGGCGACGAGCAGCAGGTTGCAGTCGGCGCCCTTCATGGCGGCGAGCGCCTCCGACCAGGGCCGGTTGCCCTCCCAGGTCACGAAGTCGCCGAGATCGAGCTCCGCGGTCAGGGCCTGCAGCCCGTCTCCCTGGAGCCCCATGTAGTGCAGCCCGAGCTGAGCCGGGGTCACCGCGCCCGCGTCGCGCGCCGCGGCCAGGGCTCGGAGGACGACGTCGTAGCGGCGCCCGCCGTAGAGCCCGCCGACGTAGAGCAGCGTGGGCCGACCGAAGTCCCGCGGCGTGACCGATGCGAAGGTCTCTGGCTCGCAGGCGTTCGGGATGACGTGCACCTGCCGGCCGAAGCGCGCGCGCAGGTCCGCGGCGATGCCTTCGGTGACCGTGACCAACCCGCGGGCCTGCGCGATGAGGCGGCGCTCGAGCGACTCCTCCAGCCCGCGACGCAGCAGGGGGCGGCCCGCC
>JAUIAC010000728.1 GCA_030425545.1 bacterium | reverse complement strand
ACCTGCAGGCCGCCTGCGCCGCTGAGGGGCGCCGCGCCTGGCTCACCCCGCGGCCCTACTGCACCGACAACGCGGCCATGATCGCGGGGCTGGGCTCCAGCCTGCTGGCGGCCGGCGAGCGCGACGATCCGCTCTCCATCGACGCCATGCCGACCGTGCGGCCGACCCTGGCCACACGCAAGCTGCAGCGCGACGCCGCGCGCCCGGAGAGGCGCCCATGAGCCACGGCTACGACCTGCGTCCGAAGAAGGCCCTCGGCCAGCACTTCTTGCACGACCAGGGTGTGCTGGCGCGCATCGCCGCGTTGGCCGCGCCGGTGCCCGGCAGCGGGCTGATCGAGATCGGCCCCGGCACCGGCAACCTCACCGCCCACCTGCTGCCACACCTCGAAGACCCCTCCGGCCGCACGCCGCCGCGCCCGCTGGTCGTGGTGGAGCGCGACCGACGCATGCCCGAGCTGCTCCGCGAGCGCTTCGGCGCTGAGCGCATCCGCGTCGAAGAGGGCGACGCGGTGCAGGTGGACTACGCCGCCATGGTCGCCGCCCACGGGCTCGGTCCAGAGCCTGTGATCGTCGGCAACCTGCCCTACAACGCGGGCGTGCCGATCCTCTTCGCCACCTTGCAGGCGCGACCGAAAAGGGTCGTGGCCATGTTGCAAAAAGAGGTCACCGACCGGCTGGCGGCCCAGCCCGGCACCTCGTCCTACGGTCAGCTGAGCGTCAAGATGCAGCTGCTCGCCGACGTGCGCGTGGCCTTCAAGGTCGGCCGCGGCGCCTTCCGCCCGCCCCCCAAGGTGATCAGCGCGGTGGTGGTGCTGCGGCCCCTGCCGAGCCTGCGCCACGACGTGCCCGACCGCGAGCGGCTGTGGCGGCTGCTCGAGGCGGGCTTCGGCCAGCGGCGCAAGACCCTGGCGCGCGCGCTCGGGAACACCTTGAAGCTGCCGCGCGACCTCGTGCAGCAGGCGCTGGTGGACCTGGGCCACCCGCCGCTGGCGCGGGCCGAGCGGCTCGACCTCGCGAGCTGGGCCGCGCTCGCGCACGCGCTCGATCCCGTGCTGAAACCGCTGCTTGCAGCCGAGCGCCCTGCGCCCAACGCGCGCCGTAGGCAGGCTGAGCGCCACGCCACACCCTCGTCGGCCGAGCCGGCTCCGGAGACCGCTGATGACCATTGAGACCCGCGCCGCAGGCGTCGAGAGCCTCGCACTGAGCTACCCCCGCCGCATCTTCGTCAACCGCACCATCGACCTCGACGAGATCGGCGCCATCGGCTTCGACATGGACTACACGCTCTGTCGCTACAAGCCGGAGCTGGAGGTCCTGGCCACCGAGCTCGCCATCGGCCACCTGGTCAAGCGCGGCTACCCGGCCGGGCTGAGCGAGATCGCCTTCGATCCCACCTGGGGCATCCGCGGGCTCGTCATCGACAGCGCCAAGGGCAACGTGGTGAAGATGGACGCGCACCGCCATGTGACGCGGGCGTGGCACGGGCTGCGGCAGCTCACCGACGAGGACCGCCGCGAGACCTACGCCTCGGATCCGCCGCGCCTCAGCGCCGAGCGCTGGTCGATGATGGACACGCTCTTCTCCACCCCGGAGAGCTTCCTCTACTGCCAGCTGGTGGACCTCATCGAGCGGGAGACCGGCGCGCCCATGGACGGCCCGGAGACGCGCCGCCTCTACGCCGACATCCGCTACTGCATCGACCTGGTGCACCGCGACGACAGCCTCAAGAGCGCCGTGCGCGCCGATCCCGAGCGCTACATCGACAAGGACCCGCACCTCGGCCCGGCCCTGCACCGCCTGCGCAGCGCCGGCAAGAAGCTCTTCGTGCTCACCAACAGCGACATGAGCTACACCGAGCACGTCATGACCTACCTGCTCGACGGCGCCATGAGCGGCTACCGCAGCTGGCAGGACTACTTCCACACCATCTGGGTCACGGCCCGCAAGCCGCGCTTCTTCGAGAACAGCGAGGAGCCCTTTCGCCTGGGCGACAAGTCCTTCGAGTGTGGCTCCAAGGGCTACCTGGAGAAGGAGCTCGACGTCTCCGGCGACCGCGTCCTCTACGTGGGCGACCACATCTACGGGGACGTGCTGAAGTCGCGCTCGACCACGGGCTGGCGCACGGCGCTGATCATGCCCGAGGTGGAGGACGAGCTGGCGGCGCTCGAGGCGGAGTCCGAGGCGCTCTCGCAGCGGTCCGAGCTGGAGGAGGCCCGCTTCGAGCTGGAGGGCGCGCTGGCCTCGGCGGAGCTCTCGCTGCGGGCTGCGCGGCGGGCGGAGCGGCGCAAGGGGGGCGACGGCGACGGCGAGGAGATCGACGCCGCGCTGGCCGGGCTGAGCGCGGAGGACGTGGTGGCGGAGCGCGAGAAGCTGCGGGCCTGGGTGACCGAGCTGCGCGAGCAGCACGACCGCAACGTGGCCGAGGTGACGCGGCTGACGACGCACAT
>JAUIAC010000727.1 GCA_030425545.1 bacterium | reverse complement strand
CCGGACTGCGACGACAGCAACCCCAACTTCGCCGTGGTGTGCCCGGACTGCACCAAGGACAACCACCCCGGCTGCCCCTGCAACGGCACGGCGGTCAACTGCTACACCGGCGAGATCCAGTGGATCGGCAAGGGCGTGTGCCAGGCCGGCGTGCAGCTCTGTCAGGGGGGCTACTGGGGCGCGTGCAAGGGCGAGGTGCTGCCCACGCCTGAGGTCTGCGACGGCAAGGACAACAACTGCAACAGCCTGGTCGACGAGGGCGTGCTGTCCACCTGCGGCACCTGCGACATGGCGTGCACCCTGCAGAAGATGGGGCCCGACTACGGCAACCCCTTCTCGCTCGATGGCACCAACGCCAACGGCGTCGGCCTCGACCCGAACGGCTACATCGTGCTCGACGCCAAGTCGTCGTCCGTGAGCCTGAACCACATCTGGATCGCCAACCATGGCGAGCACACCGTGAGCAAGGTCAACACCAAGACCGGCCACGAAGAGGGCCGCTACCACACCTGCAAGTCGCCCTCGCGCACGTCGGTGGACCTCGACGGCAACGCGTGGGTCGCCTGCCGCTCGGACGGTGGCGTGGTCAAGATCCTCAACAAGGCGAGCGCCTGTGTCGACAAGAACGGCAACGGCGTCATCGACACGTCCAAGGACCTCAACGGCGACAACGTCATCTCGCCCTCGGAGATGAAGCCCTACCAGCAGGACGAGTGCGTCGCCTTCGTGGTCTACCCCGACGACAAGAAGATGGCCCGCGCGGCGGGCGTCGACGCCGAGAACCACGCGTGGATCGGCTTCTGGTACACCAAGCGGCTGCGGCGGCTGGCGCCTGCGAGCGGCGCGGTGGTCGACACCATCAACCTCAAGGAGTCGCCCTACGGCCTGGTCATCGATCAGAAGGGCATCATCTGGACGGCGGCGCGCTCCTACCGCGGCCTGGAGCGGGTCGACCCCAAGACGAAGCAGACCACGCTCTTCAAGGCGCCGGTGACCAAGTACCCCTACGGCATCAACGTCGACGCCTTCGGCAAGATCTGGATGGCGTCGACCTCGACGTTCACCTGGCGCTTCGATCCGCTGACGAGCAAGTGGTCGTCGATCACCCACAAGAGCAACTCGCGCGGGGTCGCCACCAGCGCGGACGGCTACGTCTACGTCGCCAACGACGGCTCCAGCTCCGTCGCGAAGATCAACGCGGTCACCCTCATCACCGAGGCGCAGATCAGCCTCGGCAGCGGCCGCAGCCCGGTCGGCATGGCCATCGACTACGAAGGGCACGTCTGGGCGGTGAACTACAGCAAGAGCTCGGCGACCAAGATCAACCCGAAGACCAACTCGGTGGTGGGCGAGTACCCGGTGGGCAAGACGCCGTACACCTACTCGGACATGACCGGCTACACGCTCAACAACTTCACCAAGCCCAAGGGCCAGTACACCCACGTGTTCGGCTTCAGCGGCTGGTCTGGCACCGTGGCTGAGAACAAGACCACGACCCAGTGGGAGAGCATCGACGCCGAGCTGGTGGTGCCCGCCGGCGGCTTCGTGAAGCTGAAGTACAAGGTCGGTGACACCCTCAAGGCGCTGGACACCGCGGCCTGGTCGAAGGAGGTCGGGCCCTTCCCGCCGGCGGCCTTCCCCGTGGACCTGACCAAGCTGCCGCAGAAGGTGGAGGGCCGCTTCCTCAAGGTCGAGATCTTCCTCCAAGCGAACAAAGACAAGACGTCCCCTGTGCTCAAGTCGCTCCAGGCGAAGGGCAAGCAGGTGGCGGCCAAGTGACCCCCCGGAGACACGCGATGTCTGATTTCACCCGACTCTTCGGACGCTCAGCGGCGAGCCCGGCTGCGGCGCTGGCCGCTGCGTTCGCGCTCCTGTGCATGGGCTGTGGCACCAGCGCGGGGCCGGCCACGCCGATTCAGCTGGGCGGTGGCCCGGGCCTCCCCGACGCCGGGGTCGGTCCGGCTGACACGGGCAGCGCGACCGGGGACGACACGGGCGGGGCGACTGGCGGCGACGCCGGCGCGGCGGGCACGGACAGCGGTGGCGGTGGCACAACGGACGGCGGCGCGGCGACGGACGGCGGCGCCGGACCAGGCGACGCGGGCGCGGTGGACAGCGGCGCGAGCGGTCCCGACGGTGCTGGACCGGACGGTGCTGGACCCGACGGTGCTGGACCAGACGGGGGCGCTCCGGATGCAGGCGCCTCGGACGCGGGCGCTCCGGATGCCGGGACGCCTGACACGGGCGCTGGCAAGGACACGAGCGGCCCTGCGGCCTGCGTCGACCTCGACAAGGACGGCTACGGCAACAACTGCGCTGCGGGTCCGGACTGCGACGACAGCAACCCCAACTTCGCCGTGGTGTGCCCGGACTGCACCAAGGACAACCACCCCGGCTGCCCCTGCAACGGCACGGCGGTCAACTGCTACACCGGCGAGATCCAGTGGATCG
>JAUIAC010000097.1 GCA_030425545.1 bacterium | reverse complement strand
CCGGCGTGGAGACACAGGCTGATCGGCGCCAGCAGCGCGCGGCCGCCGTAGCCCGCGGCCAAGGCGTCGAGCGCGAGCACCTGCCGGGCGTGGACGTCGTTGTGGCGGCTCGGGTCTGTGGGGTGGTCGTGCATCGGGCGCCAGGGTTGGCAATCGCGGCGCGGGTGGCAAGCGCCTCGGGGGTTGGAGCTGCGACGGGCGGCTGCGTCACAGGGCGGGGCTCAAGGCCAGCGCCGCGTCACCTCGACCGCCACGACCGTGTCTTCGCGCAGGCGGGCCGCGACGGCTGTGGTGGCCGACGCGGGCAGGGTGACCCCGCCTCCCGCGCTGGCGTCGGCCAGGCGGACGTCGTCGAAGAGGGTCGCGGGCAAGCGAACGTGCACGGAGAGATCTGCGATCGGCGCGTAGCCGGCGGTGAAGGGCACGTCCACGACAGCCGTGAACACGTGCTCACCCGGCAGCAGCAGGTCCACCGGGCCCAGCGGGTCGCTCAGCGTCGCCGCCTGACCTGTGACGCGGAGGTCGCGCAGGTGCACCTCCACCAGCGTCGCGCGGCTGCGCCCGACCTCGCAGGCGGGGCAGGCCGTGACCGCCATGGCCGCGCCCTCGGGGCTCGCCACGTAGGCCGCGTCTGGCGACGTGGCGGCCCACCGCAGCGTGGGGCCCGTGGCGGCAGCGGCGCCCAGGGTCGCGGCGATCTCCTGGTAGGTGGGCAGGGTGCCGTCCGCTGCGTGGCAGTGGCCGTTGTGGCAGAGCGAGTAGCCCGCGGGTGGGTTGGCCGGGTCGAAGCCCGCGACCCCGTCGTCGAAGGGCGCCGTGCGCACCACCACCTCCGCCAGCCGCGCCCGCAGCGTCAGGCCGCTCAGCCGCTCGTCGTTGGCCGTCTTCAGCGCGCCGGTCGGCGTCAGGCGCCCCGGCGGCGGGTCGAAGCGCAGCGCCGCCTGGGCGTGCAGCTGACCCCACGGCAGGCCGGCCTCGTTGGCGCACCCGAGCAGGAGCAGCAACGCGGCGACGGGCAGCAGCCGAGGGCCCACGGGCCGCGCGGCGCCACGCTCCGGGTCGCGCGTGGGGTCAGCGCGCCAGGGCTGCATGCAACGCCTCCACACCCCGCATCACCCGGGCCTCGTAGGTCTCCTTGGGGCCGGCGCCCCCCGGCAACACCACGACGCGGCCCTTGGCCAACCGGGCCAGGGTCTGGCTCACGCGCCGCGGATAGAAGCTCTCCTGCGCGATGACGCGCGCCCCCGTCTGCCGCATGGTCGTCAACACCTTGGCGGTGTGCCCGGGGCTCGGCGGGATGCCCGGTCGCGGCTCCACGGTCGTCACCTCGGTGAGCCCGAGGCAGGCGTAGAGATACGTGAGCGAGCGGTGGTAGCTGACCACCTTGCGCTTCGCCGCTGGCAGCTTGGCGAAGCGGGCCCGCTGACGGCTGGCGAGCGCGTTCAGCCGGGTGGCGAGCGCCTTCGCGCGGGCCAGGTAGCCCTTGGCGTGGGCCGGGTCCAGCTGCGCCATGCGCTGGCCGAGCGCGGTGGCGATGCGGGCTCCCTGACGGGGATCGTGGGTGAAGTGGGGGTTACCGCCGGGGTGCACGTCGCCCATGGCTCGCGACACCCGGGCTGTGGGCACCTGCAGACGCTGCACGAAGAAGCTCGCGTCGAGGTAGCCCTGGGTCCCGACCTGCACCCGCGGGTTGCGCGCCCCACGAATCAAGGGCGGCAGCCACCCCTGCTCCAGCTGCAGACCGTTGACCACCAGCAGCTGCGCGGACCGCAGCGGCAGCATCAGGCTCGGTCGCGGGTCGACGTAGTGCGGGTCCTGCCGGTGCGACGCGAGCACGGTGACCTTGGCGTCGGCCCCACCGACCGCGCGGGCCAGCGCGCCGAGGTCGGGCAGCGTCGCCACCACCTCGAGCGCCACCGCGTTGAGCGGCAGCAGCGCGATCAGGAGCGTGAGTGCGAGTGAACGGTGTCGAGTCATGATGCAAGCCTAGAAGTCGTGGGAGCCGTGGGCGCCGATGAGCACCTCGAGGGCGAGAAACGCGGCGTACACGGGCGCGATTCGCCAGCTGGGGCGATCGACGCTGCCCTGCAGGCGCAGGCGCGAGAAGTGGGAGGGGTAGAAGGTCCACTGCGCGCTGACCCGCTGGCGCGCGCTCGACCAGTCCGGGTCGAGCGGATCGTCCACCACGCCGGTCACGTGCTCGCCCCGCACGCCGACCTCCCAGCGCAGCGCGTAGCGCCACACCACCTGGCTGGTCAGCCCCCAGTCACGCAGCTGACGCCCGGGGACCTGGCGACGGCGCAGCATCGCCTCGGTCTGCCACGAGAGCGCCGCGCGCACCCGGCTGGCCACGGGGCGGTAGCGCACGTAGAGGTCGGTCGCGAAGAGGTCGGTGCGGTTGCTGCCCAGGCGACCGTTGCCGGTGCCGTTGGGCCCCAGCGCCGCGGAGAGCCCCCAGGTCAAGCTCCAGTCGTCGTCGAGGGGGAAGAACTGCTGCAGCCGGACCAGCTGCATCAGGTCGAAGGGCGTGCGCACCGGCAGCGCGGCGCCCCCCCAGAAGCTGCGGGCACAGCAGGCCCCGTTGGCCATCTGGGTCGACACCACCACCTCGGCGTACCAGGGCAAGGGCGTCAGCCAGGTGAGCTCCATGCCCAGGCCGCGCAGCCCCTCGCTGCCGAGCATCTTGCCGTTCAAGATCGGCTGGTCGGCGAAGGCCCAGGTGTGGGGGTGCGTCGGGTTCTGCCGCCCGAGGCGCGCCAGGAACTGGCCCGCGCGCAGCTGCAGACCGGCCGGCAGCGAGAGCGAGCGCGCGTAGGCCTCCTCGACCTCGACGCCGAACTCCGCGAAGACGATGTTGGTCTGGAGCTCGAAGTAGGGGTCGACCGCGGAGGCCATGTGCAGCTCGAGCTGCTGCAGCGTGAAGCCGGTGCGGCTCGGGTCGTGGGCGCCGGTCTGCAGGGGTTTGTCGTCGCTGAACCAGCCCGCGGCGACGTCGAGGATCAGCGAGATGTCCGGGTTCATCGCGCCGACCATGGCCTGTGCGCGGTAGCTCGCCATGCCCGCCGCGCCGCCGGGCGCGGGCGGGCGCACCGGGGTCGGGGCGACGCCGCCCGCTGGCCGCCTCGGCGACGTGCGGCCCGCAGCCCGGTCCCCCTCCGTGGCGCGGCGCAGGGCCTCCATCTCCGCGGCCGACGGTGCGGGCGCAGGCGACGCGGGCTGCGCAGACGCGCGCCCTGCCAGCGCCACGGCGGCGACGAACGCGCAGGTGGCGAGCCCCCGGGCGACCCGCCGACCCGCGGGGCGGGCCCAGGGCGTACCCCCAGCCGGCGCGCGGCCGTCGGGCCGCGTCGGCGTTGCGTCAGCTGGGGTCACAGGGAAGGGCATGGTGTCCGGGAGTCTATGGAGAGTGGGTTGTCCACTCCAGCGCCGTCAGCGCGCGTCGATCCGTCAGTGTGCGTGGTTGGCGTCGACGCCCGTGAGCATCGCCTTGACGCCCGTGTCGCCGCTGGCGGTGAAGCGCAGCGTGTACGTGCCCACGCCGAGCTCGAAGCGATGCACGACGGCGGCCTCCGCGCAGCCCGCCGGCGACGCCTGCGTGGTCTCGGCGGTGACCGTGGCGCCCGCCGCGTCGGTGATCAGGACCGGCACGTCCGCGCTCAGCAGCAGCACGACGTCCCCCGCCGCCCCGCTCTTCCACAGCCCGTGGCCGCCGAGGCTGCCGTCCCCCAGGTCGACGAACGTGAGGTCGAGCCGCTGGTGCTCGGACGTGAGGTCTGGCGCACCCGCGGCGGTCTTCGCCAACGTGTGGGCTTGGGCCGGGCCGTCACGCAGGTGGGCGCACGCCTCGACCACCGCGTCGGCCATGGGGTCTTCGGCGTGATCGTGGCAGGCGCTCGCGAAGAGCAGGACGACGGCGAGGCTGGTCACCAGGGGCGTGTGGCGTGTCGGGGACATGGAGACTCCTGAGGTGGTCTGTGCGCCGTACATGATAATGATAATCTATTCTCATTCAAGTCTCGCGCCACAACCCGCCCGCGCTTCGACGTGCCGGAGCTCGGGCGCGCCCGTCGCCGGTCGCCCTGGGGGCCGTGTCGCGCAGGCTGGGGGGCGCGTTGCGAGCCTCCCTGCGGCCGGGTAGCGTGTCGCCATGAGCCGCCGTACCGCCCAACGTGACGCCATCCGCGCCGCCTTTGAAGCCGCGGGCCGCCCTCTGAAGCCCGACGAGGTCCTCGCCCTCGCGCAGGACGCGGTCCCGGGCCTCGGCGCGGCGACCGTGTACCGCAACCTCCGTCGGCTGACCGACGACGGCTGGCTGCGCGCGGTCAACCTGCCCGGTGAGGCGACCCAGCTCTACGAGCGCGCGGATCTGGCGCACCACCACCACTTCCACTGCGAGACGTGCGACCGCGTCTACGACGTGCACGTGTGCCCAGGCGACCTCAGCCACCTCGCGCCCGCCGGGTTCCGCGTCGCAGCACACGAGCTGGTGCTCTACGGCAGCTGCGCCGCCTGCGCGGCGGAGTAGCTGCGGCAGCGGCCCGCCGGTCGCACGGGCCGCGAGCACCTGCAAGGACACGCCATGCCTCGGCCCCACGATCTCGCCGCCGCCCTCCGCTTCCTCTTCTCCCCGGTCTCGGACGACGACGCTGAGAACCGCATGGCGCCGGAGCACATCGACGCGGTCATGGCGGTGATCTCTGCGACCCTCGGCTACGTGCAGCCCACCCTCGTCGGCGCGGCCAACCTGCCCACGGAGGGGGGCGCGCTGCTGGTCGGCAACCACGGCCTCATGGGGGTCGACTCCTTCGCGCTCTACCCGCTGATCTGGCAGGCGGTGCGCCGGGTGCCCCGCGGGCTCGCCGATCGCGTGCTCTTCGACCTCGAGCCGCTGCGGCGCTTCGTCACCCACGCCGGCGGGGTGCCGGGCTATCGCGACGCGGCGGTCGAGCTGCTCCAGCGCGACGAGCTGGTGCTGGTCTACCCCGGTGGATCGACGGACTCGTTCAAGGGGCCCGAGGGCCACTACCAGCTGCCCTGGTCGGGGCGCACCGGCTTTGTCCGGGTGGCCATGCGCGCCCAGCGGCCGATCATCCCGGTCATGGCGTCCGGCATCGACGACGCGTACCGCTTCCTCTTCCACGACCGCTGGGTGTTCCCGCGCCTCTTCGGCCACGGCAAGGCCCGCTATGCCTTCCCGGTGTCCGTGGGCATGGGCCTCCTGCCGCTGCCGGGGACGCGCTTTACCTATCACCTCGGCGAGCCGATTCATCCGCCAGCAGACCCGGACCTGGCTGACGACGAGGCTGCTGTGGCGGCCTTTCACGGAGAGGTCTGGCGCACGTGTCAGGCCCAGCTCGACGCCGCCGTACGTGGGGCCTGAGGCCCCGGTGCGAGCGACTTTGCGTTGACCCGGCCCCGCGCCCCCTGCGACCCTGCGCCGCCGCGAACCCCGTTCACAAGAGGCCGCCATGGCTCCGTCGTCCCGCACCTTCGACCGCCCCAGCCCCAGCGGCCCGCCCCGTCGCAGCGCGGGGGTGCGCGCCCGCAGCGCCCTCGAACGGGCGCTCGCAGCGCTCCTGCTCGTCGCCGCCCTCGGCTGTGGCAGCGACGCGGCCGACCCGGCAGACACCGCTTCAGGCGCCGACGGCGGCGCGGTGGACGGCGCCCTCTCCGACAGCGGCGGCAGCGCCGACGCGCAGGCGTCGGACAGCGGGTCGGCCGGCGACGCGGGCGGGGCCGGCGACGCGGCCACCACGGACAGCGCCGCAGCGGACGCGACCTCAGGCGACGGTGGCGCGCTCGACACGCTGCCGCAGGACGCTGGCCCGGCGGACCCTTGCAAGCCGGCCGGCGGCGGGCTGAAGAAGACGGTGATCGTCCCGCTCGGCGAGACCCTCTTCTTCGACGGCGACGACTACCTCGCGTTCTGGGGGGTCGACCGCCCCTGCGCGGTCCAGCTCACCGACAAGCCCACCGACGCTCAGGCCTCCGTCGTCGGCAACGGCAAGCGCCTGACCCCCGACAAGGCCGGCAAGTGGCGGCTCGAGAGCGGCAGCGACGTCATCACCCTCGACGTGCAGGCCGACTACTGGACCGCCGACACCTTTCAGAACTTCAACTACTCCCCGACCCAGCCCATCGCCCTCGAGCCGGCCGACGTCACCGAGACCATGGCCTGGGTCGCCACCCCCACCAGCTCCGCTGTGCAGCAGGTCTTCCTCAGCGACGCCGGCGCCAAGAAGGGCAAGCTCGTGCCGACCGGCGGCTGGCCTTCGGCGGTGGCCGTGTGGCCCGGCACCG
Organism: bacterium; assembly: GCA_030425545.1. Taxonomy (GTDB): domain Bacteria; phylum Myxococcota_A; class UBA9042; order UBA9042; family UBA9042; genus UBA9042. Next base: position 10,235 of record JAUIAC010000097.1, on the reverse strand, counting down.
ACTGGCTGCTGGTGACCCAGACCGCGCGCGACACCCTCGGCTTCCTCAACCGCAAGACCGGGGTCCTGGTGGACGCCGTGCGGGTGGGCAACGAGCCGGCCAACGTCGTGGTGGACCCGACCAGCGGCACGCCACCGACGCTGGCCTACGTCGCCCTCTCGGGCGAAGATCGGGTCGCCAAGATCGACCTCACCAGCCGGACCGTGATCGCCACGGTGGACGTCGGCCGCGACCCTCGCGCCATGGCCCTCGACAGCGCCTCGGGCACCCTCTACGTGGCGTCGCTGATCTCGTCGAACCAGCACCCGCGCGGACCGATGCAGGTGAAGGACAAGAAGACCGGCGAGACCCACCCGGTGCCTGAGTTCATGCAGCGCGACGTGGCCGCCGTGGACGTCGACACGTGGAAGGTGAGCGGCTGGGCGCGCGAAGTGGGCACCATCTTGCGGGGGGTCTACCTGCAGCCGGCCCAGGCCAAGACCGTCGGCGGTGGCTCGAGCGACGACCCGGTCGCGGCGCGGCTGCTGGTGGCGGCCTCCGTCGCCCGCAACAAGAAGCTGCAGGTGGACGCCAACAAGCGGCCACACGAGCACCACCTCGTCGCGCTCGATCCGCAGAAGTTCAGCCTCGCCGCGCCCGACAAGGCGCAGAGCGCGGTCACCGTCGACGTCGACCTCGACAAGCAGGCGTCGTCCAGCGGCTCGGCCGCGAGCCCGTACACCATGCGCAGCAGCCCCGACGGGCACTACCTGGTGGTCAGCCTGTCGGCGAGCCAGGGCCTGCTCTTTCTCGACGCGAAGACCCTGGCGGAGCGCGGGCGCATGGCCACCGGGCATGACCCCCGCGGCCTCATCTTCGCCCACGGCCGCGCGTGGACCTACGCCTGGCTCAGCGACACGCTCGAGGGGCTGCCGCTGCCCGGCGCGCCGACCCAGGTCATGGTCGCGGGCGGTGGGCTGGGAGGGGGCGCGAAGCCCGGCAGCGGTCAGGTCGCGGTGTGGAAGATGGGCCCCGCCGCGCCCGACGCGCCCAAGCCGGCCAAGCTGACCGTGGGCAACGACCCGACGCCCAAAGACGTGCGGGCGGGGCAGCGGGTGTTCAACGACGCCTCCTTCTCCAAGTTCGCCGACTTCTCGTGCAACAACTGCCACGTGGACGGCTTGAGCGACGGGCTCACCTGGGATCTGCTGGTGGACGGACCGGTGAACACGCTCGCGTTCCGCAACGTCGGTGGCACGGACCCCTTTCTGTGGGGGGGCCAGCTGCCCACGCTCTTCGACTTCTCGCGGGAGGTGCTCAAGCTGGTGGGCGCCGAGGCCAGCGGCAAGCAGATGGAGCAGCTGACGACCTACATGATGAGCGTCACCGCGCCGCCGAACCCCTTCGCCCTGCCCGGAGGCAAGCTCACTCCGGACGCCAAGGCCGGTAAGGTGGTCTTCGCCAAGCTGACCGACGACGGTGGCGCCAACTGCGCGGGCTGTCATGGTGGTCCGCTGGGCACCACGGGCATCACCGTCAAGGGCAAGACGCCGAACAAGGACACCGACGTCCCCAGTCTGCTCGGCGTCTACGACACGGCACCTTTCGGGCGCCAGGGACAGTGGGCCACGCTGCAGAGCATGGTGGACTACGCCCTCGAGTTCACCGGCGCCAAGCTGAGCGAGACCGCGCGCAAGCAGGTCACCGCCTACGTGCGGCAGCTGCCGGGGGATCTGCTGACGCTCAACAGCGCCATCCCGGCCAACAACGCCAAGCATGTGTGGAAGGAGAGCCCGGTAGAGCTCGCGTTCAGCCATGTGTTGGCCCCCGGCCAGGAGGGGCTGTTCTCGTTCCTGGAGGGCAAGGGGGCCGCTGCCAAGCCGCTGCCCGGCACCTGGACGGTCAGCGGGCGCTACGCGCGCTTCGCCCCCGCCGCGCCGCTCAAGGGCGACACCGCCTACCAGATGGTGGTGCAGAAGGGCCTCGAGGGCGCCTTTGGTCAGACCCTGCCGGCGCCGCTCTACCTCGCCTTCGAGACCGGCGGCGTGCCGGCCTTCGACGTGTCGGGCAAGTGGAAGCTCACGTTGAGCAACTCGCTGGTCGGGACCATCAAGATCAACGTCGCGCTGATCATGGCCCAGGGCGGCAAGCTCACCGGTGTGGTGCTCGACAGCTTCGACGAGGGCAACGTGGGCGCGGACGCCATCGGCGGCGTCGTCAGCGGCAAGGTGCTGTCTCTCGACCCCTTCTACATCGACTCGCAGTTCGGGCAGTTCTTCGTCAAGGACGGCATCGACTCGACCATGAGTGACAGCGACAGCGACGGCTTCGCCGACCTGGGCACCGGCGGCTTCGACTTCAAATTCGGCAACACCGTCTACAAGGTCGGCGTGAAGTGGAAGCGGACCGCCCTGCCCAAGCCCTGAGCGGTCAGGCTGAGCTCGAGCGGGCGGACGCGCGCGCCGCGACCCGCGCCCGCGCGTCCGCCGTGATCGCCGCCAGGCGCGTAGCGAAGGCGTCCCCCTGCACGGGGCGCTGCATCGGGGTCAGGCCCCGCTCGCCAAAGGCGGTGAGGTACTCGTCGCGGACGCCGGGGCAGTCGGCTCTGGCGGCGCAGCCGGCACACACGGCACCAAAGCGGCGAGAGCCCTGGTCCACCGCGTCGCTGGCGTCTCGATCGAAGGCCACGTGGATGTCACGGTGGTCTGGCAGCACGCACGGGGGGTAGCCGCAGCTCCCCACGGCCTGGCACAGGACCCCCGCGGCGCCCAGCACGTCGGCGGCCTCCCGCAGCGGTCCGGCGAGCTCGTCGAGGGGGACCAGGGCGTCTTCCCACGGCGTCTCGTCGTAGTAGGTCGACGGCTGTGAGAGACACAGGCTGCGCACCGGGTTGTCGGGAAAGGGACGGACGAAGCGCTCCACCACGAAGCGCGCCAGCTCGGCCACGCCAGCGGCGTTGCGACGCTCCAGCACGGCGTTCAAGGTGACCACCAGACCCGCGCGCAGCGCCGCCTCGACGCCGGCCACGGTCTTGTGAAAGGTCCCCGGCGCGCGGGTGATGGCGTCCGACACGGCGGGGTCGGCGCTGTGCAGGGAGACAAAGGCCAGCCCGGCCCCGGCGTCGACCAGCGGGCCGAGCACGTGGGGCTTGGCCAGGCGCATGGCGTTGGTCTGCAGGGTCACCAGCAGCCCATGGTCCCGGGCCGCGCGAGCCACCAGGGCGGGCAACGCCGCGTGGAGCGTCGGCTCGCCGCCGGTGAAGTGGATCTCCTCTGCGCCGGCGGCCGCGAGCTCGTCGAGCCACACGTGGTACCAGCGCGCGTCCGGCTCTCCCCACCGCCGGTCTTGCCAGCAGATGTCGCAGTTCTGATTGCAGCGAAACCCGAGCCGAAGTCGGCCGTAGGGGCGGCCGCTGATCGACCACGACAGCTGACGGAACATCCAGTCTTCGACGCCCAGCAGCTGTCGCATCGCCTGCAGCGCGTCGACGAGCGCGCTGAGCAGCTGCGGTTGGCGTTGGGCCACGGCGGGCAGCCGCAGGGCGAGCGCGCGCAGAACAGGCCCCACGGCCGCGTCTTGGAGCGCGTCGCCGCGGGTGTGGGCGCGGTACGCGACACGCAGCTCCCCCAGGTCGAGCCAGGCCGACTCCAGCAGCGCCGGGTCGCCCAGCTCCAGGGCCAGCGGCTCGCCGGAGGCCAGCGGGATCTGGACCACCACGACGCCGATGCCGGAGCGTACGGGCGCGCGCGTGCACAGCCACGCGAGCGGGACATGGGGCGGCAGGGCGAGCAGCGCCCGCAGCGCCGCGTCCACGGGCGCGCGTCGCTCGGCCAACCAGGGGGTGAACGGACCCGCGTCGGGTGTCCCGTCGGGCGGCGCAGGGAGGTCGACGTCGCTCATGCCACCTCTGCGTCGGTCTCTGGGCGAGGGCGCCCGCCCAGCCCGTGAGCGTCGCTGCCGGGCCCCGCAGGCCCCGGCCTCTCGGCTTCGCGCGCGCCCGCAGGTTCGAGCGGCGCGGCGGCGGCAAAGCCCAGCCCGCCGGCGACGAGGACGGCGGGGACGCGCTGCCGCTCGACGTTGTAGCCCGCCACCGCGGCGTTGAAGGCCTGTCGCGCGACGACGAGCTGGGCGTCGGTCGCGTCCAGCTCGTCGCGCAGCGGCGCGGCGGCCGTGGGCGCCGGGGTCTCCGGGTGCGAGCGCAGACCGAGACCGGCGAGCGCGCGATCGAGCCGCGCCTCTGCCGCGGTGAGCGCCGCGATGGCCGCTGCGCTGCCCGGGTCGTTCGCCGCCGCCTGCTCCGCGTCCGCAGCGAGGTCGCGGGCCTCGCGCACCGCGGTCAGCGCGTCCGCGTCGCCAACGCCGTCCACAGCGTCGGCCAGGTTGGCGATCAGGTCGTGGCGCCGGCGGAGCTGTACGTCGATGGGGCCAAACGCGGTCTTGAAGCGGTTGCGCAAGGTGATCAGGCGGCTGTAGACCGACACCAGCACGAGCACCAAGGCGACGATGCAGCCCAGCCCGATGGTGACCGCGAACGACATGGGGCCCTCCCGCTGTTGAGCCTGGGGCGCAGCCTAGCACGCAGCGTCGCGGTGTCGCGTCTGGGCAGGGGGCGGCCCGCTGGTGCACACTGGCGTGCCCCGCCGGCCCTCGCCGTGGCCGCCCCCCTCCCCTCTCGCTGCCCTGGAGCGCCGCATGACGACCTCGACCCCCGCGCCACTGGACCACGCCGCGCTCGCCGACCTCGACGAGGCGGCCCGCCTCCGGGTCGAGGCGGCCGCCTTTCGCCGGTTGGTGGCCCACCTGCAGGAGCGGACCGACGCGCAGAACATCGACCTGATGAACCTGGCTGGCTTCTGTCGCAACTGCCTGTCCAAGTGGTACGCCGCGGCCGCCGAGACCGAGGGCGTCTCGCTCGACAAGGCCGCGGCACGAGAGATCGTGTACGGCATGCCCTACGACGACTGGAAAGCGCAGCACCAGCTGCCCGCGACACCGGCGCAGGCCTCGGCCTTCGCCGCCACCGCGCCCGAGTCGCCCAGCGGCGGCCCTAGCGCAGCGTGAGCCGCAAGGGCAGCCCGCCAAGGGGACGCAGGGTCAGCAGAGGCTCCGGTTCCACCGGCCTCTCGCTCCCGGGAGCGACGCGGACGTCCCGGAGCAGCGACGCCAGCAGCAGCAGCGCCTCGAGCTTGGCGAAGTGGTCGCCGATGCACTTCCGCTGCCCCGTGGAGAAGGGCAGAAAGGCCTCGCGCGGCTGACCCTCACGTTTGCGCGCCGCCACCCGCTCGCTGGTCCAGCGCTCCGGGTCGAAGCGGTCGGGCTCGGCCCAGTACTTCGGGTCGCGATGAATCGACCAGGGGCTGAAGAAGGCGAGGCTGCCGGGGTGCATCGGCACGCCCCCCAAGGTCTCGGGGCGGTCGACGTAGCGGGCGAAGAGCCACACCGGGGGATAGAGCCGCAGGGCTTCGGTGAACACGCGGTCGGTCAGGGGCAGCGCCCGGGCCAGCGCCGCGCCCTCGAGGTCCCCGGCCGCCGCGATCTCCGCCGCCACCTCGTCCTGGATGTCCGGCCGCTCGGCCAGCAGGTGAAGGGTCCAGGCCAGCGCGTTGGCGGTGGTCTCGTGGCCGGCCGCGAGCATGGTCAAGATCTCGTCACGCAGCAGGTCGTCGCTCATGGCGACGCCCGTCTCCGGGTCGCGCGCGGCCATGAAGAGGTCGAGCAGGTCGGGCGCGCCGGCGTCGCCGGGGGAGGCCCCCTCGGACTGGCGGCGCTCGGCGATGATCTCGCGCACCAGCCCGTCGATCCGCCGCACCGCCTTGTGGAACGCGCGGTTCTGCCGCGAGGGCCAACGCTCGGGCCAGGGCAGCGGCGAGGTCGCCAGCCGGGTGAAGCTCTCCAGCACCGTGGTGACCGCCTGCCCGATGGGGCCGGACGCGTCGCCCAGGTCGCGGGAGACCAGGGTCAGCCCGGCGATCCGCAGGGTCAGGCGCATCATGTCCGCGGCGGCGTCGGTGGTCTCCTCACGCGCCGCCAGGGCCCGCCAGCGGGTCGCCTCCTCGTCCGCACACGCCGTCATGGTGGCTCCGAAGCCGGCCACCGCCTTGCGCAAGAACATCGGCTGCGCGATGCGGCGCTGCCGACGCCAGAGGTCGCCCTCGCTCGTGACCAGCCCGTCGCCCAGGAACAGGCGCAGCGCACGATAGCCCCGGGTCTGCTTGGTGAAGGCCTCTCGACGCGTCACCAGCACCTCACGCACGAGCTCGGGATCGTTGACCACCCAGGCGTCTCGGGGCCCGATGCGCACCCGCACGAGCGGACCCAACGCCGCGGCTCGGCGGAACATGGGCAGCGGCGCCGCTCGGAACTCCCGCACATGGCCGATGAGCGGCAGCGCGCCGCTCAACATGGGCGGGGACGGAGACGTCTGCTGGGGGCGAGCCGGCGCGGTCGATGTCTGCATGGGGGCTCCTCGTGGGCGTCGCGCGCTCAGCGTCGCGCGGCGGCGTGCCAGGCGTCGAGGGTCTGGGCGACAGTGTAGCGCGCGCGCACCTCGGCTGCGGCCGCGGCCCCGCTGGCCGCCACCTCGTCGCGGTGGGCCGCCGCGCGCACCAGGGCGTCCGCCAGCCGCCGCGTGAGGGCGTCCGCCCCGCTGCGCGGCGAGCCGGGCGCAAGCGTGACGTAGGCGGCGTCCAGGTCCGCGAGGGCTCCGACGGCTGTGCCCCCGACCGCGCAGCCGGCGGCGGCGGCCTCGAGCACCGCCATGCCCTGGCTCTCCCACCAGGACGCCTGCACCACCAGGTCCAGCGCGCCCAGCTGCGCGGCGAGCGCGCGCTCCGTCAGGTGACCGGTGAAGGTCACGGCGGCGCCGCGGGCTCGGGCTTGCAGCGGCGTACGCAGCGGGCCTTCGCCGACCACGGTGAGCGCGAGCGCGGCGCCCTGTTCCGCGGCGCGCGCCGCCGCGTCGATCAGCAGCCCCGGGCCCTTGACCGGGAGCAGCGACGCGACCATGCCGACGCGGAGCGGGCCCCCGTGCGCTCGCGGCGGGCGCCGCTGCGCCAGCCCCAGCTGGGTGTCCGTGAGCCCCAGGGGCATCAGCTGCGGTGGGGGGCGGTGTCCGCTCAGGGTCACCCGCCTGGCGAGCCAGGGCGAACCCACCGTGACCACGTGCGCGCCGCGCAGCGCGAGACGCGTCAGGCGCGGACCGAGGCGCTCCAGCTGCCCGCCGTAGGGCAGGCTCGGCAGGGCGGCGAGCTCGCCGCCCATGAGCGACACGATCACCCGCGCGCGCAGCGCGCGACCGGCGGCGGCGGCCACGAAGCCGGGCTCGTCGGCCCACAGGCCCTGGACCACGTCGAAGGGCCCGGCGCGGCGCACCGCCGCGATCGCGCGGGCCAGCAGGGGCCCGCGTGCGGCCCCCGCGGCGAAGGCCCCCCCCAGCGGGATCACCCGCAGCGGCCCCAGGGTGTAGGGCGTGCGCGTGTGGGGGTAGCGGAGCGCCACCACCGTGACCTGATGCAGCGCGCCCAGCGCCAGGGCGAACTCGCGGAGGGCTGGGATGCACCCGTCGCCTGCGGCGGTCGAGAAGCCGGGCACGACCAGGCACACGCGGCTCATGGGGCTCCGGGCGCGAGCGCCGGCACGGGCAGGGGGAGCCGGGGCGGCGCGAGACGCCACACAGCCCATCGTCCGACCCGCTCGACGAGCTCGAAGCGCGCCCGCGCACGCAGCCAGTCCACGCGGAGCGCGGGGGGCTTGCCCTGCCACTGACGGCGCAGCTGTGCCTCGTCGAACACCGCGAAGGTGAGCCGCTTCGACGGCCAGCGCGTGGCGAGAGAGGCCTCGGTCTCGGAGGCCAGCTCGACCACCTCTCGGCCAGAGCGGCCCGCGAGGTCTGCGGTGAGCCCGAAGGCCAGGAGCTGCGCGTCACCGGGCAAGAGGCGATGGATGTGCTGCGCCGCGTCGGTGCGCTCGCGGGCCATGTTCACGTGCCGTGGGATCAGCCGCGCCGCCCACACGCCTTGCAGCGCGAAGGTCAGCAGCAACAGGCCGACCACCCCGGCCCGGCGTCGCCGCGACCACACCGCCGCGCCGTTGCCCGCCAGCACCGCCCAGGGGACGAGGGCCACGAGACCGAAGCGGTAGTTCTGGTAGGGCATGCCGGCAAAGAAGAGCCAGGCGCCGGCCACCCAGGCGAGCAGAAAGCCGGTGGCCGGGCGCGGCGTGCGGACCAGCGCGAGCGCCGCGGCGCCCGCGAGCGCTGCAGCCGCGGTGCCCAGGTAGCCTGGGTGGAGCGCGGGAAAGGCGGCAAAAAGCGCCTGCGGCCACACGTAGCTCGCCGCGCCGTCCGCCGTGACGAAGGTGCGCTGCCAGGCGTGCCAGGGCCGCCACCCCAAGAGCCAGGGGTGGGCCACGGTCTCCGGCTGGCCGAGCCACAGTGCGGCCTGGGGGGCCAGGACCAGGGCGAACGCCAGCGCCGCCACCTGCACGCCACGGGCCGTCTGCCGGCCCCGTCGCAGTCGCCACGCCGCAGCCCACACGAAGGCCGGGAGCGCGAGCCCGGAGGCGAGCCGCGTGCTCAGCGCCAGCGCCAGGGCCGCGCCGCTCAACACCATCCAGGCTGCGGGGTGGCGAGCGCGTCCCGACCGGCCCAGGCTCCAGGCCGCCGTCGCCAGCCAGAGGACGGAGGTCGCGTCGCTGGTCGCGCAGGTCGACCACAGCACGTGCACCGGCGAGAGCAACACCAAGGCCGCGGCGACGCGCGCACCGACCCGGGCGTGCTCGGGCCACCACGCCCGCGCCGCGAGCCACACGGTGGGGACGGTCGCCGCCCCGGCCGTCAGGCTCACCCACTGGCCCGCCTGCATCCGGCTCAGCCCGAGCCGCTCGACCGCGATCATCAGCGCCGGGTAGCCCTGAGGCCACCGCGCGAGGGGGACGGGCCCGCCCTCGGTCCAGCGGTGGAGGCGGGTGGCCTGGTCGAGGTAGCCCCAGGCGTCCTGGCCCCAGTAGCCGTCGAAGCCGCTCCACCAGCGCACGCCGGCGCGGAGCAGCAGCGCCGCGAGGAACCACGCCATGGCCTCGGCCAGCCGCGCCCTGCGGCGACGGTGGGAGGGCACGTAGGCGACGGTGGAGGCTTCTTGATTCATGGCGCGGCGCGCAGTCTACCGCGGCGCGACGCGCGCGGCATCTGCGCGGCATCTGCGGGTCAGCTGGGCTGCGCTCGCCTCAGGCGCGCCCCCGAAGGCACAGGCCGCTGACGACCCGGCGGTCGACGCCTACTCCGGGCCGGCGCTGTGGTGGTGGGGACCCGTGGCCGGCGCGCCGGCCTCGTCGTCGTGGTGACCCGCCGCGGTCGCGCCACCCTCGTCGCCGGCGATGTGCCAGCCGTCTGAGCGCCGCCCCTTGGGCACCGCCAGCCAACGGTCCACCGGCAGCAGCCACACCAGCGCGGACACCAGCGCGACGGCCAAGGCCAACACCCGCAGCCGCCGCGGGCTGCGCCACGTCACGGGGGCTGCGGCGACGGGCCACGCCAGCAAGAGCACCCCCGCGGCCACGGGCCACTGCGCGAAGCCCACCAGACTCAGGCCGCAGTGCAGGGCCGCCAGACCCACCGCCATGGCCCGGCGGACACGCCCCTGGACCACCAACAGGGGCGCCGCCAGCTCGCAGCCGAGCACAGCGGCCGCCGTGGCGCTGGCGAGCGCGGGGGAGCGCGCCAGCGGGCCGAGCGGCCCCCCAGGTGAGGCGTCCAGGTCCAGGTGTGCGTAGAGCACGTGCCACACGGTGCCGGGCCCGACCCAGCTCAGGCCGCCGTCGAGCAGCTTGCTGACCCCCGCCAGCATCCAGGCCGCAGCGAGGGCGCCGAGGGCCACCTCCCGGCCGAGCCCGTCTTGGACCGGCCCGGTGCGCCCGCGCTCCGCCGCCACGCGCGCGACGCTGGCGCCGACAACCCAGCCGCCCAGGGCGGTCGCGGCGAGCAGCAGCTCGCTGAGGAGCCGGCCCGTGTAGGCGGCGATCCACTCGAAGAGCACGCCGCCCGCCCCGAGCGCGATCCACCCGGCCAGCAGCCGCTGACGGTCCAGGAGCAGCGCGACGGACGCGCCAGTGCCGACGCCGCCCAAGACCAGGGCCAGCCAAGGCGTCGGCCGGGCGTCGGGGGGAAGCAGGAGCACCTCGGCGCACATCCCCACACACGCGAGCAGGGCGCACGTGGCCACCACCACCCGGGCGCTCAGCTGCGCACGCGGCGCCGGGCC
>JAUIAC010000096.1 GCA_030425545.1 bacterium | reverse complement strand
CGCTGCTGGTTCAGCTCTGGGCCGTGGGCCGACCCAGCACGCCGCAGCTGGCCATCTCCCAGGCGCTGGCCAGCTTCGAGCCGCTCCGCGACGCGGCGATCGCCATGCTCGACGAGGGCGTGCGTGTGGGCGCCGTGCGGCCGTGTGATCCGGCCGTCCTGGTGGATCTCTGCGCGGTGACCATCGACGGCACGCTGGTGCACCGGGTGAGCCGTGGGCTGGACAGCGCGCCGGTGGTCGCCCACTTCATCGCGACCACGCTGGAGCCGCTGCGGGGAGCCCCGGCCGAGGGCGCCGCGGCGGCGGGCTCGGCCAGCGCGGCTGGGCGCCGACCCGGCGCCGAGACGAGCGCACGCAACGTCGCGACGACGCGCACACGCAAGGCCACGACCGGGGCGTCCCGCCCGGCCCGCTGGCTCGAGGAGGACTGATCATGACGCACGTGCACCCCCACCCGCTGACGAACCTGCGCGCCACCACCGCCGAGCTCTGGCAGGAGCTGGGTCGCCCCTTCCGCGGCGAGCCCGCGAGCGTGCGGCCGCCGCTCGACCAGCGCCCGCTGCACACCCGCAGGCCGCAGCTGCCGCTCGCGGTGTTCCAGCTCGCTGGCACCGAGGCCGAGATGGGCCGGCAGCACGGGGAGCTCCTGCGCGACCTCGGCGGGTGGCAGGACACCCTCGCCTACTACCCGCGCATGGTCTCCTGCGTGATCAGCGGCAGCCGGGACCACGGCCTACGGGGGCTGGTGGACAGCGCGCTGCCCAAGGCCGTCGCCCCGGCCGTGGAGGCAGCCCTGCGGCGGCTGCATCGGCGTCGACCCGCGGCGATGCGCGCTCGTTCGGAGGCCTTCTACGGGGCGCTTGGGCTGCCACCGGAGCACGCGCGCTACCTCGGGGTCATGGACGTGCTGCAGAACGTCATCGGCGTCGCCGGCCGTGTCGGCGCGGGGGGCATCAGCGAGCGCCTGATGCTGCGCGCGCCGGCCGCCTGTTCGACCCTGGCGGTGTGGGGGAGCGGGACCGCCGACGGAGAGCTGCTTCACGCCCGGAACTTCGACTTTCCGGGGTCGGGCGTGTGGGAGCAGGCGCCGGCGGTGGTGTTTTGCAGCCCCACCGACGGGCTGCGCTACGGCTTCGTCACCACCCGCGGCGCGGACGTGCCCGCCGTCAGCGTCTTCAACGAGGCCGGGGTGTGCTTGAGCATCCACACCCGCTTTCACCGCAAGGTCGACTTCTCCGGCGCGCTGGCGGTGGACCTGTGCCATCAGGTCGCGCGCAAGGCCGAGACGCTGGAGCAGGCCGTGGGGCTGCTGGAGCGGACCCACAGCGCGTCGACCTGGGGTGTTGTGGTGTCGTCCGCCAGCGAGCGCGACGCGGCGCTGGTGGAGCTGCACGCGGGGGGCGCGGCGGTCACGCGGCCGCGGGGCAAAGAGCCCTGGCTGAGCTGCACCAACCGCTATCGGCACGCGGCGCTGCAGCCGGGGGAGCTCCAGCCGAGCCTGGGCTTCGCCATGCACAGCGACGGCCGCTTTCGCAGCCTGGAGCGCCGGGCCAAGGCCGCGACAGAGGGGGCGCCGTTGACGGCGGGCGACCTGCAGGCGCTGCTCGGTGACCACACCGACTGCTCGGACCCGAACGTGACACGCGCCACCGGCGGCGTGTTGGCGCAGTCCAACGGCGTCCACGCGGTCGTCATGGACCCGTCCGCCGGCACGGTCGACGTGGCGGTCGGCACCGTGCCGGCCAACCACGGGCCCTGGGTGCGGGTCCCCTGGCGCTTCGCGTCGACCCCCAGCGTCGACACCCTGTGCCTGAGCGACCTGCGGGCCGAGGCGGCGCGCAGCCACGCCCGCGTGGGACACCGCTACCAGCGGGGCGCGACCGGCGAGGCCTATCGGTGCTACCTCGAAGCGGCGCGGGTGGAGATGATGGCAGGGCCCAGCGCCGCCGCGCAGCAGGCGCTCGAGCAGGCCTGCGCCCTCGACCCGCGCGAGCCGAGCTACCGGCTCCTGGCCGCGGGCTTTCAGCTGCGGGCGGGCGCGTGGCGGCTCGCGGGCCGTCATCTGGACGCCGCCCTAGCGGTCGAGTCCGGCGCCTTCGAGCGCGCGCGCCTGCACCTCTGGGCCGCTCGGGTGGCCGCTGTCGAGGGGCGAGACGCCGACGCGGCAGGGCACCATCGGGCGCTCCAGGCGGGCGTTCACGATCACATCGCGCCCTACCAGGCCGCGGGGCGCACCGAGGCGCTCGCGCCGCTGCGAGGCCGTCGACTCCGGCAGACGCAGGTGCAGCTGCAGCTCGGGGATCTCACGCTTTGACGGGCGACGCGACGCCTGGCTCCTGACGCGCGCCAAGCTGGGCTGTGGGCGCGCAGCGGTCGAGCTGCTGCCACACTGGCTCGCCGAGCAGGGCGTCCACGCAGGGCCCGAGCACATGGCGTAGCCCTGCGTCGACCGTCCGCCGGTGGGTGGTCGGATCGAGCAGGCCCCAGGCCCGCCAGTCGTCGAGGGAGACGCCGCGGGGCATGCGCGGCGCAGGCGGCTCGGCCAGCGCGCTCAGGAAGGCCTGCCGCAGGGCCGCGCGCACCGGCTCGCCGCCCTGGTCCAGCGCCCAGCGCACAAAGCGCCAGGAGAGCTCCGCGTGACGGGCCTCGTCGGCGGCGATGGTCTCCAGGTTCGCCCGGACGGCGTCGACCTGCGCGCCGCGCGCGCGCGCGCCGGCCAGCAGCGCGGCGAGCGTCTCGCCGACGCACCCCTCCACCGCGGCCGCAGCGGCGGCGTCGACCAGGCTCGCGGAGGCCCGCATCCCGGCCAAGGCCAGCGGACCCGGACCTTCGGCCGCGCCGCTGACCACCGCCACCACGCCAAAGCAACGCTCGGCGTGGTCGACCTCGTCCAGCGCCGCCCGCTGCGCGCCGTGGACCAGGGTCGCCGGGGCGCCCAAGGCCAGCAGCTGGAGCGAGAACTGGTTGAACGACGCCACGGACGCGTGCTCCATGCGGCCGTCCTCGCGCCACGCGCTGGTGACCGCCGCCCGGGTGACCGGGTCGAGCGTCGCCGACGCCCGTGCGGCGGGCACCGAGGGCGTGCCGTACCAGTCGGCCCGCGCCACCGCCGGGGCGAGGCGGCTGGCGCCGTCGACCCGCAGCGGGCGACCGCAGCACGCGCCGACGCAGAAGCCGTAGCAGCACGTGTCGCCGGCGAGCACGGGGCCGGTCACCGCCTTGTTGCAGCAGCCTTCGTAGACGCGCTCTGGCGGCGGGCAGCCCTCGGGCGGGAGCGGGAAGTCGACCTTGTCGTCGGGGATGGGCCCGCCCTTCATGAAGGCGAGGTCGACGTTGTACTTGAGCTGCTTGGCGGTGAAACACTGCGTCGACGGCTGGCCGTTCGAGCAGGTCGGCTGGACGCCCGCGTCAAAGGCGCCGGTGTCGCCCGCGGTCGTGTCCGGGCTGCCGGTGTCGCCCGTGTTCGCGTCCGGGCTGCCGGTGTCGCCTGCCAGGGTGTCGGTGGCGCCCCCATCGCCGACTCCCCCATCGCCGACCCCACCGTCTCCGACCCCACCGTCGCCAACCCCACCGTCTGGCCCCAGGATGTCGACAGCGGCGTCGGCGGGCGCCGCGTCGGCCGCTCCGGTGTCGCTCCCGGCGGCGTCGGCGTCGCCGCCGCCTGCCGAGTCGACCGTGGCCACCACGTCGGTGGCGCTGGTGTCGGCCGGGCCGCTCGGGCCGCCGCTGTCGCTGCCGCACGCCGACGCAGCGCCGAGTGAGACCACGCCCATGGCGACGAAGAGGCGTCGCCTCAGGGTGTTCAGATCGCGCATGTCTCGCTCCTGTCCTGCCTCACGGTCAGGGTTCTGTCTCTGCCGAGCGGGGTCAAGCCAGGCGCTTGTGCAGCGATGCGAGACGCGCCGTCATGCCGGCCAGGTCGTCAAGCGGAATCCCAGCCAGCGGCAGCGCCACCGGGACCTCCCCCACCGCGGCGCGCACCCGGTCGGCGTAGTCGTCCGGGCACGCGATCAGCAGGAGCTCGACCCCCGTGAGCCCGAGCTCCTGCGCCTGCTGAGCCAGCCGCTCTGCCGAGATCACCGGGTCGCCCGGACGGCTGAAGGTCACGTCGTAGGCCGCGGGGACCAGGTCGTCCGGACGGAGGAAGCCGTGCAGCGCCGAGAGCACCACCCACGCGTCTGCGTGGCGGGCGGCGTAGGCCTGCGCGGCCAGATGCAGGGGGCTCACGTAGGCGCGCGCGGCCGCCACGGGACCCGCGTCCGGCTCCACGTCCCAGCGCTTCTCCTTGCTACAAGGCAGGACCGCGACGCGCACTCAGGCGCAGGTGTCGATGGGCGCCTTCGGGTCCGACTCGTCCGACGCGGGCGCCTTGGGGTCACTGTCGGTCGGCTTCTTCGGGTCGGAGCTGGTGGGGCTGGTGCACTTGCTGACCGTCTTGGTCTCCGACGCCACCTTCTTCGGGTCCGACGCCACGTCCTTGGGATCCGACGCCACCTTCTTGGGGTCCGACGCCACGTCCTTGGGATCCGACGAGACCTGCTTCGGGTCCGACTCCACCTGCTTCGGGTCCGACTTGACCTGCTTCGGATCGCTGGCGACGCACTTGGGGTCCGAGTTGACCCGCTTGGGGTCCGACTTCGGATCCGAGCCGACCAGCTTCGGGTCGCTCGCCACCGACGACACCTCGCGACGCACGCGCTTCGGATCGCTCGCCACGGACTTCGGATCGCTCGCGACCCGCGCCACGACGCCCTGCTCGTCCAGCTCGAGGGTCGTGCCGGCCAGGCCGTAGTTCTCGCCTGCCTCATAGCCGACGCGGTCGTAGGACACCGTGCAGGCGGGCAGCCAAGCCACCGCCAGCGCCAGCACCACCGCGTTCAGCCAGGGCGCCCGCAGCAGCCAGCCCAGACGGGCAGAGCGCGGGTCGGGGTCGCCCTCCTGCGCGCGACGCGCCACCGGGTCGAGGACCTCGGCGTGACGGATGCCGTCGCGGTAGACCCAGTCGAGCACCGCGTCGTACTGCACGTCGGCCTTCTTCTCCATGCCGACATGCTCGTAGAACGCCAGACGCAGCACCTCGGCCATGCTCATCAGCAGCGGATCACCCGCCGCGCTGGACGCCTGCGCCGCCTTCTTCACGAAGCGTTGGCACTTCATGATGTCGCCCTGGCCCAGGTAGGCCCAAGCGCGCCGGTTGTGCAGGCGCGCCTCCACGGTGGGGGGCAGGTCGTGCTGCGCCTCGAGCGCGTCCATGCGCGTGTGCGCCGCGTCGAAGTCGCCGGCCCGAATCTCCAGCATCGCCAGGTCGGTGGCGATGGCCTGCTCGTCGACCCGCGTGCGCCCGGTCCCCACACGGCCGTAGGCGGCGAGGGCGAGATCGTAGGACTCCCGCGCCCGCCGGGCGTCGGCCTCGTGACCGCTCTGCAGGCTCTTCTGCTCGTAGAGATCACCAAAGCCGTGCCAGCACTTGCCGTCCAGACGCGGCCGCTGCTCCAGCACGCTGACGTGGTGGGCGCGGCACTCCTCCAGCACCCGCAGCGCCATGCCCAGGTGCCCTCGACGACGGTAGATGGTGGCGCGCTCGATCTCCGCGGCGACCACCGCCTGCTCGACGTTGGCGTCCGCCGGCAGCGCCGTCTGCAGCTCGAGGTAGAGGTTCATGGCGTCGTCGACAAAGCGCAGCGCGTCGTCGATGAAGCCCGGGTAGGTGCCGTGCAGACGCACGAGCTTGCCGATGAGCAAGCTCATGTCGGCGCGGATGTAGAGGCTCTCGGGATCGGTGTGCCCCATGGCCCGCTCGTAGAGGCGCACCGCGCCCTGCAGCGCGTACATGTCCTCGTCGAGGTCGTAGGCCTCGATGACCTCGTTGGCCTGCGCCCGCTTGGGCGGCTCGTCGCTGAACTCCAGCGGCAGCAGCTCGTCTTCGAACTCGATGAGCAGGCGCGCCACGTGGCGCCCGACGTCGACCACGTTGGCGAGCTGCTCGGCGTAGCGCTGCCGGGTGCCGCTGTCGCCGTGCAAGATGCGGTGGATCTGGCTCACGTTCTTCGACGCGCCAAAGCGGCTCCGAGTGCGCTCGGCCAGCTCGCGGTCACAGAGGCCGAAGACCTCGCGACGGCGGTTGAGCACGGCGACGAGCGCGGGGTAGCGCCCCTCTTGGCGGCGGTCAGAGGTGCTGCGAGCCATGGTGACTCCTCTCGGGCGGGGGCCCGTTGGCAGCGGCGCTCCTCGGGTTGGGAGGCGCCGCTGGGGTGGTCTCGATCGCAAAATCTATCGTTGCGACCTTGGGGAGAGTAGAAGAATCCGGCGAAAAGGCCCAGCCTTCCGCCCCTTGCATGCCTGCAACAGCGGGCCCGCAGCCCCCGCTCGGCGCGTCGGTCGCACCACCCGTACACGAGGTTCATCGCCATGGAAGAGCTCTTTCGCAAGGCCCCCTTTCGCGCCGGAGATCCGGGGGTTTCGCAGACCGAGGCCGGCCTGGTCGAGACCTGCCACTACCGCGTCCGCCCGCGGCCCACGAGCAAGTTCAAGACCGTCTTGGACGCCCGCGCGCTCTTCGGCGACGGCGGCGGCCGCAGCTCCGTGACCACGACCCTGGGCGCCACCACGCAGACCCTGGACGTGCGCCACCAGCTCGCGGGCACCGAGCTGCGGGAGTTCCTGGCCTGCGACCTGCAAGGCGATCGGCTGGCGTGCCGCGAGCTGCAGCGCGATCTGGGCGACGCCGCGGGCGGGGCTGCGGCCCTGGCGCGCACGGAGGTCGCCCGCTTCGACCAGGGGCCGATCCGCATGCCGGCGGCCACCTACCCGGAGGTCATGCTGCCCTTCGTCATGCGCGGGCAGCCCCTCGACGGCCAGCGCCGCGCGGTCTACTCGTGGACCAACGACCGCTTCTGCGCGCGGGTCTACTACGAGGTCCGCAAGACGGTGAAGCTCGACGTCCCAGCGGGCCGCTTCGACGCCGCGCTGGTGTGGATGTACCCCGATCTCAACGACTGGATCTCGCTGGGGAACATGGTGACCCGCCTGGTGAAGCCGCTGCTGCCGCGCTACGACATCTGGTTCGAGGCGCGCTCGCCCCACCGCGTGCTCCGCTTCGAGGGGCCCTACGGCCCGCCGGCTGCGCCAGAGATCGTGCTCGAGCTGGCCTGACACCGCGGCACGCCCTACCGCAGCGCCACACGTCGCCACGCGGCCTCAGCCGGGTCCGTCCTCGGGCGCCGCCGCGACCAGGGCCGTCAGCCAGGCGTCTGTCTCCGCGTCCGCGGGCAGCAGCGACTCGATGCGCAGCTCCTGCAGGGTGACGTCTGTGGGCGTCCCGACCGTCGTGATGGTGGTGAAGAACGCCCGCTCCTGGCCGCCGACCCGCACCTGCATCGGGACCAGGATCGCGGGCGCACGGCTCCGATCCGGCGCGGGGAGGGGCACCCCCAGGTCCGCCATCTCTCGCTCGAGCGACGCGAGCAGCTCGGGGTCTTCAGCCCGCGCTCGGCCGAGCATGGCGCGGGCCACGTCGTCGAGGTTGGTCACGTGGGGCCGCAACCCCTGGGGGTGAAAGAGCAGCCGCAGCGCGTTGGGCGCGCCCTCCGGGCAGATCGCCGCAGGGTCGACACCCAGCGCCTGAAACATCAACGTGGTCGGCCGGTTGGCGAGCAGCAGGTTCCAGCTCCGGTCGACGGCGAACGCGGGCGCGGGGGCCATCCGGTCGATGAGGAGCTGCAGCGTGCGTCGGATCTCGGCGAGCGGGGGCGCGTCGAGGGGCGTCTCGTCGTACGCGGCGACGTAGCCGCCGGCCTCCAAGAGCCGGTTGCGCTCACGTAGCGGCAGCCCGAGCGCCTCCGCCAGCCGCAGCAACATCGCGCGGCTGGCCTGGCTGCGGCCGGTCTCCACATAGGACAGATGCCGCGTCGACACGTCGGCCTCCAGCGCCAGGTCCATCTGCGACCAGCGGCGCGACTTTCGCCAGGCCTTGAGCAGCCGACCCACCGGCGGCACCTGCACTCCCATGGCTCCCCCCACTCGGCCCCGCACCCAGGGCGCCCGTCGACGCGGCGCTCGGCACCGCGTGAGCCACAGCCTACCAGCAGCGCGGCCACCTCAAGCGCGCAGCACCCGCCGCAGCCCCACCAGCTGGAGCGTGCCCGCCAGCTCGACCACCGCGGCCACGGCCACCAAGAGCACCACCCCCGTGGTGCTGAAGAGCTCGTGCCAGCCGACCAGCAGGACCGCGGTGGCAGCGACCCAGGCGAAGTCCGCCGCGCAGGTCACCGCCACCCGCGCCGTGGGCACCTCGGGCCGAGTCGACTGGTGGACCAGGTCGACGGCGAACACCAGCAGGGCCCCGCCCACCAGGCGCAGCAGCAGCGGCACGTGGACGCCAAGCCAGAGCCCCACCTGGTCGGTGTCGAGCAGCAGCACGAGCCCCGTGATCACGGAGAAGAGCGCGTTGCCCTGCAGGGCGCGGCGAACGAGGGTTGAGCGGTCCATGGGTCACCTCCTGTCGGGTCACGCGACCCGTTGACGGCCACTGTGCCGGGCAGAGGTCATGGTCGCGATGACCTCGGAGGTCATATCCAGCGATTTTTGGGGGACGGGGCGCCTGCGGGAGCTCGTGGGGCGCCGGCGGCTCAGGGCGTCGAGAGGTCTTCGAGCGCCGGCCGCGGCTGGCCCGCGAGGATCTGGAAGAAGGCCTCGGAGCGCGCCCACTTGGCGGCGTGATGCGCGCGCCAGACGGGCAGCGGGTGGGAGCGCTGGGTGTCGTCGAGCAGCTCGGTCACCTGCAGCAGCAGATCGCCGCTCCGCAGCGCCTCGGAGCGGTCGGCCTGGGCGAGAAAGGCCTGTGGCGAGAGCTCGCGCCACAGCCGCTTCGGCGCGCCGGCCAGGGCCATCTCGACCCGGATGTGGTCGTCGAGGTCGGCGATGGTGAGCAGCCCACCGCGGTCGGCCGAGAGCTCGCTCATCTGCACCCAGCGCAGCAGGGCCACCTGCACCGGCTTCACCAGCAGCGAGCCGATGGCGAAGAGGCGGTCGAGCAGCCCCACGCCGCCGCTCATGAGCAGCCGCGCCAGGGTCCGGTAGAGCACGTGCCCCAGGCGGATGTGGGTGAGCTCATGGCCCAGCACCGCCTGCACGCTGCGGTCGTCGAGCAGGTCGACCAGCCCCGACGTGATGACCACGAAGGGCTCGCCGGCCCCCATGGCCCAGGCGTTGAGCTGGGGGCTCTGGCTGACGAAGAGGGGCGGCGGGCGCATGCCCAGGCGCTCCGACGCGCGGCGGTGCAGCTCCCACAGGGACGGCAGCTGGACCGAGCTCACCTCGAGCGCGCCGCCCAGGTAGCGAAAGTGCGCCACCTTGTCGACGGTGCGCCCCATCAGCGCGCCGAGCAGGTCGTCGACCCGCGGCAGCGCCCGCAGCGCGGCGAGGGCGTCTCGGTCCCAGGGGTGGGCGAGGTCGGCGTCGGTGAGGTCGGTGAGCGGCTCGCCCGCCACCCGCAGCAGGCGACCGCTGCACTTGCCACACGTGGGCTTGCGCAGATCGCGCAGGGCGCGCAGCACGGGGACCCGGTTGCGGCCGCCGCAGAGCCGGCAGCGCAGGGTGTGGTGGGTGGGCTCGCCCTCAGGCTGCTGGGGTGGCCCGCCAGCGAAGTCGTCGTCAGGGACCATGGGTCAGGCCTCGGCCGCGCGCAGTCAGTCCGACGGGGAGGCCAAGCGCAGCTGCCGCAGCCCGTCGTGGTCGAGCAGCAGCTCGCCCTCGCGGTGCACGACCGCGTCGCCGTGCTCGTCCCGCAGCGTGCATCGTAGCTGCAAGGCGTAGAGTTTGCGCACCGGAGCTTGCCTCACGCGGCCGTCGTCGCGCGTCACCGGCACGAGGCGCTCGCTCTGATCGAGGCGCGGCAGCAGGGCCGACAGGTCGTAGCGCATCACGTGCTTGAGCCCGCCGACGCCCCAGTCGCCGGGCACGTCGAGCCCCAGCTGCTCCAGCCGCATGGTGGCGCTCAGCGCCATCACGGTGTGGGTGTTGCCCAGCGCGGGGTTGAGCGGATCGAGGCGCTGGGCCCGCTCGGCGCGCAGGCGCTCCCGGCTGGTGAGCAGGCGCCCCCGGCGCGGGTCGAGCCGCTCCTGCAGGTGCAGGTGGACGATCTTGTCGGCGATGCCCTCACGCACGCGGCGCGAGAGCCAGCGGCGGCCGACGTCTTTGATGCGGTCCTTCACAGCGTAGAGGATCCCCGCGATGGCGCCGGCCATGAAGAGCGGCACAGCCGAGGTGCCGTTGGTGATGACCTCGTTCATGTAGGCCACGTGCCACACGAAGGCCCAGGTCGACGCGATGACCGCGACGAAGGCGGCGATCCAGTTGCCGAGCCGCGCGTCGGGCGCGAACTCGTGGGCGTCGAGCCAGAGCAGCTGGTGGAAGTGCTTCTTCAACGCGCTGCGGCGCCGCTGCCAGCGCTCGAGACCGCGACGCCCCCGCCCGCGCGGGGTCGGCCAGCCGCGCTTGCGGCGATAGGCTCGCTCGGCCGCCACGCCGGCCGCGAGGCGCTCGCACGCCTCCGGCCAGGGCTCCAAGGCCTCGTGGACGCGCGCCAGGGCGCTGAGCAGGGCCACCGACAGGTACTCGCTCGCCAGGCGGGCCTCGGTGTGCGCGCCGCGGTCGTCGCCGTCCCCGGCGCGACGGAGCCGCTGACGGCAGCGCTTGGCGTCGGCGAAGAGCCGCTCGAGGGTCGGCAGGGGATCGGCCTCCGCGCTCACCGCCGCGCGCAGCTCGGACTCATGGCGCTTGATGCGCCGCCCCACGCGCAGGGCCTCGTGGCGGATGTCGTCCACCAGGGTCCGCGCTCGGGTGTGGTTCACCGCGTGGTCCGGGGTCTGCAGCCGCGTCCGCGCGCGAAAGGCCGGCCACAGGGCGTGCGCCACCCAGAGGTGCTCCGGCACGTCGAGGGTCAGCTCGACGCTGTAGGCGCGCCGCTCGCCGCGCTGGGCCAGCGGCACGGTGCTGATCCACTCGAGGCGCGTCGTGTCGTGGATGCGGACGTCGAGGCGGTGCGGGCGCTGCCCGGCCGAGGCCGACTCCGCGTCCGAGCTCCCTGCCGAGCCGCCCGTCTCGGACGCGCTCGAGGCGTGGGAGGACACCGCCGGGCGCAGGAGCAGATCGTGGCCGAAGGCGTCGATGCCCTGAGCGCTGCGTTCTTGGATGGGGATCAAGGTCATCTGCGCGTGCTCCAGATCGGCCACCCTACAGACGCGGCTCCCTCTTGTCACATAGATGACACATTGTCCTCGGCGGTGCGCAGGGCCAGAGGGCCTCAACCACCCTGGGTTTTCGGGCGAAGGGAGCCCGTACAGGTCCGAATTGTCTCCGGGCAGCTGTCGCCCGGGGTCGCCTCGAGGTGAGGAGGAGGAGGCGAGGCGACCCCGGGGTCCAGCGCGCCCGTGACGCCGCCTGGCGCGAGGGCCAGGCGGCGTCGCGAGACTTGGGGCCGCTCAGCGGAGCCCGTGGGCGGCCCGTGCGAGCTTCAAGAACGCGGCCCGGTGACCGCCGGGGTCCGCGCCGACCGCACCCGCGGCGAGCGCCAGGGTCTGGCGCCAGCTGTAGCCGTTGAGGTGCTTGGACTTGCGCAGCAGCATGCCGAAGGCCGCCACCGAGGCGGCGAAGCGATGGTCCTGGGAGCTCTGCGACAGGGCGCCCGGGAGGTCGCTCACGGGGAAGGTCGCGAGGGTGCTCTTGCTGCCCGTGGGCTTCTTCCACCGCAGCTTCACATGCATCAGCTCGCCCGACTGCGACGCCGACGTAGCCGCCGCGCGCTGGTAGCGCAGCGCGCCGCCGACCTTCCCGCCCTCAGCGCCCACCGGCACGATCTCGTAGAGGGCGGTCACGTGGTGCCCCGCGCCCAGCTCGCCAGCATCCTTCTTGTCGTCGTTGAAGTCGCGCGCAGCCAGCTTGCGGTTGGCGTAGCCGATCAGGCGGTAGGAGCGGACCCGCGCAGGGTTGAACTCGACCTGGATCTTCACGTCCTTGGCGATGGTGAGCAGCGTCCCCCCGATCTGCTCCACCAGCACCTTGCGGGCCTCGAGCAGGCTGTCGATGTAGGCGTGGTTGCCGTTCCCCTTGTCGGCGAGCTGCTGCATCTTGGCGTCCTGGTAGTTGCCGGTGCCGAAGCCCAGCACGGTCAGGAACACGCCCGACTTCCGCTCCTGCTCGATCAGGCGCACCAGCTCGCCGTCCGAGCTCTGACCGACGTTGAAGTCGCCGTCCGTGCACAGGATGACCCGGTTGTTGCCGCCCTTGCGAAAGGCCTGCCGCGCCACCTTGTAGGCCAGCTTGATGCCCGCGCCACCGGCCGTGGACCCGCCCGCGCGCAGGCTGTCGAGGGCACGCAGGATCACGTCCTGGCGCTCGCCAGAGGTCGGCGGCAGGACCACGCCCGCCGCGCCGGCGTAGACCACGACCGCGACGCTGTCCTGCGGCCGCAGCTGCTGGCTCAGCATCGCGAGCGAGCGCTTGAGCAGCGGCAGCTTGTTGGCGCTGTACATCGAGCCCGACACGTCGACGAGGAAGACCAGGTTGGCGGGGGGCAGGTTCTTCACCGCCACCTTGCGCCCCTGAACCGCGATGCGGGCGAGGCGGTGCTTCGGATTCCAGGGCGCCTCGGTGAGCTCCACGGCGACGCCGAAGGGGTGCGACGAGGTCGGCTCCGGGGTGTCGTAGGGGAAGTAGTTGAGCAGCTCCTCGATGCGCACGGCGTCGGCCGGGGGCAGGCGGCGCTGCTGGGTCACGAAGCGGCGGACGTTGCTGTAGCTGGCGGTGTCCACGTCGATGCTGAAGGTCGAGAGCGGCCGCTGCGTGGTGTGGTGGTAGTCGCCGTCGGGGGTGTGCGCGTAGCCCTCGCGGTCCTTCGGCCGGTCCTGGCGGAGGTAGCCCCCGACCCGCACGCGGGGCGCCGACATCATGAAGCCTGCGCGCCCGCCGCCGGCCCCCATGCCGACGCCGTAGGATCGGCTCATCTTCATGCGGCGGTAGTGCTTGCGCGGCGAGGGCCTGCGGACGCTGGGCTTGGGCGCGGCGGCCTCGGCGAGCTTGACACGCACCGGGCGCAGGCGCGGGGCCACGGTCACCACGCCACCCGGCTTCAACGTCAGCGCGGCGCGCCACGGCGCGAAGCGGGGGTGGCTGACATGGAGCACGGCGCGACCGGCGCGGCGCGACCGCAGCACGAAGTGGCCCGCTCGGTCGCTGCGCACGGACGCGCCCGGGGGGGCGAGCCAGACCTTGGCGCCGGGGATCGGCGCGCCGCTGCCGGCAGCCCGCACCTGTCCGCGCACGGTGGCGGGGCCGGCGTCAGCCCACGCCAGCGAGGCGAGCAGACAGCCGATGGTCAGCCCGAGGATTCGTGCGCGTCGCGCGTGTGTTGCCTTGCCCATGGTCGTCGCCTCCGATGCCGAGAGAGAAGTGCTCTCCAGCAACGACGCACGGGGGCGCGTGGCGATCTATGGCGCGGCGATCCATGGCGCGGCGATGACGCGGCGGAGCCCTGGTGACTCCGCCTTGGGCTCAGGGGCAGGCGCTCTTGCAGGCGGCCATGGTCTTGAAGAGCTTGTCGCAGTCGGTCTTGCAGCCGCAGCCGGAGACGTTGACGCACTTGCTGCCGTCCCAGCCCACGCCGAGCACCATGTCGCACAGGCCGTAGCCGTTGGGGTCGATCTTCTCGCAGCTGGGCTTGCTGCCGGTGTCCGCCGGGCCGGCGTCGTTGCTGCCGGCGTCTGTCGCGCCAGCGTCTGAGCTGCCCGCGTCCGAGCCGCCAGCGTCCGAGCTGCCCGCGTCGACGACCTCGCCGCACTGGCCCGGCTTGTCGGGCGCAAAGCAGGCGCCGCCGCAGTGGCAGATCTGGGCCCCCAGGCACTGCTTGGCGCCACACTGGGCGTCCGTCCAGCACTCGCCGCTCTTGAGCTCGTCGGTGGGCTTGCACACGTCGCCCTTGGCGCACACCTGCGTGCCCTGGCAGGGCGTGCTGGCGTTGCAGCAGCCGCCGGGCACCGACGTGTCCTTGCCGGGCGTGGTGTCCGGGTCGGGGCCCGCGTCGGTCGTGCCGGCGTCCGACGTGCCGGCGTCCGACGTGCCGGCGTCCGTCGTGCCGGCGTCCGTCGTGCCGGCGTCTGCGCTGCCCGTGTCGGAGCCCCCGCCGCCGTCTGGGCTCACGCCGTCCACCAAGCCGCCCCCCAAGGCCACGTCGACCACCGCCTGCTGACAGGTCGGCGGGCACCCCGCGCCGTTGGGCTGCGCCGCCGCGTAGGTGGGCGTCACCGAGTGGTCCGACACATAGAGATCGCCGCTGCCAAAGGTCACGGTGAAGCTCGACGCCTTGACGCCGATGAGCGTGACGCCCTGGTCCGAGCAGAGCACCGATCCGCTGCTCGGCGTGAGGCAGTTGATGTCGATCTTCTCGCCGTCGACCGTGGCGTGACCCACCACCTTGAGCACCAGCTCGCCGTTGGGCGCCCGCGGCTGAAGCAGGACCTGATCGGTGCAGCCGATCTCGGTGCAAGCTCCCCCGCCGCCGTCGGAGCCGCACGCGGAGAGCAGCGCGACCCCGGCGCAGAGCGCCAGCAGGGCCGGGTTCAGACAAGAGGACCCAGGGCGAAGTCGGGGGGAGTTCATGGCGCACACCTCGGCGCGACCCCAAGTGTCGGGGCGCGGGTTCGTTGGGTTGTGCCACCTCTCCGCGTTTCAGCATAGGGTTGTCGGCGCCGAGATCCAGCGCTGCCCACACACGCTCACACCCACCGCTGCGCCCCTGCGGCCCGCCCCCAGCACGATGCCCCCAGCGCGCCGCGCCCCGCGCGCCTTGCCGCCGTGGAGGCCCGAGCGGCATGCTGCGCGGCGATGCTGCCTCGCCTCGCCGCCCTCTGCTGCCTGCTGCTGCCGACGGCGGCCTGGGCCAAGGCCACAACGGCCCACGCCGGCAGCGACGCCACCACCGTCTTGCGGGGCGGCCTCGGCGAGCTGGCCTTGACCGCCGGGCTGACGGTGGCGCTGGCCCTCGCGGCGCTGCTCCGGGCCCGGGCGCGGCGCGGCGACACCCCGGTGCTGAGCGCGCAGCTGAAGCTGACCCACCTGCTCCCGACGCTGATCCAGCTGCTCATCTACGCCTACTGGGGCCTCTACTGGCGCGCGCTGCCGGCCTTCCTGCCGCTGATCGCCCTGCAGCTGGTGTTCGCCTTCGCCCTCGACGCCCTGCTCGCGCTCGTCCGCCACGGCCGCTGGACCCTGCGGCTGGGCCCGGCTCCCATCGTGCTCTCAGCCAACCTCATCGTGCTCTTCGGCGTCGCGTCTTGGCCGCTCTCGCTGGCGGTGGTCGCCGTGGCGCTGCTCTCGCGCGACCTGCTGCGCATCCGCGGGCGACACGTGTTCAACCCCTCGGCCTTCGGGGTCGCCGTGGTCGGCGTCGCCAACCTGCTCGTGCCGGCCCTGGGCTACAGCGACCGGGCGCACGAGTTCGACCTGCCGCCGCACATGACCGAGGTGGTGGTGCTGCTCGCGCTGGTGGTGCAGGTGCGCCTGCCGGTGGTGCTCGTGACCCTCGGCGCCGCGGGAGCCCTGTGGCTGCTCCAGACGGCGGGGCTGCACGTGTTCTCGCCCACCTGGGCGCCGGTGACCTTGATCTTGCTGCTCTTCCTCACCGACCCGGCGACGACGCCGCGAACCCAGGGGGGTCGGCTGCTCTTCGGCCTGCTGGCTGGGACGCTGATGGGGCTGATCGGCCATGGCCTCGAGGCGCTGGGCTACTCGGACTTCTACGCCAAGGTGCTGGCCCTGCCCTTCACCAACGTCGCGACGCCGTGGCTCGACCGGGCGGCGCGACGCCTGGCGCGCGCGCTGCCGGCCTTCGACCGGGCGGTGGGCCGGCGATGGAACCGCGCCCACGTGGCCGCCTGGCTGCTCTTCGTAGGGGCGACGCTCTCGCCACAAGACCGCGCCGACCGGCTGCAGCGGGGTGGCACGGCAGACCACCACCGCGAGAACCGAAGCGCCTTCCTCACGCCGGCCGGCGGCCCCTTCCGCTGTGAGGCCAACCCGCTGTACTGCCGGCCCTGGCGGCTCGACCTGGAGCTCCGCTGCTGGGCCGGACAGCTCGGCCTGGGACGTCCTTGCGCGGGCCCACCCATCGGCGGCGCGCCGACCCCAGGGCGCCACCCGCCACCCGCGAGCCACGCGCCGACCCTCAGCCCGACGGAGCCCCATGCGTAGCCCTTGGACCGACACCCTCGCCCGCGACTGGCACCGCGACGGCTTCGCGGTGGTGCGCGGGCTGTGGTCCGCCGACGAGGTGGCCGTGCTGCTGCGGAGCTTCGACCGCCTCGTGGCCCTCGCCGCCGAGCTGGCGCCGCGTCTGCCGGTGGACGGCAGCCCCGCGGCTCTGCTGCACCACGGCGCCCAGTTCGTGCTCTCGCGCGCGACGCCCGCGCCCCGGATCCACCGCGTGGTGTGGTGCGGCGCGGCGCAGCCCGACCTGCTGGCCGCGAGCGCCGACCCGCGCATGCGCG